>JANOOK010000068.1:0-11361 GCA_031421275.1 Sphingomonadaceae bacterium
CGTGAGCAGTGGTTCAACACGTCGCGGCCGATGATCACCCACGCGTCGCGCTTCTTGCGCTTGACGTCGGCGGTGACGACGATCGCGTCGGCGTCCTCGGCGGCGGTGCTGGTTCCGGCCTTGGCGGCGCGGTCGAGTTCACGCGCGCGCGCCTCGGTGATGCGTCCGGTGGGCGCGATCAGCGGCAGCCCGAGCAACGTCGCGCCTTTCGCAGGTACCAGCGTCTCATAGGGCAGCGCGTTCTTCGGGAATGGCTCCCACAGCCCGACCGCGCCGCCGCGCTTGACCAGCCCGGCCGCCTCGACGGCGCGGGCCGCGGTGCCGTTCATGATCGTGTGTGGCGAGCGCAGATCGAGGATGACGTGCAGCTTCTCGTCGCCGACGCGGACGGTGCTGGTCGCGTCGCCGCGGCCGTCGCGCGGGACGCTGTAGACGGTGCCGCCGGCGGGTGCGGCCGGCTGGACGATGACGACGCGGTCGGCGTTCAGGGCGAACACCGACAGGATGCCGTCGGCGTCGTCGGCGACGACCTTGTCGAGCCAGGCGGTCGGTACCGTCGTGCCGTCGCGGCCGCTCGCGGCGACGCCGTACAGATTGGCGCGGAAGATGACCTCGCCGCCGGGCAGCAGGTTGGTCTTGACGGTGCCCTTACCGAGCAGCGGCACGGCTTTCAGCCGGGCGCGCTCGCCGGCCGCGAGGTTGAGCAGCAGCAGCTTGGGGATGCCGAGCGCGAGACGGGCCGTCAGCAGCGTGTGCTTGATCTCGATACGCGCAAACGGCTGCGGCGCGGCGGTATAGGCGACGGTGTCGGGCGACGCGGCATTGGCGGCGGTCGTCAGCAGCAGCAGGGCAAGCGACGCATGCCGCATCAGATCAGGCGCCGCGCGCGTCGGCCGGGCCGCCGGTCAGGATGAAGCGCCGGTCGCAGTAACCACAGTCCGCCGAACCGTTCGCGCCCATCTGCAGCCAGACCCGCGGATGGCCGCCGCCGGGCACCCCGGCCTCCTCACCGTCGCAGGCGATGCGCGTGCTGTCGACGTAGAAGACTTCGGGCGGGGGAATGCTTGCCATGCGCTGCGTGTAACCGCTGGTTGGGATGAATGGAACCACCTCGCCCGGCGTCGAGGATAAAGTAGCGCACTTGCCGCCTGCCGGCGCGGGGACTATCTCGCCCGCATGGATACCCAGTCGGCGATTTCGGTCCGCAAACTCGAAAAGACCTATGCGGGCGGCAAGCGCGCGCTGGCCGGGATCAGCCTCGAAATCCCGCGTGGCAGCATGTTCGGGCTATTGGGGCCGAACGGCGCGGGCAAGTCGACCCTGATCAACATCCTTGCCGGGCTGGTCAACAAGACCAGCGGTTCGGCGCGTATCTGGGGCTTCGACATCGACGAGCACCCGCGCAATGCCAAGGCGTCGATCGGCATCGTCCCGCAGGAGATCCTGTTCGATTCGTTCTTCACGCCGTTCGAGACGCTCGAGCTGCAGGCCGGGCTGTACGGCGTGCCGCCCAGTCGCCGCCGGACCATGGAGATCCTGCGCGCCGTGCGGCTGGAGGACAAGGCGCACGCCTATTCGCGGACGCTGTCGGGCGGCATGAAGCGCCGCCTGCTGGTGGCGAAGGCGCTGGTCCACAACCCGCCGGTGCTGGTCCTCGACGAGCCGACCGCGGGCGTCGACATCGAGCTGCGGCAGCAGTTGTGGGAGTATGTCCGCGAGCTGCACGCCGGCGGCACCACGGTGGTGCTGACGACGCACTATCTCGAAGAAGCCGAGGCGCTGTGCGACCGCATCGCCATCGTCAACCAGGGCGCGGTGGTGGCGAACGACCTGACCTCGACCCTGCTGGCGACGGCGCAGGACAAGGTGCTGGTGGTGACGGTCGATGCCGATCTGAGCGCGGTCCCGGCGGGGCTCGGCAGCCGCGCCGTGCTGCGCGGCCCGCGCGCGCTCGGCATCACCTATGACAAGCGCGAAACGCAGGCCGGCGATATCCTGCACCGGCTGACCAATGCCGGCCTCGGCGTCGTCGACGTCTCGACGCAGGAGGCCGACCTCGAAGACGTCTTCCTGCAGCTGACCCGCCCGCGCACGCCGCAGGCCGAAGCCGCGCCGGAGCTGGCGGTTGGCTAGGCGTGCGCCTGCGGAGGCGCAGCATTTCGACGTCATCGTCATCGGTTCGGGCGCGGCGGGGCTGACTACAGCGCTCAACCTTGCCGACCATCTTCGCGTCGCGGTGCTGTCGAAGGGCGACGTCTCGGCCGGATCGACGGCGTGGGCGCAGGGCGGCATTGCCGCGGTGCTCGACGCCGGTGATACGTTCGACAGCCACATCGAAGACACGATGGTCGCCGGCAACGGCTTGAACGACCGCGCCACGGTCGAATTCGTCGTCGAGAACGCCGCCCGCGCCATCGAGCGGCTGACGGAGCTCGGCGTGCCGTTCAACGCCGGCGAAACGGTGTCCGAACGTTTCCACCTGACCCGCGAGGGCGGCCACAGTCACCGGCGCATCGTCCATGTCGACGACGCCACCGGCTGGGCGGTGCAGAAGGCGCTCGAGCGCGCCGCCGCCGCCAACCCGAACATCACGCTGGTCACCGGGCGGGTCGCGGTCGACCTGATCACCGCCGCCCATGTCGAGGGCCGGCGCTTTGCTACCCGCGCCTGCCACGGCGTCTATGCGTGGAGCGCCGCCAGCCGCAGCGTCGAGCGCTTCGTCGCGCGCGCCGTCGTGCTGGCGACCGGCGGGGCGAGCCGCGTCTATCAATATTCGACCAACCCCGACGGCTCGACCGGCGACGGCATCGCCATGGCGTGGCGCGCCGGCTGCCGGGTGTCGAACATGGAATTCAACCAGTTCCACCCGACCTGCCTGTACCATCCCCAGGTCAAGAACTTCCTGATCACCGAGGCGATGCGCGGCGAGGGCGGGCAGCTCAAACTGCCCGACGGTACGAGATTTATGGGCCGCTACGATGCCGAGCGCATGGAGCTCGCGCCGCGCGACGTCGTGGCGCGTGCGATCGACGCCGAGATGAAGCGGCTGGGCTTGAGCCACGTCCTGCTCGACATGACGCATCTGGAGGCCGACTTCATCCGCCACCACTTCCCGACGATCCACGCGCGGCTGCTCGAACTCGGCATCGACTGCACCGTCCAGCCGATCCCGGTGGTTCCGGCGGCGCATTACAGCTGCGGCGGCGTGCTGGTCGACTTGGCCGGGCGCACCGACCTGCCGGGGCTGTACGGCGTCGGCGAGGTGACGCAGTCGGGGCTGCACGGCGCGAACCGGCTGGCGTCGAACTCGATCCTCGAATGCCTGGTCTTCGGGCAGGCGTGCGCGGAGGCGATCACGGCGGGCTGGAACGCCAGCGCGGAGCCGCCGCCGGTGCGCGCGTGGGACGACAGCCGCGTCACCGATTCGGACGAGGAAGTCGTCGTCAGCCACAATTGGGCGGAGCTGCGGCGCTTCATGTGGGACTATGTCGGCATCGTCCGCTCGACCAAGCGGCTCGAACGCGCCGCGCACCGGGTCAAGCTGCTGCGCAAGGAAGTGCAGGACTATTACGGCAATTTCCGCGTCACGCCGAACCTGATCGAGCTGCGCAATCTGGTGCAGGTCGCCGACCTGATCGTCCGGTCGGCGCGGGCGCGGAAGGAAAGCCGCGGGCTGCATTACACGGTGGATTTTCCGAAGACCGATGCGGTCGCGCGGGATACCGTGCTCGATCCGGTGGCGAGCCGGTAGTCGAGGTGACCGGGAGCAGGCTGATCGCCATTCACCGCGGCTTCAGCTATAGCCGTCGACAGTCCCGAGGCAGGACAAGGATTTTTTATGCGAGCGTTCGGGACGATGCTGCTGCTTGTCGCGACGCCGATCGCGGTCCATGCCGCCCAACCGGTTGCGGCGAAAGCCGTCGATCCGGCCGCTGCTACTCCGGCAACCGTTGGCGAGCCGATCCGGCTGACCCCGGCGCAGATCGCCGCGGCGCAGGCCGAGGGCGAGCATCGCAACCGCGCCGCCGAGGCGCTGGCGCTGACCGACGACGATTTCGGCGCGCCCCGCCGTGACCGCAAGATCCACGGCGAGGTCGGCTTCGGCATCGGCAGCCGGGGATCGAACTCGCAATACGGGACCGTGGTGGCGCCGCTGGGCGAGACCGGGACCGCGGCGTTCAGCTACGAGCGCACGGACTATGGTCGGAACTACCGGCGCGGGTTTTACGGGAGCGGGGCGTTCGGGGTGGTGCGGTAAACCATTCCTTCTGCTCCCCTCCCCTTCAGGGGAGGGGCTGGGGGTGGCGCCTGCGTGTGATTATCTGTCGCCTCCTGCTCGAAGTCCCCACCCCCAACCCCCACCCCCGAAGGGGAGGGGAAGCAGGAATAAGGGCACGCGCCGTCGCACACCAAATTACTGACCCCGTCCGCCAACCCTGCTAAACCCTGGCCCATGCCGAAAAATCACCTCTATCTCGTCGACGGCTCGGGCTACATCTTCCGCGCCTATCACCGCCTGCCGCCGCTGACCGATCCGAACGGTACACCCGTCGGCGCGGTCTACGGCTTCACCGCGATGCTGTGGAAGCTGATTGCCGAACTCAACGCGGCCGAGGCCCCGACGCATCTGGCGGTCATCCTCGACGCGTCGTCGAAGACGTTCCGCAACGACATGTTCGCCGACTACAAGGCCAATCGCCCGCCGCCGCCCGACGATCTGGTGCCGCAGTTCCCGCTGATCCGCGACGCGGTGCGGGCGTTCTCGGTGCCGTGCATCGAGGAGGCCGGGTATGAAGCCGACGATATCATCGCCTCCTATGCGCTGGCGGCGCTCAAGGACGGCTTCGACGTCAGCATCGTGTCGTCCGACAAGGACCTGATGCAGCTCGTCCAGCCGGGGCTCGACCTGTACGATACGATGAAGAACTGCCGGATCAACCGCGCCGAGGTGATCAAGAAGTTCGGGGTCCCGCCCGAGCAGGTCGGCGAGGTGCTGGCGCTGATGGGCGACAGCGTCGACAATGTGCCGGGCGTCCGCGGCATCGGGCCCAAGGGTGCCGCCGACCTGATCCGCGAGTTCGGCAGCGTCGACGCGCTGCTGTCGCGGCTGGACGAGGTCAAGCGGCCGAAGACGCGCGAGATGCTCGAAACCAGCGCCGACAATGCCCGGCTGTCGCGCGAACTGGTGCGGCTGAAGGACGACCTGCCGCTCGAACGCCCGCTCGCCGAGCTGACCTTGCGCCCGCCCGCGCCCGCCCCGCTGGCGGCGTTCCTCGCGAAGCACGGCTTCCGCGCGCTGCTGGCGAAGCTCGGCCGCGAGGCCGAGGCCGATCATGCGGTGCCGGTCGAGGAAATGCCCGGCAAGCCGTTCGACCATCAGGCCTATGAGTGCGTGACGACGCTCGACCGGCTCGACTCGTGGATCGCGGCGGCGACGACGCAGGGGGTCGTCGCGATCGACAGCGAGGCCGACAGCCCCGACGCGACGCGCGCCAATCTGCTCGGCATCGGGCTGGCGCTCGAACCCGGGCTGGCGTGCTATGTGCCCGTCGGGCATCTGCGCGGCGACGGGCTGCTCGCCGAGCGGGTCGAGCAGCTCGACCTGGCGACAGTGATCGACCGGCTGCGTCCGCTGCTCGGCGCGCCGGGAGTCCTCAAGATCGGCGAGAACTTCAAATACGACATGATCCTGCTGGCGCGCGCCGGGGTCGGGCTAATCGCCCCGTACGACGACACCATGCTGATGAGCTACGCGCTCGACGGCGGGCGCTGGAATCACGGTATGGAGGAATTGAGCACCCGCCACCTCGGGCACACGCCGATGGCGTATAAGGAGCTGACCGGCACCGCCAAGGCGCGGATCAGCTTCGCCCACGTCCCGCTCGACCGCGCCACGGCCTACGCCGCCGAGGACGCCGACGTGACGCTGCGGCTGCACTCCTGCTTCAAGGCGCGGCTGTGGCGCGAGCAGGTGACGCGCATCTACGAGCATGTCGACCGGCCGCTGCTGCCTGCGGTCGCGGCAATGGAGACCGCCGGCATCAAGGTCGACGCCCGTGCGCTGGTCGGACTGTCGGCGGCGTACGAGGCGGAGATCGCCAGGCTGGAGACCGAAATCTTCGCGGTCGCGGGCGGGCCGTTCACCATCGGCAGCCCGAAGCAATTGGGCGAGGTGCTGTTCGACCGGCTCGGCTATAAATCGGGCAAGAAAAGCGGCAAGACCGGGGCCTATGTCACCGACGTGACCGAACTCGAGCGGCTGGCGGCGAGCGGTGTCGACGTCGCCGCGCGGGTGCTCGAATGGCGGCAGAACTCGAAACTCAAGTCGACCTACACCGACGCGCTGCAGGCGCAGATCAATCCGGCGACGGGCCGCGTCCACACCAACTACGCACTGGCCGCGACCTCGACCGGGCGGCTGTCGTCGAACGATCCCAATTTGCAGAACATCCCGATCCGCACCGAGCTCGGCCGCAAGATCCGTCACGCCTTCGTCGCCGAGGCCGGCCACGTCATCATGGCGGCCGACTATAACCAGATCGAGCTGCGGCTGGCGGCGCACATCGCCGACGTGCCCGAGCTGAAGGCGGTCTATGCGCAGGGCGGCGACGTCCACAACCTGACCGCGCAGGAGGTCTTCGGCGGCACCGACCGCGACAGCCGCAACAAGGCCAAGACGATCAACTTCGCGATCATCTACGGCAACTCGGCGTTCGGGCTGGCGCAGCGGCTCGGCATCGACCGCGGCGAGGCCGGGCGCTACATCGAGACCTATTTCGACCGTTTCCCCGGCATCCGGCGCTACATGGCCGAAACCATCATGGCGTGCCGCGAAACCGGCTTCGTGACGACGCTGTTCGGGCGCAAGACGCATCTGCCGATGATCCACTCGAAGCAGCAGGGCGAGCGCCAGAACGCCGAGCGCGCCGCAGTCAACGCCCGCATCCAGGGCAGCAGCGCCGACATCATCAAGCGCGCGATGATCCGCCTGCCCGGCGCGCTGGCGGCAGCGGAGCTGGCCGACACGCGGATGCTGCTGCAGGTCCATGACGAGCTGGTGTTCGAGGTCGCCGAGAGCGAAGTCGAGGCGGCGAGCGAGGTGATCCGGTCGGTGATGGCGGCCGCCGCGGCCCCGATGGTGACGCTGTCGGTACCGCTCGGCGTCGAGATCGGGACGGGACGCAGCTGGGGCGACGCGCATTGACCGCCGCCCGCACCCGCATCGCGATGCGCTGGCTGATGTTCGCCTTCTACCTCGTCGCCGGGGTCTATCATCTGCGCTCGCCCGAGGCGTTCCTGCCGATCGTCCCCGATTGGGTGCCGCTGCCGCGCGACACCGTGCTGTTCACCGGCGTCTGCGAGCTGGCGGGCGCGATCGGGCTGACGATCCCGCGCCTCCGCTACGCCGCGGGTGTCGGGCTGGCGCTGTATGCGCTGGCCGTCTGGCCGGCGAACATCAAGCATGCCGTCGACGGTGTCGTGCTCGGCGGCGTCAAGCTCGGCTGGGGCTATCACGCGCCGCGGCTGGCGTTCCAGCCGGTGCTGATCTGGTGGGCGCTGTTTGTCGGCGAAGTCACGCGCTGGCCGTTCTCCCGCGCCTTCGGGCATCGGTCCGAGGTCGCTTAGCGGCCGTTCCGATTGACTAAAGCGGGTCGGCTGCCTATGTGCCGCCGGTCACGGGCAATGCCCGTATGCGGCCGTAACGGCCTGCCATTCGGTTAGGACTTCCATGCTTGCTGCCCTTGCGAAGCGCATTTTCGGGTCTTCGACCGATCGTTACGTCAAGTCGCTGCAGCCGCTGGTGGCGCGGGTCAATGCGCTCGAAGCCGGCATCGCGGCGATGACCGACGATGAGCTGCAGGCGCAGACCGCGGCGTTCCGCGCGCGCTTCGCGGCCGGCGAAACGCTCGACGCGCTACTGCCCGAGGCGTTCGCGACGGTGCGCGAGGCCGCCAAGCGCGCGCTCGGTCAGCGTCATTACGACGTCCAGCTGGTCGGCGGCATCGTTCTCCACCGCGGCGAGATCGCCGAGATGCGCACCGGCGAGGGCAAGACGCTGGTCGCGACGCTGGCGTGTTATCTGAACGCGCTGGCAGGCAAGGGCGTCCATGTCGTTACCGTCAACGACTATCTCGCCAGCCGCGATGCCGAGTGGATGGGGCGGGTGTACAAGTTCCTCGGCATGACGGTTGGCGTCATCGTCCCCAATATCGACGACGACACGCGGCGTGCGGCTTATGCCGCCGACATCACCTATGGCACCAATAACGAGTTCGGCTTCGATTACCTACGCGACAACATGAAGTATTCGCGCGAGCAGATGGTCCAGCGGCCGTTCTTCTACGCGATCACCGACGAGGTCGATTCGGTGCTGATCGACGAGGCGCGGACGCCGTTGATCATCTCCGGCCCGACCGAGGACAAGTCCGAGCTGTATATCGCCGTCGACGCGGTGGTGAAGACCTTCGACGCGCCCGATTACGAGATCGACGAGAAGCAGAAGTCGGTGATCCTGACCGAGAGCGGCACCGAGCGCGCCGAGCGCGCACTCGAGGCGGCCGGGCTGCTCGAGGGCGAGAACCTGTATGATTTCGAGAATACGCAGGTCGTGCACCACCTCAACCAGGCGCTGCGGGCCAACCTCATCTACCGCCTCGATACCGACTACATCGTGCGCGCCGGAAAAGTGGTCATCATCGACGAGTTCACCGGCCGGATGATGGATGGGCGGCGCTGGGCGGACGGGCTGCACCAGGCGGTCGAGGCCAAGGAGCATGTCGACATCATGCCCGAGAACCAGACGCTCGCCTCGATCACCTTCCAGAATTATTTCCGGCTATATCCCAAGCTCGCCGGCATGACCGGCACCGCCTCGACCGAGGCGGCGGAATTCTTCGACATCTACAAATTGAACGTCGTCGAGGCCCCGACCAACCTGCCGGTGCTGCGCAAGGACGCCGAGGACGAATTCTACAAGAACGCCGACGAGAAGTTCAAAGCCATCGTCAAGACCATCGGCGAGGCGAGCGCCCGCGGTCAGCCGATCCTGGTCGGCACCGTGTCGATCGAAAAATCCGAATTGCTGAGCGAGTTCCTCAAGAAAGAGGGCGTCAAGCACACCGTCCTCAACGCCCGCTACCATGAGCAGGAAGCGCACATCGTCGCGCAGGCCGGGCGGCTCGGCGGGGTGACCATCGCCACCAACATGGCCGGGCGCGGCACCGACATCCAGCTCGGCGGCAATTTCGAGGCGCGCGTCGCCGACGAGCTGGCGGACCTTCCCGAGGGCGACGAGCGGACCGCCGCCATCGCCCGCATCAAGACCGAGATCGCCGCCGAGCGCGACGCGGTGATCGCCGCCGGCGGGCTGTTCGTGCTCGGCACCGAACGCCACGAGAGCCGCCGCATCGACAACCAGCTGCGCGGCCGGTCGGGGCGGCAGGGCGATCCGGGGTTCAGCCGTTTCTATCTGAGCCTCGACGACGACCTGCTACGCATCTTCGGCCAGCAGAGCATGCTGACCCGGATGATGAACAACGGGCTGGAGGAAGGCGAGGCGATCATCCACCCGTGGATCTCGAAAGCGATCGAGACCGCGCAGAAGAAGGTCGAGGCGCGCAACTACGACCAGCGCAAGAACGTCGTCCAGTACGACGACGTGATGAACGACCAGCGCAAGGTGGTCTATGACCAGCGCGCCGATATCATGGACTCCGAAGCCGTCGGCGATGTCGTGCTCGACATGCGCTACGAGACCGTCAACGCCGTCGTCGCGGCGCATTGCCCGCCGGGCAGCTACCCCGAGCAGTGGAACGTCGAGGAACTGCAGGCCGCGGTGACCGGCACGCTGGGGCTCGACATCGATGTCGCCGCATGGGTCACGGAAGCGCGGATCGACCCCGAGATGGTGGTCGAGCGGCTGATCGCCGACAGCGATGCCGCGATGGCGGCAAAGGCTGCCGACGTGCCGCCGGCATCGTGGATCCAGATCGAGAAGAATTTCCTGCTGCAGGCGCTCGACCATCACTGGAAGGAGCATCTGGCGACATTGGACGCGCTGCGCAACGTCATCCATTTGCGCGCCTACGCGCAGAAGACGCCCTTGAACGAGTATAAGTCGGAGGCGTTCGCGCTGTTCGAGCGGATGCTGGTGCAGGTCCGCGAGGACGTCACCCGCATGCTCGCCAACGCGCGCTTCGAGATGGAGCCGCCGCGCTACGACGAGCGCCCGCTGCCGAGGTTCGTGACGACGCACATCGACCCGTTCACCGGTAACAACGACGCCTTCGGGCCGCGCGGCAACCTGCCCGCCGGGGCGCTGGCGTTCGCCGAGAGCGCAACGGCTTCGCTCACTGACGTCTCGCCCGAAGAAGTCGCCGAATGGCAGCGCACGGTGTCGCGCAACACGCCATGCCCGTGCGGCTCGGGCAACAAGTTCAAGCACTGCCACGGGACGGTCTGAGCGCGCCGACGCCGGGCACGAGGCGAAATAGGTCGCGCGCCCGCGTGAAGGCGTGCAAATCGGTGCAGTAATATCAGCTTTACTGGTGTATCGGCTTCTTTCCGGCAGTTGACGGGTACCTTATCTCGGCCGGGTCAATATCGACAGGAGGTTACTTTGATTTCACTTATCATCTGGTTGCTCATCGGTGGTGTCGTCGGCTGGCTTGCCGGGCTGATCATGCGCGATAACAATAGCTTGGTCGTCAACATCATCGTCGGTATCGTCGGCTCGTTCCTCGGCGGGCTGATCCTGTCGCGCGGCAATATCAACAACTCGCCGCTGACGATCAGCACGTTCCTCGTCTCGCTGCTCGGCGCGGTGGTCCTGCTCGGGATCGTCAATCTGATCCGCCGCGGGTCGGTACGCAACTAACGTCTTCGGCGGCATGTTCGGTAGGAGACCGGGCATGCCGCTGCTTACGGGTCGACGGCACGCGAAATACCAAGTGGTATTCGCTCATGCGGTAGGTTGTGGACAGGGGCGGTCCGAACGCTAAACCGGCGGTCGTCGTCCGCTCCACGGCGCGGCCCGCTCGATCTGCCCCGCGAGGCTGAACAGCAGCGCTTCCTCGCCGTAGCGGGCCGTTGCCATGACCCCGATCGGCAGCCCGGCGGCGCTCATGCCGAGCGGCAGCGACATCGCCGGCTGGCCGGTCTGGTTCGCCAGCGCGGTGAACGGGCTGTAGCCCAGAATGTTGCGCGTCCACTCGGCCATGTCGCGCGGCGACAGATCGATCTTCCCGAGCTCGATCGGCGGCTGCGCGAACACCGGCGACAGGATGATGTCGTAGCGCGTCTGGAACTGCGCGACGCTGACCGCGGCACGCTGATAGGCATCGTTCGCCGCGAGCAGCTGCA
>JANOOK010000069.1:0-4858 GCA_031421275.1 Sphingomonadaceae bacterium
GTTTGCCGATGAGGAGGAGGGTGGGGAGGAGGGTGAGGACGAGGGGGGCGCCGACGGCGAGTCCGGCGATGATGGCGGTGGCGAGCGGGCGTTGCAGGCCGGAGCCGCGGCCGAGCCCGAGGGCGAGCGGGCTCAAGGTCAGGCACGCGATCAGCGCCGACATCAGGATCGGGCGCAGCCGGGCGGCGCCGGCGTGGGCGAGGGCGGCGCGGTCGACCGGCGCGGTGGGATCGAGCTCGGCGAGCAGGAAGATCGCGAGCTCGGTGATCATACCGACCACCATGGTCAGCCCCATCAGCGCCGAGATGTCGAGCTCGGTGCCGGTCGCCCACAGCCCGGCGAGCACCGCGCACGCCGACAGCAGCACGGTGGCGATGACCGCCAGCGTGAAGTCCCAGCGCTCGAACAGCAGCGTCAGCAGCAGCGCCGCGAGCAGCAGCGCGGCGGCGAACACCAGGCTGAGGTCGCGGAACGACTGCTGCTGCTGGGCATACAGCCCGCCATATTCGACGCGGACGCCGGCGGGCAGCTGCAAGCCGGCGACGGTGCGCCGGACGTCGGTCATCGCCGAGCCGAGGTCGCGCGCCTCGAGCCGGGCGGTGACCCCGACGAACGGCGCGAGGTCCTCGCGGGTGATCTGCTGCTGCCCCGCCGCGATCTCGACCCGGGCGATCTGGTCGAGCCGGACGCTGCGGCCGTCGGCGGCGCGCAGCGGCAGCGCGCCGAGGTCGGCGGCGTGGGCGCGCGCGTCCTTCGGCGCGCGGACCCGCACGTCGATGAGCTGCGTGCCCTGGCGCACCTGCGTACCCACCGCGCCGCCGACGATTGCGGTCAGCTGCGTCGCCACCGCCTGCGGGTCGAGCCCGGCGAGCGCGGCGGCGGCCGGATCGACATGGACGACGATCGCATCGCCCGCGACGCGCAGCCCGTTCCGGACCTCGACGATGCCCTGCAGCTTGCCGATCGCGGCGGCGACGCCGGCGGCGGCGCGGTCGAGCCCGGCCGGGTCGTCGCTGAACAGCTTGACCTCGACCGGCTGCGGCACCGCGGTCAGGTCGCCGATCAGGTCCTCCATCAGCTGCGCCGTCTCGATGCCGAGACCGGGGACCTGCGCGGTGATCTTCTGGCGCAGCTCGGCCATGACGTCCTCGATCGGCCGCCGGCTGCCGCGCGTCAGGCGGACGAAGAAGTCGCCCTCGTCGGCCTCGGTCAGCCCGCCGCCGAGCTGCAGCCCGGTCCGCCTCGAGTAGCTGACCACCTCGGGGGTGGCGCGGATGATCGCCTCCGCTTGCCGCAGCAGCGCGTCGGTGTCGGACAACGCCGCGCCGGGCTTGGCCTTATAGTCGAGGATGAAGCCGCCCTCGTCCATCTTGGGCATGAAGCCCGACTGGACCTTGGTATAGGCGACCCCGCCGAGCAGCGTCAGCACGGCAGCGACGATGCCGGCGAACAGGATCGGCCGGGCGAAGGCGTGCGCCAGCCCGCGGCTGTACTGCCGGGTCAGGCCGCCCATCAGGCGCTCGGACCTGTCGGCGGCGGCGGCGTCCTTGGCGGTCAGCCAGCTCGCGGCGATCAGCGGCACGACATAGCGCGCGTACAGCAGCGACACGACGAGGGCGGCGGTGATGGTGATCGCCAGGCTCTTGAAGAAGCCGCCGGTGACCCCGGTGATGAACGCCAGCGGCAGGAACACCACCACCGTCGCCGCGGTCGAGCCGAACAGCGGCTTCGCCATCTCGGCCGCCGCCGCCAGCGTCGACAGCGGCGCGCGCTCCTGCAGCCGCCGCATCAGATGCTCGAGCATCACCACGACGTCGTCGACGATGAGCCCGACCGCGGCCGCCATGCCGCCGAGCGTCATCATGTTGAAGCTCAAGCCGAGTGCGAACAACGCGAGACAGGCGGCGGCGAGCACGGCGGGCAGCATCGTCGCGGTGATCAGCATCAGGCGGGGTGAGCGCAGGAAGACGAACAGCACGACGCCGGCCAGCGCCGCCCCGATCAGGATCGCGTCGCGGACGCTGGTGGCGGCATCGCGGACCAGCTCGGACTGGTCGTAGAACGGCGCGACATGGATGCCGCGCGGCAGCCCGGCGCTTGTCATGCGCTTCTGCACCTCGGTGACCAGCGCCAGCGCATCGGCGGTCGGCGTCTGGCGGATGTTGACCAGCACCGCGTCGTGCCCGTCGGCGGTGACCCGCGTATACACCGGCGCGGTGCCGCGGGTGATCGTCGCCACCTGCCCCAGCGTCACCAGCCCGGCCCCGGCGGTCTTGCCGGTCTTGACCGGGATGGCGGCAACATCGGCAGGTGTCGCGACGCGGTTCTCGACCAGGGTCAGGTACAGCCGGTGGCGGTCCTCGAGGCGTCCGACCCCGGCGACGCTGTTCGAGCCCTTGAGCGCGGTCGCGACGTCGTCGAGCGTCAGCCCGAGCGCCAGCAGCCGCGCCGGATCGACCGTGACGGCGATCTCGAGCGGGCTCGACCCGAGGATATCGACCCCCGCGACGCCCGGCACCGCGGTCAGCAGCGGCCGCAGCTGCAGCTCGGCGAGCTGGCGCAGCCCGGCCGCCGAGGTGCTGTTCGAGGTCAGCGCGAGGCCGAGCACCGGGAAGATCGTCGGGTCCGAGCGGCGCACGGTGATGCCGAGCCCGGCCGGCAGGCGCTGCCCGACGGTGGCCAGCGCCGCCTGCACGCCGAGCGTCGACGCGACCATGTCGCTGCCCCAGGCAAAGCTCACCGCGACCTCGGCCGAGCCGCGGCTGGTGGTCGAGCGGATGCCGGTGACGCCGGGCGTCGCGCGCAGTGCGATCTCGACCGGATGCGTGATCTCGGCCGCCATCTGGTCGGCGTCGCGCTCGCCCGCGTCGATGGCGACGACGACGCGCGGATAATCGATCCGCGGGAACAAGGTCACCGGCAGCCCGAACGCGCCGCCGAGCCCGGCGAGCGTCAGCAGCACCACCGCCAGCCACACCGAGCGGCGATGCCGCGCGAGGCGGTCGACGGTGCCGGCGGCACTGGCGCTCGCTGTCGCGCCGCCGCGCGGGCCCGCCGCTACCGCGCCGCTGTCGACATCGGCCATCAGCGCCCGCCCCGCGAGCCTGCGGCAGGCCACGCGGCCGCCTCGCGCACCTTGATGCCGTCCTCGAGCCCGGTCAGCCCGTCGACGGCGACCCGCTCGCCGGCATTGAGCCCGCGCGTCACCGCGGCGCGCCCGGCTGCCACCGGCCCGGCGACGACGTCGCGCTTGTGCGCGACCCCGCCCGCCACGACGTAGACGAACGCCTGCCCCGCGTCGTCGCCGAGCGCGGCTTCGGGAACCGTGACGCCCGGCATATCGCCGCCGAGCGCCAGCGTCGCACTCAGCGGCTCGCCCGCCCCCGCCCGGCTGCGCGGCGGCAGCGGGGCGAACACCGCCGCCAGCCGCGTCGCCGGATCGACCAGCGGATCGATCGCCGCGATCCGCGTCGGGCCCGGGGGTCCGTTACCGTCGCGCACCGTCACCGGACCGCCGACGTGCAGCCGTTGGAGCAGCCGCGGCTCGACCCCGAAGCGCGCGCGCAGGCCGCCGCTCGCCGCGATATGGACGACCGCGGTCCCCGCCGGCACGAGATCGCCCGGCGCATTGGCGATCGTCGTCACCGTGCCCGCGACGGCCGCGCGCAGCGTCAGCTGCGCGCCGCGTGCCCCGAGGCTGGCCGCCGTCGTGTTCGCCACCCGCGCGGCAGCCGAGGCTGTCTCGACGTCGGCGTCGCTCATCAGCCCGTCGGCGCGCAGCCGCCGGGCCCGCGCCAGCGCCGCCGTTGCCGCGCCCGCATCGCTGCGCGCCCTGCCGAGATCGAGCTGTGCTGCCGGTCCGGGGGCCAGCAGCACCACCGCCTGGCCCGCCACGACACTGCCACCGGATGGCACCAGCACGCGCGCCACCGTCGCCTCGACCGGCGCGGTCAGCGTCCGTTCGCCGCCGGCGCCCGCTTCGGCCGCCCCGTAGACGGTGATCGTCGCCGCAGCTGCCCCGGCGACGGCCGCGGCGGTATGCACCGCAGCGACCGGAGCGGCGGGCTTTTCCGCCGCGGCATCGTCGTTCGCCGCACCCGAACAGGCCGCCAGCAGCAGCAGCGGCGCACCGGTAAAATGACGTAAACGTCTCATGACCAGCTTTCCTGCGGGGCCCCGGTCAGCAGTTCGAGCGCGATCAGCCCTTCGCTCGCCGCCTGGTCGAGCTGGAGCAGCGTCCGCTGCCGGTCGCGCAGCGACTGCTCGGCCAGTTCCGCGGTCGCCACCGGCAGGTCGCCGCGCGTCGCCGCGCGGCGGGTCGCGGCGGCAAAGCGCGCCGTCGCCGGCAGCGCTGGCACGAGTTCGTCGCGCTGGCGCAGCGCCGCATCGACGATCGCCACCGCCGCCGCGATGTTCGCTTCGGTCAGCGCCAGCCGCGCGGCATACTCCGCCGCCAGCTCGGCGCGCGTCGCGCTCGCCACCGCAATGCCGCCGCGGCCCCGGTTCCACAGCGGCGGGGTGAACGCCAGCGACGGCCCGATCGTGCGGTTGTCGGCGGTGTCGCGCGTCGCGTTCAGCGACAGCACCAGCGCCGGGAACTGGTCGAGCACGGCGCGGTGCACCGCCGCCTCCTGCGCCCGGTACCCCGCCTGCAGCGCCTGCAGGTCGAGGCGGCGCGTCCGCGCCAGCGCGAACAGCACGCCGGCGCGCGGCGGCGGCGTCACCGCCGCCGCCGGGGCCAGCGCCAGCACCGCGGCCGCCGGCAGCCCGAGCAGCCGGTTGAGCTCGAACCGCGCCGCGCCGAGGTCGCGCGCGCCCGCCCGCACACGGTCGGCAGCGTCGAGCGCCGCCAGCCGCC
>JANOOK010000070.1:0-41275 GCA_031421275.1 Sphingomonadaceae bacterium
CCTGGCCCGAGATCGCGATGACCAGCGACCGCGCGCCGAGGATCGCCGAGCCGCTCAGCGTGACGCGGGCGACCGGGGCATCCTTGGGCAGCGGATCGGGCTTGACGCCGAGCGCGCGCTGCTTCTCGGGCGCGCCGAGCGCCGCTTCGAGGTCGGGCCCGGCAAAGATCGAGGCGGTATGGCCGTCGGCACCCATGCCGAGCCAGACGAGGTCGGGCGGCCAGTGCAGGCTGCCGAGCCGGACGTCGGCATCGAGCCCGGCCTGCCGGTATTCGGCCTTGGCGTCGCCGACGAGCGGGATGACCCGCGCGCCCTTGGGCAGGAAGGTCTTGGCGATGGCGGCGATGTTGCTGCGCGGATCGGTCGGTGGCACCAGCCGGTCATCGGTCGGCACGATTGTCACGCGCTTCCAGTTGAGCTTCGCCTCGGCGAGCTTGGCGAAGATCGGCGCGGGCGTGCTGCCGCCGGGGAACGCCACCAGCGCATCGCCGCGGGCGTCGAGCGCGCTTTCGATGATGAAGGCGATGTCGGACGCCACCGCCGCGGCCATCTCGCCGGCGTCGTCATACTCCCACCATTCGGCTTCAATCATGCCAGCTCACTCCATCACGCTCAGTCAGCAGGGTCGCCGCCGACGGGCCCCAGTTACCCGCCGCATAGGGTTTTGGCACCATGTTGTTCGCCGCCCACCCGGCGCGGATCGCGTCGATCCACTCCCACTGCGCCTCGACCTCGTCGCGCCGTACGAACAAGGTGGGGTCGCCTTCGAGCAGGTCAAGCAGCAGCCGCTCGTAGGCGATGCGCCGCCGGGTGTCGGCGAAG
Organism: Sphingomonadaceae bacterium; assembly: GCA_031421275.1. Taxonomy (GTDB): domain Bacteria; phylum Pseudomonadota; class Alphaproteobacteria; order Sphingomonadales; family Sphingomonadaceae; genus Polymorphobacter_B. The sequence continues at coordinate 823 of JANOOK010000070.1, forward strand.
ACGTTCGCGCCGAGATCAAGCGGGACCTCGCGCAGCCGGATGCCGCCGCGGTCGAGCCCCGGCTGCTTCGCCATCAGCAAGAGCTCGATTTTCTCATCGGGCTGCAGCCCGATGATCAGCCGGTTGGGCGCGATCGCCGCGCCGCGGCTGGCGAAGATCGAATGCGGCACCGGCTTGAACTGGATGACGATTTCCGAACGCCGCAGCGGCAGCCGCTTGCCGGTGCGCAGGTAGAAGGGCACGCCCTTCCAGCGCCAATTGTCGACATGCGCCTTGATCGCGACGAAAGTCTCGGTCGCCGAGGCACTGCCGAGGTCGCCCGCATAGCCCGGCACCGGCCGGTCGGCGATCGCGCCGGCGGCGTATTGGCCGACGACGCTGCAGTGCGCCGCGGTGTGCGCGTCGAGCCGGCGCAGCGAGCGCAGCACCTTGACCTTTTCGTCGCGGACCGCAGTCGCATTGAAATCGGCGGGCGGTTCCATCGCGACCAGCGCGAGCAGCTGCAGCATATGGTTCTGCACCATGTCGCGGAGCGCGCCGGTGCCGTCGTAAAAGCCGACACGGCCCTCCAGTCCGACGGTTTCGGCGATGGTGATCTGGACGTGATCGATACCGTCGGCGTTCCACAACGGCTCGAACAGCCGATTGGCGAAGCGCAGCGCCAGCAGGTTCTGCACCGTCTCCTTGCCGAGATAGTGGTCGATGCGAAACGTGCGCGTCTCGGGGAAAGCGCCCGCGACCGCGTCGTTGATCGCCCTCGACGAAGCGAGGTCGTGGCCGAGCGGCTTCTCCAGCGCCAGCCGGACGTTGCCGTGGGCGAGGCCGACGGCTTCGAGCCCGGCGATCGTCGCGCCGAACAGCGACGGCGCGGTCGACAGGAAGATCGACAGGCTGCTTTCGCCCGCCCCGACGGCATCGCGGAGTGCGCCGAACTGGTCGGGTTTCGACGCGTCGACCGCGACGTAGCTCAACCGGGCGACAAAGCGCTCGACCAGTTCGTCACGGAGTCGATCGGCCGTCACATGCTGACCCAGCGCGGTTCGGGCCAGCTCGCGGAAACCCGCCTTGTCGAACTGGCTGCGCGCCGTGCCGATGATCCGCAGTTCCGCCGGCAGCAGCCCGTCGCTGTCGAGCCCGAACAGTGACGGCAGCAGCATGCGTTGCGCCAGATCGCCGGTCGCCCCGAACAGCAGCAGCGTCGTCATTCAGTGGATTTCCCCGCAGCCGCAGCCGATCGCAATTGTCGCAGGCGATACACTAGCAGATTGTGCAAGGCCACCTTGTCGCGGCACTACACCTGACGGACCCGCCAGCCCGGACATGCGTTCAGGCGCGAGACGGCGAATGGGGGGGCAGGGATGGAATACGTCGCACAGATCGTGGCACCCGTCGCGACAACGATCGCGGCACTGATGGTTGCCGCAAATCTTGGCAGCCGCATCACCGGCTTTGGTTTCATCATGTTTGCGGTTGGCTCGGTCGCGTGGGCTGTTATCGGGATAAGCAGCGGTCAGTCGGGCTTGGTCTGGCAGAACGTCGTATTGTTCGTCGTCAATTTGGTCGGCGTCTGGCGCTGGCTCGGGCTCCGCGCGCGCTATGAGAAGGGCGCGGCCGTCGCGACCCGCGCGTCGACAGGCGAGCGCTGATGGCACGCGTAATCCACGGCGCGGCATCGGCACTGACGCCGGTCGGCAGTATTTGCGGCGCGCGCATCACGGGTCGTGACGGGCAACCGATCGGCTCCATAACCGAGTTGATGATCGAGGACGGCAGTGGCCGGATTGCCTATGCCGCGGTCAGCGTCGGTGGCTTGCTCGGCGTCGGCGAGCGGCTGTTCGCCGTGCCTTGGGCAGCATTCTCCATAGATCCCAAGCACGGCCAGTTCTCGCTACCGATGACACGCGCTGATCTTGAGGCCACCGCTGGCTTCGATCAGGACGCATGGCCGATCAATTCCGACCCGGCCTTATCGGTTCGTTAGCGACTGTCACGCATGTTTCACAAAACTCTGCGAGAGGAGCATCAGCGGACCATTCAAGGTCTCTAGCGATGGGGTCACCATGACTGTACAGATTTCCAAGCGCCTGCGTCTCGCGATGCTGGCTACCGTGGCATGTGCCGTTGCCGCGCCGGCCGTCGCCGCCGACATCACCGGAGCCGGCGCGACCTTCCCGGCACCGCTGTATGCCAAATGGGCTTCGGGTTATAAGACCGCGACGAAGAACGAGCTGAATTACCAGGCGATCGGCTCGGGTGCCGGGATCGCCCAGATCAAGGCGCGCACCGTCGATTTCGGCGCGACCGACGATCCAATGAAGGCCGAGGATATCGCTGCGGGCGGGCTCGTCCAGTTTCCCGCGGTGATCGGATCGGAAGTGCTGATCGTCAACCTGCCCGGCGTTGCCAACGGCGCGCTGAAGCTGACGCCCGATCTGATCGCGATGATCTACGAAGGCAAGATCACCAAGTGGAACGACCCGCAGATCGCGGCGGTCAACAAGGGCGTCGCGCTGCGGGCCATGCCGATCACGCCGATCTATCGCTCGGACTCGTCGGGCACCACGGCGATCTTCACCAACTATATGACGAAGTCTTCAAAGGCCTGGACGCTGGGCGCGGGCAAGACATTGAGCTGGCCGGTCGGTTCGGGCGGCAAAGGCAACGACGGCGTCGCCGGCAACGTCAAGAACACCGTCGGTGCGATCGGCTATGTCGAATATAATTACGCCTCCGCCAACAAGCTGACGATGACCCAGCTGTCGAACGCGGCCGGCAAGTTCATCCAGCCGACCACTGCAAGCTTCAATGCCGCCGCATCGCAGGTCGATTGGGCGAATGCGCCGAACGCCACCGCCAACATGCTGGCGCTGCCGGGTGCCAACACCTGGCCGATCGTCAGCGCGACGTACATTCTCGTGCCCGCCAAGCCGACCGATCCGGCGAAGACCAACGCCGCGCTGGCGTTCTTCGACTGGAGCTACAAGAATGGCGCGAAGATGGCGCAGGAGCTTGGCTATCTGCCGCTGCCCGCCGCCGCCATCAAGCGCGTCCATGCCGAGTGGAACGGCATCGCCGGTCACAAGTAAACGGCTACAAAGCGGGGGGAGCGCGTGCTACCCCCCGCTGAGCTGGAGACATCATGACCGACGTTACGGCCAGCTCGCTGGCGCTTCAGGTACCGCTGGCCAACCGACCGGCGCGGTCGCTGGCCGGCGAGCGACTGTTCGGCGGCCTCGTCACGGGCTCGGGCGTGATCGTGCTCGGGCTGATGGGCGCGATCATCCTGATGCTGGCGGTCGGCGCGTGGCCGGCGTTCCGCACCTTCGGCGTGCCGTTCTTCTGGAACCCGGTGTGGATTCGGTGAACAATATCTACGGTGCCGGGATCATGGTCTATGGTACCCTGCTCAGCTCGGTGCTGGCGCTGGTGATCGCGGTGCCGCTCGCAACCGGGGTCGCGTACTTCCTGACCGAACTCGTTTCCGACAGCTTCCGCAAGCCGATCAGCGTTGTCATCCAGCTGCTCGCGGCGATCCCGTCGATCATCTACGGCATGTGGGGCTTCTTCGTGCTCGCGCCGTGGCTGGCCGCGCACTTCATCCTCGACGTCGCCGACCTCGCGGCACCGATTCCGGGGCTGAACAAGGTGCTCGACTACGGCTCGGGCAACAGCGTCTTCACCGCCGGGCTGGTGCTCGCGGCGATGATCCTGCCGCTGATCACGGCGATGTTCGTCGAGATCCTCGGGGCGACGCCGGTGGTGCTCAAGGAGTCGGTCTACGGCCTCGGCGCGACCCGCTTCGAAGTCATCCGGTATGTCGCGGTGCCTTATGGCGGCCGCGCCATGATCGGGGCGATCATGCTCGGGCTCGGCCGCGCTCTCGGCGAGACCATGGCAGTGACCTTCGTGATCGGTAATGCCACCCGGCTGTCGCCCAATTTGTTCGCGCAAGGCTCGACCATCGCCTCGACGATCGCCAACGAATTCTCCGAGGCCGGCTTCGGCTCGATGAAGCTGGCCGCATTGCTCGGGCTCGGGCTGACGCTGTTCATCATCTCGTTTCTCGTACTGGCGGCGTCACGCGCGCTGGTCGCGCCGCGCGCGGCGAGCTGAGATGGCTTCGGCCCAAGCCTCGCGCCGCAAGGCGACCAACCTGCTCGTCGCCGTACTGGCATCGAGCGCCGCAGTCATCGCGCTCGCCGTGCTGGCGTCGATCCTGTGGACGCTGATCGCGCGCGGACTGCCGGCGCTGCAGTTTAGCACGTTGACGCGTTCGATGGCCCCGACCGGCGAGCATGGCGGCTTGGCGAACGCGATCGTCGGCAGCCTTATTCAGGTCGGCATCGGGATGCTGATCGCGACGCCGATCGGGGTGATGGCAGGGACCTATCTCGCCGAATATGCGCGCGGCTCGCGGCTCGGCGACGTGACGCGCTTCATCAGCGATATCCTGCTGTCGGCTCCCTCGATCCTCGTCGGGCTGTTCGTCTACACGGTCCTGGTGGCGACGACGAAGACCTATTCGGGCATCGCGGGAGCCGTCGCGCTCGCGGTCATCGCCATCCCGATCATCATCCGCACCACCGAGGACATGCTCGGCCTCGTGCCGGTGGCGCTGCGCGAAGCCGCCGCTGCACTGGGTGCTCCCAAGTGGAAGGTCGTGACGCTGATCGCGTGGCGCGCGGCCGCCGCGGGCATGGTCACCGGGCTGCTCCTGGCGCTGGCGCGGGTGGCGGGCGAGACCGCGCCGCTGCTGTTCACCTCGCTCGGCAACTTGAATTGGTCGATCGGGCTCGGCAAGCCGATGGCGAGCCTGCCGGTAGCGATCTACCAGTTCGCCTCGAGCCCGTACGAGGATCTCGTCCAGCTTGCCTGGGCGGGCGCGCTGATCATCACCGCCGGGGTGCTGGCGATCAATATCCTCGCTCAGCTGACGCTGGGCCGGCGGCGCTAGGAACCGACATGCCCGACACCTCCGAGGCTGTAGTCCCTAAGCCGAAGCCCGTCGAGACCGAGACGCTCGACCAGGCGATCGAGAAGAACCCGATACTCGCCCCGACACCGCCGTACATCACCATCCGCAACCTCGACTTCTATTACGGCGACAACCAGGCGCTCAAAGGCATCAATCTCGACTTACCCGAGAAGCGCGTCACCGCGCTGATCGGGCCGTCGGGCTGCGGCAAGTCCACCCTGCTGCGCGTCATCAACCGCATGTACAGCCTGTATCCGGGGCAGCGCGCCACCGGCGAGATCATGATGGGCGGCGAGAACCTCATCGACGCCAGAGTCGATCCGACCGACCTGCGCTCGCGGATCGGCATGGTGTTCCAGAAGCCGACGCCGTTCCCGATGTCGATCTACGAGAATGTCGCGTTCGGCGTCCGCCTGCACGAGCGGCTGAACAAGGCGGCGATGGATGAGCGCGTCGAGTGGAGTTTGCGCAAGGCGGCGATCTGGGACGAGGCGAAGGATCGCCTGAACACCTCGGCGCTCGGCCTGTCGGGCGGCCAGCAGCAGCGGCTGTGCATCGCGCGGACGATCGCGGTCAAGCCGCAGGTGCTGCTGTTCGACGAGCCGACCTCGGCGCTCGACCCGATCTCGACCGCCAAGGTCGAGGAGCTGATCGCCGAGCTGCGCGCCGACTTCACCATCGTCATCGTCACCCACTCGATGCAGCAGGCGGCGCGCTGCTCGGACCAGACCGCGTTCCTGTTCCTCGGCGACGTCGTCGAGGTCGGTGCCACCGCGCAGGTGTTCACCAACCCGCGCGAGCAGCGCACCAAGGACTATGTCACCGGCCGCTTCGGGTGACGCCGCCCGCGAGGACAACGCCATGATCGCCAGCGTCCAGAACCCGCACATCGTCCGCTCGTACGACGACGATCTGCACCGGCTGCGGTCGCTGATCACCCAGATGGGCGCGCTCTGCGACGCGCAGCTGACCGGCGCCGCCGACGCTATCGCCGAGGCCGATGCGGCGGGCGCGCTGGCGGTGGTCAGCCTCGACGCGCAGGTCGATATCCTCCACGCCGAAGCCGAGGCGGCGGCGGTCGCCATCTTCATGCGCCATGCGCCGCTCGCCGACGACCTGCGCGAGGTCGTCGCGACGCTGAAGATCGCCGGCTGGCTTGAACGTGCCGCCGATCACGCCAAGAATGTCGCGCGCCGCGCCGTCGTGCTGGCGACCCTCGACGCGGCCCCCGCCGCGGCGCTGGTCGCCGAGCTGGCGACTGCGGTCAAGCACGTCCTGCGCGACGCGCTCAGCGTCTATGTCGACCGCGACGAGGTCGGCGCGCTGACCGTGATCGCCGACGACCGCGCCATCGACGCGCGCTACGACCGGGTGTTCAACGACCTGCTCGCCTATGCCGCCGCCAACCCGTCGGCGCTGACCGCGGTGACACACCTCCAGTTCATCGCCAAGAACCTCGAGCGCATCGGCGACGAAGCCACCAACATCGCCGAGCAGGTCCGTTTCGCCGTCACCGGCGAAACCGCCGAGCAGCGCGACACCGGCGGTTCGACATTGCCACTGCCGTTGCTCAGCGCGGGGTGATCGGAAGGCCCAATACCAACCCGATCTCAGCAAGGCTGATCAAGCACCTGCTCGCCCGCTGCAGGACGCGGCAGCAACGATTGCCGCCGTTGCTTGCGGTGCCGCGAGCGCCTACTCTTTCGATGATGCGTAACTCGAGCTGTCTGGTCGCGACGTTGCTGATGTTAGCTCCGGCGTGCGTCGAGGCTAAGCCGCCCGCCATCGGGACGCTCGCCCCTGCCTTCCGAGTGACGAGCTTCGACGGGCGGGAGGTGTCATTAGCCGACCTTCGCGGCAAGGTCGTCGTGCTGAACTTCTGGGCGACCTGGTGCGGTCCTTGCCGCAAGGAGTTACCGCTGCTCGACGCTTATTCCAAGATTCAACAGCAGCACGGGCTGGAAGTCGTCGCGGTGACGACCGAGGACTCGCTCCCACTGTACCGGCTGAAGCCGCTCGCGGCGATGGTGTCGTTCACCATGGCACGCCGCTTCCGCGGCGACTACGGCGCGGTGTCGGCAGTACCGATGAACTTCGTCATCGATCGCTCAGGCATTCTGCGGTATGCCAAAGCCGGATCGTTCGATCTCGACAGCCTCAACGAAACGTTGGTCCCACTGCTGAAAGCTGCTGAATAATTTGCATTTTTCCTAGGCGGAGGAAATTGCGGCCCGGATCTGATCCGGCGACTGTCGAGCGCCGCGGCGGGTTACTGTTACAGGGCGGTACGCCCGTGCTGCACGTTGCGGACCATGGCGGACCGTGGATAAATCATGCGGTTCGATCGTATCCTTGGGAGACAGCATGATCAGATTTGCCCTGCTTGCCGCCGCAACCGCCCTGGTCAGCGCCACCGCGCTGGCGGTTCCGGCGATGCCGCCCGGAACCCCCGCTTACGCCTCGTTGAAGGGCAATGTCGCCGCGGGCAAAACGGTGTTCACCGTCTGCAAGACCTGCCACGTCGTCACGCCGGGGCAAAACCGCATCGGACCGTCGCTGTACGGCGTCGTCGGACGGCCCTCGGGATCGATCCCGGGTTACACCTATTCGGCGGCGAACAAGAACAGCCATATCGTCTGGTCGGAGCCGGTGCTGTACCAGTATCTGATCTCGCCGCAGGCCTATGTTCCGGGAACCAAGATGACCTATCCGGGGCTGAAGGATGCGCAGAATCGCGCCGATGTCATCGCCTATCTGAAGTCGAAGCCGACGTCGTAGGCAGCCGACCTTTGCCGCCGCGGTTACAGCCCGCGGCGGCGGAGATCGAGCAGGTGAAGCGGGAACGAGGCGGCGAACGCCGCCGCAACGATCGGCCATGCCGCACCGGTCAGCGCGGCGCGCGTGCCGAGCAGGATCATCGCGCCGGGTAGCACCGCAATGATCATGGTCATGGCGTCCCGGCCGCGCATGGTCAGCACGACGACCTCGATCAGCATCACCGCGAGGACGATATCGACGGCGCGGCCCGAGGCGAACAGTTCGTTCATGCAAATGGCCCGTTCAGTCGGACGACCGCAAGGTTCAGCAGGCTGGCAAAGCTGACCCAGCCGAGATACGGCAGCAGCAGCAGTCGCGCCACCGTCGCGCCACGCGCTGCGATGACGATCAATGCAACCACCGACAGCCAGAATACCGTGACCTCGAACAGCGCCCAGTCGGGGCGGTGGAGGCGGAAGAAAATCAGGCTCCACAGCACGTTCAGCGCGCCGTTCAGCGCGAACAGCGCGATGACACGGTGGCGCAGGCCGCTGTCGGCCGCGCGCCATGCGGTCACGCCGGCGGCGACGGTAAAGACGTAAACGCTCGTCCAGCCGGCCGGAAACGCCCAGTCCGGCGGAGCCCACGCCGGCTGGCGGAGCCCCCGGTACCAAGGCCCGAGGTCGGTCATCGTCGAACCGACTGCGGCGACGAGCAGCGCCGCACCGATACCGATCGCGACGGGCACGATCGTGCTGCGCCTCACGTCGTCGTCGCGCCGATGCCGAACAGGTGACCGAGATCCTTCAGGAAAATCCGCAAATGCGCCATCGGATCGGCGCGGACGAGTTCCTTGTTCATATAGGCCTTCCAGGTCAGCCGCTGCACATCGGGGTCGTCGCAGATCTTGACGAAGCGCTCGCGGCGCTTGTCGCTCGAATACCAGAAATACTGCATGATTCCGAGGATCCAGAAGACGCGCCCATGCGCCTTCATGAACGCCTTGCGTGCGCCCGCCAGCGCCTTGGGGTCACCGGTGTCGAGGAACCGACCGACCGCGTCTGCTGCCATGCGCCCGGCGGTCATGGCATAATAGATGCCTTCTCCCGAGGCCGGCGCGACGACCCCGGCGGCGTCGCCGACGACGATCACGTCGCGATCATTATCCCACTTCTTCAGCAACTTGAGCGGGATCGGCGCGCCCTCGCGGCGGATCGTGGCGCAGGTGTCGAGCCCGGTCTCGGCACGCAGCGCGGCGACCGCATCCTTGAGCGAGAAGCCCTTGTTGGCGCTGCCGACCCCAACGCTGGTGGTGTCGCCATGCGGGAAAATCCACGCATAGAAGTCGGGCGACAGCTTCGCCTGATAATAGATATCGCAGCGCTCGCGGTCGAATTCGGCTCCCGGCGGGGTCGCGATGGTCTCGTGATAGGCGAACACGCACGGGGTCCGTTCCGCGTTCTTCAGCGCGGCGCGGGCGACGCCCGAGCGCGCCCCGTCCGCCCCGATCACGGCGCGGGTGCGCAGCCGCAACAGGGCATCGTGCTTCGCCGCCCCCTTGGGACGGTAGACGACGACCGCGGTGCCGTCGGGGTCGCGCTCGATCGCCTCGTAGGTGCCGGTCTCACGCCGGGCACCGGCCGCGGCGGCGCGCTCGCGCAGCCATTCGTCGAAGCTGCCGCGGTCGACCATGCCGACGAAGCCGCCCTCGATCGGCATGTCGACGGCGCGGTCCGACGGCGCGATCATCCGCGCCGCGGTGGCGTGGCCGACGAGGACCGACTCGGGGACGGCGAAATCCTGCATCAGCCGCGGCGGGATCGCGCCGCCGCACGGCTTGATCCGTCCGGCGCGGTCCAGCAGCACCACCGACCGACCGGCGCGGGCGAGGTCGGTCGCCGCGGTTGCGCCCGAAGGCCCGCCGCCGACGATGACGACATCGACGATATCGTGGGCTGCCATGACCTATCCTTTGACGTATGAGGGGTAAGCGAGATTGCGATGTCGAGCGGGCGCATCGATCCGCAGGGCGAGCGCCGCGGCGGCGAGAAAGATGCTTGCCTCCACCGCGAACACGACGACGAAGGCGTGGCCCGTCGAACCGAGCAGCCGCCGCCCGAGGTCGACGCCGACCGCGCCGGCAAAGCCGCCGAGCGCAAAGGCAACGGCCTGCGCCGCGCCCCAGACGCCCATCCGGACGCCCTCGCGGCCGGGGCCGCCGCTGCCGGCCAGCCCCATCATCGAGCCGATTGCCGCGACCGCGAAGACGCCGTTGGCGAGCCCGAGCAGGAACACTGTCGGCCGCAGCGGCCAGTCGGGAGCGGCAACCGCGGCGCACGCGAGCCCCGCCAGCGCCGCTGCCGAGCCGGCACAGCCCGCGATCGTCCAGCCGCGCATCCAGCCGGCACGACCCGAAAATGCGCTGCCGGCGACGCCGACGGTGATCATGCCGATGAGCACGCCGCCATGCTGCAGTGACGCCAGGCTGGTCGACTGGCCCAGCGTATAGCCGAACAGCAGCCCGGCGAACGGCTCGAGGATGAGCTCCTGCGCGCTGTAGGCGAACGGCACCGAGGCGCTCGAAGATGGGTTCGCCGACTGGAATTGGTCGCGGGCGCACCGCGCCGCTGACACGATCGTGTTTTACGATGGCTTCCGGCGTGACGGATCGAGCTTTGCGCTGGCGTTGCGGATCGGCGACGACGGTAAGATCGAGCCGATAGAGGCGCCGCCGCGACACCGATTGCCGACCAGCGGCTGGCGCATGGCGCGCGACACGCGGGTCGATCCGGGCGGGGCCGTCGCGGTTTCGCGGACGTGGGAGGACAGCCCGTTCTATGTCCGCTCGACGCTGCGCACGACCCTGTTCGGCGAGGTCTGCGACGCGGTGCACGAGAGCCTGTCGCTCGACCGTTTCCGGTCGCCGCTGGTCAAGCTCATGCTGCCGTTCCGCATGCCCCGACGCGGCTGAAGCGAACCGCGACGCCGCCGAGCTAACGGTCGCGGAGTGACCAGAGCTGCCACAACGCGAAGCCGATGACGATTACCGCGAAAATGCTGCCCTCGATCGCGCCGTAATAATTTGCCATCAGATGCCCCAGGCTGCCGCGGCGTCGAGGATGATTCGGACGGCCGCTGCCGGGTCCTCCTCATGCGAGAGATGGCCTAGATCGGGCATCGTCAGGGTCATTGCTCCGGGTACCAGCCCGGCAACCTCGCGTGCGACCGAGGGCGGGACAGCGGCATCGCGATCGGCGTCGATCAGCAGCAACGGCGCGGTCACGTGCGGCAGGCCCGCGGCGAACGTCGCGAGATCCCAGTTCGCCATCATCGCGAGCGCGGCTGCGACATGCTCCCGGTGCCGGAACAGCCGGGTATAAAGCTCGGTCCCGCGCGCATCGATATGCGACCCCGTCGCCCGGATCAGGAAACGTTCGACGACGCCCGGCGCACGCGCCTGCAAGGCAGCGATTGCCGGCACGACCGGGTTGACGAACAACAGCTTTGCGAGCGCAGGAAACAGCCGTGCCGCAGGACCTGGAAACGGCAGCAGCGCGCTGTTGAACGATATCACCGGCGCTCGTCCGCCGAGCTGGAGCGCGACGGCCGCCCCGGCCGAATGTGCGACGATCAGAGCCGGAGTCACCTCGAGCGCAGCGAGCAGGTCACCGACGGCGCGTGCCATTGCAGGCAGCGTCGGCGCGCCCAGTGCCGACGTGAAGCCGTGCCCCGGCAGGTCGGGCACGACGACCGTGAAGCGCTCGGCGAGACGCGGCGCCAGATCGCGCCAGCTATGCGTCGCCGCGCCGGTGCCGTGCAGGAGAAGGACGACCGGGCCGTTGCCGCTGACCTGGACATGCCAGCGTACGCCGCCCGCCATGATGAAACGACTGGCCTCGCGATTCGGCCAGTCGCGACCGTCGATCCGCCACGCCGACGGGGGCGTCATGGCGCTGCTTCGAGACCGCGAACCAGCGCCGCCATCGCTGCGGCGGTTGCGGCGGGCAATGGTGCATAGCGCGCACCCGTGGCTGCAGCGATCATCGCGCCGTCGGCACGGGGTCGAACCGCAGTGTCGATCAAGGCCGCTGCAACGCGCTCGGCGGCGAACGCCAGCGCCGCCGTTTTCGCGTCCGCCGTCGCACGCTCGCGCGAGGCCGTGCCGTCGTTGGCGATATTGGCGCGGCCGTCGGTCAGGACGATCACGAACGGCGTCCGGCCCCTCGTCCGGGCCGTCCGCGCCAGATCGTGCGCCGCCGTCAACCCCGCTGCCAATGGCGTACCCCCACCGCCGGCGAGATCGGCAAGACAGCGCTTTGCCCGCGCCAGCGACCGCGTCGGCGGCAACACCAGCGTCGCCACGCTGCCGCGGAAAGCCAACAGTGCGACTTCGGTACGTTTGACGTAAGCCTCGGCAAGCAGGAGCTCGACCGCGCCCTTGGTCTCGGCAAGTCGCGCGATCGCCGCCGAGCCGCTTGCATCGACCGCGAAGATCGTCGTCGCCTCGGCGCGGCTAGCGAAGCGACGGATGCGCAGGTCGTCGCGGCGCACGACGACACGCGTCGAGGTGCCATCCCGGCGCAGCCGCTGCCACGGGGCGGCGGCACGTAGTGTATCGACGAGCGCGAGCCGCTGACCGCCGCGCGGCGTTCCGGGGCGGCTCGCCAATGGTCGTCCGCGCTGCATGCCGGTCCGCCTCGCACCCGCGCCGGTCCGCGTGCCGTTGCGGGTTCGGCCAGCGCCAAGCGCCGCGAGGACATCGGCGGGCAGCGCCGCCTGGACGGCGTCGACCACGATGTCGGTCAGTGCGGCGACCTCGGTATCGGTGTCGGACTGTTCGGCCTCGTGGCCGTCATCGGGCCGCGGCGGCTCGGGCGGAGGCTCGGGTGCGGCTGCATCGGGAGGTGCGGGCAACCGTGTCGCCCGCGGCATCAGCACGAGCCGGGCGGCGGTGACGATGTCCGCATCGGTCACGGCGTTGCGACCGGCCAGTTGCGCCGCAGCCCGTGCAACGCGCACCGCCAGCAGCGTCGCACGCGGGGAGTCGATGCCGAAAACCAGGGCGGTCGTGCAGAGAGCTTCGAGGTGCAGGTCGGAAAGAGAAACTTGCCCGGATACGCTTCGACCGGGTTCTGGCATCGCTGAAATGCGATCCCGCTCGGCAAGGCCGTCGAGGTCGATCCGAAATGCCACCCGATCGGCGAGCGCGACCGGCACGACCTCGTCGCCGCTCCCCTCGTCGAGCAGTACAAGGGTGATCCCACCCGCATCCAGTGCCGCCGCGAGCCGTCCGACGAGGCCCGCGTCGATCCGCTCGGCCATCGGCACGACGATCGTGCCGCCAGACGCTTCGGCGAGCAGCCCGCGCGCATATACCGGGCGTCCCGCCGCCAGCGTCGCGGTCAAGTCGAGCCCGCCGAGCGGCCGGTCATCGTCGATCGTTGCTGGTAGTCGCCGTACCGGGTCGGACACCACGGCCCTGCGGTGCTGCGCACGACGATGCCGCCCAGTCCGGAGTCCGACGCCAGCATCCGTGCCGCGAGCAGCGCGTCGCTCCAGCGATCAGGCGATGCGGTCACGCCGCGCTTTTCGCGAGGTCGCCGCGGTCAAATCCGAAGATTTCGCCGACAGCGCGCTTGATCCGCGCCGTCGACCCGGCGTCGTCGAGCGGATTGCGCCGCAGCCGGTGCCGCAGCGCCATCGCCGCGACCTCGAGCAGGTGACCGGCGTCGACAGCTTCGTCGCCGGCCAGCGCTGCCGTGGCGCGCGCGGCGCGAAGCATCGTCAGCTCGCCCCGCAGGCCGTCCGCGCCGACACTCATGCATAAGCGCGACGATAGCTCGAGAATGTCGTCGTCGACGGTGACCGAGGGCAGCAGCGCGCGCGCCGCTGCGATCTGCGCGACGATGACGGCTTCGGCATCCGCCCATTCGGCGGCAAACGCCTGCCGGTCGCGGTCGAAGGCATCGCGGCGTTTCACGACGGTCACGCGCAGCTTGAGGTCGGTCGGCGTGCGCACGTCGACCGACAGGCCGAACCGGTCGAGCAACTGCGGCCGCAGTTCGCCTTCCTCCGGATTGCCGCTGCCGACGAGCACGACCTGTGTCGGGTGACGAATGCTCAGCCCGTCGCGCTCGACGATGTTTTCGCCCGATGCGGCGACATCGAGCAGCAAATCGACAATGTGGTCCTCGAGCAGATTGATCTCGTCGATGTACAAAAACCCGCGATTGGCGCGCGCCAGCAACCCCGGCTCGAAGCGCTTGATGCCAAGCGTCAGCGCCGCCTCGATGTCGAGCTTACCGAGCACCCGGTCCTCGCTCGCGCCCAGCGGCAGATCGACGAACGGCACCGGGCCGAGCGTTGCTTCCCCGGTGGCCGCTACCGGATCGGCGTCATACGCGTCGCGCCGGTCCGGATCGGCATTGAACCGGCTGTTCGCAACGACGCGGATCGGTGGCAGCAGCCCGGCGAGCGCACGCACCGCGGTCGACTTGCCGGTGCCGCGGTCACCGAACACCATGACACCGCCGATCGACCGGTCTACGGCCGCGATCAGCAGCGCCGCCTTCATCTCCTCTTGACCGACGATCGCCGAGAACGGGAAGTATATGCTCATGCGTAACCGTGTAGCATCGCGCGCCGCCACGGCTAGGGGGTACGACCGCTTACACCACCCGCGAAGGCGGTCACACCACCGCGCGCCGGTACAAATACCGCGTCGCATGCCCCAGGATGGGCATGACCACCGCCAGTCCGACAAAGGCCGGGAGCGCGCCGACGACGAGCCCGCCGACGACGATCAGTCCCCAGATCGCCATCGTCATCGGATTGGCCAGCGCGACGCGGACCGAGGTCGCGATCGCAACCGGCAATGTCACTTCGCAGTCGAGCGCCAGCGGAAACGACACCGCCGCGATCGCCAGCGTCACCGCGGCAAAGCCGAAGCCCACCAGATTGCCGACGACGATCATCAAATGCCCGCCCGAAGTCGTCAGCACGTTGTCGATGAACGTCGACAGGTCGGGTGCGCTGGCCGGCCCCATCGCCCAGCGCTGGATTTCGATGGCACTCCACAGCCGCGCGACGAACAGCACGGCGAGGATTGCGCCGAGGCCGATGACGGTGCCGATGGACTTGGCGTGCAGCACATCGAAGACATGCGTCCAGCGGGTGTCGAGCCCGGCCTCGCGTCGCCGACTTAGTTCATACAGCCCGAGCGCCGCCACCGGCCCGACGAGCGCAAACCCCGAGATCATCGGAAAGATCAGCGGCACAATGTTGTTGCCCAGCGCCGCCCGCGCCGCGATCAGCCCGACGGCCGGATAGATCAGCGCCAGCAGCACCAGATAGGTCGGCATCAACTTGAAGTCGTCCAGCCCTTGCCGGAGCGCGGCGATCAGATCGGCGGTCCCAATGTGCCGAACCTGCGGCGTCGTCGTCAGTGTTGCCAGAGGCATCGTCGGTGCATTGGCCATCGCCCACTCCGCCAGTCGCTGTCGAGACTTGGATGATTTACCTGATTTGGGAGTTTGTCGAGGAATATCCGTACGCGAATTGGGATCACCGCTCTCGCCGCTGCTGGAACGGCCAGCGGCACGGCCCGCCCGACGGAGCTGATCGGCGGTTCGACTGGTGGACGCCTGCGGATCCGGTCCGGCCACGAACGCCCAGCCGGCCGGATCCGGACCGACCCCGGCCGCTTTCGTTTAGCGCGCTGGACCGATATGGCGCAGCGATGGATAGCATCGTCGTCACCACCGCAACGCCGTCGAGCATGCCGGGACTGGTGGCCTGGCTGCGGCGGCAGTTCCGCGCCAGCGAAGCATGGTTCGTGCTGCTTGCGGTCGTGGTCGGCGGATTTGCCGGCATGGGAACAGTCCTGCAGGGCGCGATTGCGCGAACTTTGCAACATTGGCTGTTCGCGCTGCCGCCGACGACCCGGCTCAGCGGCATGCCCGCACTCGGCTGGGTCCAGCTTGCCATGCTGCCGCTCGGCGGTATCGCGCTGGCGCTGTTCAGCCGCGCCGTACATGCACGGCGGCGCCCGCTGGTCGATGCGGTCGAGGCGAACGCGCTGCACGGCGGTCGCATGATATTGCCTGACTCCGCTGTTGTTGCTGGGCAGACGCTGCTCTCCAATGGCTTTGGTGCATCGGTTGGCCTTGAAGCTGCTTATGCTCAAACCGGCGGTGCGGTCGCGTCGTTCATTGGCCGCCAGCTCAACATCCGCCGTGCTGACCTGCGCACGCTCGTCGGAGCCGGGGCCGGCGCTGCCATCGCGGCAGCTTTCGGCGCACCGCTGACCGGCGCATTCTATGCGTTCGAGATCGTCATTGGAGCGTACACGCCATCGGCGATCGCGCCGGTCGCGGCGGCGGCGCTGGCGGGCACCTTAATGGCGCAGGCGCTCGGCTCAACCCCCTATCTGATCGCCTTCAGCACCGGTGCGCCGGTGCACACCGCCGATTATCTAGTGTTCGCCAGCCTCGGAGCGATCTGTGCGGCGCTCGGGATCGGCTTGATGCGCGGCGTCGCGCTGGTCGAAACCGCGACGCGTCGGGCGCGATTGCCGAGCTGGTCCCGACCGGCGCTCGGCGGCCTTATCCTGATACCGATAGCGATGATATCGCCTCAGGTGCTGTCGGCCGGCCATGCGGCTCTCAGTCTCGATCTCGCGGCGGGCGCGACTATCGGCTTCCTGCTGCTGATTATCGCGGCCAAAAGCCTCGCATCGATCGTCTCACTCGGCTTCGGCTTCCGCGGCGGGCTGTTCTTTGCGTCGTTGTTTCTCGGGTCGCTGGTCGGCCATGTGTTCGCTGACAGGTTGAACTGGGCGGCGGGCTTCGTTGTCGTCGATCCGACCGGCGCGGCGCTGGTCGGCATGGCGGCGCTGGCGGTCGCAGTCGTTGGCGGGCCGCTGACCATGGCGATGCTGGTGCTGGAGGCGACCGACGACTTCGCGCTCACGGGCGCAGTGCTGGCGGCGACGCTGATCGCCTCGCTGATTGTGCGCGAGACGTTCGGTTATTCATTCTCGACCTGGCGGCTTCACCTGCGCGGCGAAACTATCAAGAGTGCCCGCGACATCGGCTGGATACGGACGCTGACTGCCGGCGAAATGATGCGCCGGGAAACCGGTGCGACACTCGCTGCCACGAGCATCGCCGATTTCCGCCGCCGGTTTCCGCTCGGGGCCACCAGTCGCGTCGTCCTGATCGATAGCGACGGGAGTTTTGCCGGCATCGTCGTTCCCGCGCTCGCTTATGCCGAGGGTCTCGATCCGGCAGCGCCGATCGCCTCGCTCGTCGCGCACCAGGACCTGACACTTTCGGCCGATGCCGATATCGGCAAGATCATGGCGATGTTCGATACGACCGAGAGCGATGAGCTTGCGGTCGTCGACAGCGCCCAGCAGGTGCTTGGCGTGCTGTCCGAAACCTTTGTACGGCGGCGCTATGCGGAAGAACTCGAGAAGGCGCAGCGCGAGCTTTACGGCGAACGCTGACCTCGCAAGTTGATTGGACAGCTAAGCACTCCGAGCGAGAGCCAGGGTCATAATTTTGTATGACGCTGGAAGGGAATATGCTCCCGACAGTCGTGTGGAAAAGGTTGCGCTATGGACACCAGAGCTGGCAAGCAGCTTCACGATACCCTCGGCTTTGTTGGATTGCGGGCCCAGGCGACAGCCGTCGGACTGCTGCAGCTTACCGCAGAGCTGGTGAGGGCAGGCGTGCTGGACGATGATGCGGTTGGCAGGATCAAACAGGCGGTCTTCGACGACCTAGCGCTGACCCGGCCGACGTCGCAGGCGAAGACCGAATATGAGGCCACCCTGCAACGACGGCTGGACCGGTTGTTTTCGACCAAAGACGAGACCAAGTAACGACCACCGGCCTTCAGAGCTGCTGCCTACGGCGGGCGCACCGCAGTGACGGCAGCATAGCTACGATCCTATAGCTTCACCGCATTCAACCGCAGCGCGTTGAGCACGACGGTCAGCGACGACAGCGCCATGGCGGCACCGGCGAACATCGGCGACAGCAGGATCCCGGCAACCGGGTAGAGCACGCCGGCGGCGACCGGTACACCGATGCCGTTGAACAGGAACGAGAAGAACAGGTTCTGGCGGATGTTGCGCATCGTTGCCTTCGACAGTTTGCGGGCCCGGACGATCGCCGAGATGTCGCCCTTGGTCAGCGTCATGCCGGCGCTCTCGATCGCGACATCGGTGCCGGTGCCCATTGCGAGGCCGACGTCGGCCGCGGCGAGCGCGGGGGCGTCGTTGATGCCGTCGCCGGCCATCGCGACTTTAGCGCCTGCCGCTTTGAGCTCGCCGACGATGCGCGCCTTGTCCTCGGGCTTGAGCCCGGCCCGAACCTCGTCGAGCCCGCCGACCGCGGCGGCAACGGCGTTCGCGGTGGTGGCGTTGTCGCCGGTCAGCATGATGACGCGCAACCCATTCGCACGAAGGTCGGCGAGCGCCTCGCGGACGTTGGCGCGGACCGGATCGGCAACCGCGAGGAAGCCGGCGAGCTTGCCGTCGACGGCGACGAATAGCGTGCCCGCGCCGGTCTGGCGCTGCGCGTCGGCGGCAGCTTCGAGGCTCGCCGGATCGACGCCGACCCGCGCCATCTGCGCGCCGTTGCCGACGACGACCGCGCGGCCATCGACCGTACCGCTGATCCCAAGCCCAGTCTGCGACGCGAAGTCGGCGACTTTGCCGAGCGGCAGCTTGCGTTCCTGCGCGGCCGTGACGATCGCATGCGCCAGCGGGTGCTCCGACTGCGCCTCGATCGCTGCCGCCGCTGCCAGCAAGCTGTCCTCGGTAAAGCCGTTGGCCGGCACGGTCGCAACGAGCTTCGGCTTGCCCTCCGTCAGCGTGCCCGTCTTATCGACCAGCAGCGTGTCGACCGCGTCAAAACCCTGCAACGCCTCGGCGTTCTTGATCAGCACGCCCGCCTGCGCGCCGCGTCCGGCGGCGACCATGATCGACATCGGCGTCGCGAGCCCGAGCGCGCACGGGCAGGCGATGATCAGCACGGCGATAACATTGAGCAGCGCATGGCCGAGCCGCGGCTCGGGCCGACGAGGCTCCAGACAATGAAGGTGACGACCGCGACCAGGACGACGCCGGGGACGAACCAGCCCGACACCCGGTCGGCGACCGCCTGGATCGGCGCGCGGCTGCGCTGCGCCTCGGCGACCATGCGGACGATCCGCGCCAGCATGGTGTCGCCGCCGACCGCGCGCGCTTCCATCAGCAGGCTGCCGGTGCCGTTGACGGTGCCGCCGGTGACGGCCGCATCCACTGTTTTCTCGACCGGTGCGGGTTCGCCGGTCAGCATCGACTCGTCGACCGCCGAACGGCCCTCGATAACGAGGCCGTCGACCGGGATCGCCTCGCCGGGGCGGATGCGCAGCCGGTCGCCGGTATGGACCTCGGCGAGCGGCACGTCGCTTTCGCTGCCGTCGGCAGCGACGCGGTGGGCGGTCTTGGGGGCGAGATTGAGCAGCGCCCGGATCGCCTTGCCGGTGGCGGCGCGGGCGCGCAGTTCGAGCACCTGGCCAAGCAGCACCAGCGTCACCAAGCCGGCCGCTTCGTAATAGACCGGGACGCCGCCGTTCATGCGGAACCCGGCCGGAAAGATGCCCGGCACCAGCGTCGCGGCGAGGCTGTAGGCGAACGCCGCGCCGACGCCGATCGCGATCAGCGTGAACATGTTGAGATGGCGGGTGACCAACGAAGTCCAGCCGCGCGCGAAGAACGGCGCTCCCGCCCACAGCACGATCGGCGCCGTCAACGCCAGCTGCACCCATGCCGAAGTCTGCGCGGCGAAGAAGTGCCAGCCGAACATCTCCGCGCCCATCGACACGATCAGCAGCGGCACCGACAGCACCGCCGACACCCACAGCCGCCGGGTGAAGTCGACCAGCTCGGGGTTGGGCTTGTCGTCGAGCGACGGCGCCTCGGGCTCGAGCGCCATGCCGCAGATCGGGCAACTGCCCGGCCCGCTGCGCCGGATCTGCGGGTGCATCGGGCAGGTCCAAACCGCTCCGACGGCAGCGGTCGGAGCGGTCCGGGCAATCTGACCAAGATATTTGGCCGGGTCCGCGATGAACTTGGTTCGGCAACCGGCGCTGCAGAAGTGGTAGGCGTGTCAGGCGTGATCGGCGTGATGCGCCGTGGTCGCGGGATCGACTGCCATGCCGCAGACCGGATCGCGTTCGGTCGCCGTCGCGGCGTGGGTCGCGTCAATGGCAGGGTGCTCGGTCATCAATCGATCTTCAGCCGAACGAAGCCCATGCCGCCCCAGCGGTCGCCGCCGTATGCCAAAGACAGGTCGCGGCCGACGAAGTTGCGCGCTGCCTGCGCGCCGATGCCGAACTTCAGATGGCTGACGAGCTGGAAATCGCGAACGACGCCGAGCTCGACCTTGCCGACCGTGTACGCCTGCGCGGTGGCCCCGGCAGGCACGGCAAGCAGCTCGTCGTTGTCGATGCGCTCGGCGCGGCCGAAGACGGTCCAGCGCGGATCGGGGTGGACGGCGCTCTCGAGCACCCACACATTCAGCGCTGGCCCATGCTGCTCGGGTCCGCCGAAGGCCCGACGCTGCGCCCAGATCGCCGTCGTCGACCAGAAGCCTTCCGCGCCGATCGGCACGGTGTAGATGCCGCTCACCGAATAGCGGCGCTCGTTGATCGCCGGGTTGAGCTGTTCGGGCGACACCTGCCGCGACCAGCTCGCCTGCAGCGCGACGCGGGCGGTCGGGTTGTAGCTGGCGCGGATCGCCACCGAGTCGAGTTTCGGCGTCTCGATGTCGTAGCGGTACTGGTTCGGCTCGCGGCCTTTATAGCCCGAAGCTTCGAGCTTGAGATTGCCGTAGATAAATCCGCCGGTCAGCACGCCTTCGGTGATGTGCATCGAATCGACCCAGTGATGGCTGATTGGCGCTTCGGGCGAGTCCATGATCGACAGCCGGTGCATGAATGCCGGAGGCCCGAACGCCGGCTCGCCGGGCAGACCCGCGTAAAGGAAGGCGCTCGCCTGATCGGACAGCTTGTAGCTGTAGCTGATGCTCAGCTCGGAAAACAGGTCGTGCGGATGCTGGCGGTCGACCAGCGGCGTCACGCCATTCGCAGTCTCGCCGGTGGCGAGCAGCAGCGGGTAACCGTTCTTGCCCATCAGCGGATCGGGCGACAGCATGGCGCGGAACTGGATGCGCCCGCGCTCGCCGATATCGCGCGAGGCCATGCCCATGACCATGCCCGCGACGAACGCCTTGTCGCCGCCGCGCGGGCCGCCCTGGTTGTCGTAGACGCCGTTCAGCATACCGTGGAACATCACCGTCCAGTCGCCGGCCATGATGTGGATCGCCTGATGCGGGGAGGCATCGGGCTGCCAGCTGGTGCCCGACGACTCGCGATTCATGACATACGGCCCGAGCGCGGCGGGCATGTGCGCCATGTCCATGCCCGCCATGCTATCACCCGCCGTCGTCATGCCGGGCATCTTCCCGCCTTCGGCAGCGGTCTCGGCCGGAGGCGAAGCAGGCATGGTCATACCCGGCATGGCAGCGCTGCCCTGCGCTGAGGCTGTCTGCGCCGCAGCACTGTCACTCAGCATTACGACGGCACCAGCAGCCAATAACATCGCTTTTGAACGCATCCGAGACCATCTCGCGTACTACCAATCAGGCCTCGTATACCAATGGGGGGTATCCTGTCGACTTGCAAATGGTATAGTGCGACGGAATTACACGACGGGGCGGAAGCAAATTGAGCGAGCACACTGAACGCCACGCCGATCACAAGCGCCAGTTGCCGCGCCTGCGCCGGATCGAGGGCCAAGTGCGCGGCATCGCCGGCATGATCGATGACGGGCGCTACTGCGTCGACATCCTGACGCAGCTCCAGGCGGCGCGCGCGGCCCTGGCGCGGGTCGAGCGCGAGGTCCTCGACGATCACGTCGCCGCCTGTGTCAGCGCCGCTGCGGCTTCGGGCGATGTCGAAGCGACCAAGGTCAAGATGACCGAATTGACCGAACTGCTCCGGCGGGCGTTGCGCTGAACCTCAGGAGCAATTGCGATGCTGAAGCCCGCTTCGTTCCGATCGCCACGCTCGTCGCTGCACCTGCTGTTGCACATCCCAAGTTCGTCGGCACGTCCCCGCCGCGAACGCTACGGTGACTGCGCCAGCGTCGCTGAAAATAGGAGAGGTCGCCGATGCCTAACTTGGGAGGATTGCCTGACCGCCGAGATCAGGCAAGGTCGCCAGCCACGCCGTGAGCTTTCCAGTGCGCAGCCCGCAGTGACCGAGCGCCGCCAACCGCGCTGCCATCTCGGCGTTGAGCCGACCCGACCACGCGCGCAGGCTCTCGAGGCAGCGAAACTCAACCACGTCTTGGCCGGTATGCCGCGCCGCGACGACGGCTGTGGTCAGCAGCATAGCGATACGGTCACGGTCATTGGGTGCCGCGGCACCCTCGATCAACGCCCCGATGCGCAACATCTCGGGCCGGAACCAGCCTTCGAGCGTCATGTCGTGGCAGTCGAAGGCGCGCGCATAGACGGCGCGCGCCTCGTCGATGCGGTCCATACGGCGTAGCGTGTCAGCCCAGACGCAGAGAAGACAGCCAAGCGTCAGCGTCCAGCTAATCTCGCGCATCTGGCGTTCACATTCCGCAAAGTGAGCGATCGCCTCGTCGCTGCGGCGCTGGAGAGCCATGGCAATACCAAGGTTGCCGTTAGCGAGACCGCGAAAGCCTGCCAGTCCATGTTGCTCGGCGAGCCGCAGAAAGCCTCCGCCGAGATGTTCAAGAACGTGGCCCGCGTCGCCGAGATAGCCGACCCAAGTGAGATAGCTGAACGGGATGGCGGTCGAATGGGGATGGCCTAGTCGGCTAGCAGCGTCGAGAGCCGAGCGGCCATATTCGAGCGCGGTGTCGATCTCGCCGACATGGAAGAGTAGTGAGGCGACCAGCGACCGGGTGTGGATATTGTAGCTTTGACCGAACAGCCGTAACGCCACCGCCTCGTGCTCGACGGTATTGAGCGCCATGGCGCGCTCAAGCGCGACGCGCGCCGGCACCAGGTCGCCGAGCATGAAGCCGACGCGGCCGAGCAGGCTATGACCGACCATCTGAACGGGAATATTGTCGCCGGCGATCGCGATATCGAGAACCTGGGCAGCATAGGCAGTAGCGCGTTCGCCGTCACCGCGCCCGATCGAAAGGGTGGCGAGACCGAAGGCAAAGGGTAGCGAGCTCTCGATTCGGCCGCTGTCGCGGCAGAGCGCCAAGCCGCGCTCACAGCAGGCCGCAACATCCTCGGCAGTCGAGCCTCGCGCCGCCGTCAGAGACGCCATCAGCGCCACCTGGATCGGCAATTCGGAAACGATCCGCCGCGCCGGGTCCTCGACTTGGTCGAGCAGCCGTAAGGCGCGGCGCAGGCTATCGACCGCTTCAATATGCGCCGAAGCACGCTGCGCAGCCAATCCGACTTCGTGCCAGGCGCGGATCGCCTCGTCGATAGCGCCCGCCTCGGTCAGATGGTGAGCGCGCAGCTCGGGGTCGTTCGGACTCGGCGTGTCGGCATTGCCGATCGCATTGGCGATGGCGCGGTGGAATTGGCGGCGATCATCGCTGACGATCATCTCGTATGCGAAGCGCTGGATGAGCGCGTGGCGGAAGGTGAACTGGCGCACGGCACCGTGTCGCCGCTCAAGCAGCAGCTCCGCATCGACGAGGCCGGACAATTGCGCCTCGATCTGCGCGACCGGGCGACCAAGAATGCCGGCGAGCATGTCGCCGTTGAACGAGCGTCCGACACACGCCGCCAGCTGAACCAGCCGGCGGCTGCCAGGGCGGCGATCGAGCCGCTCGGCCAGGAGCGACGCGAGCATCAGCGGCACGCCCTCGTGGAGGCGCGGCGTGGCAGGGGTGCGGAGGCCGTCGAGCAGCGACACCACGAACTGCTCAATGAACAGCGGTAAGCCTTCGGCCGCCTCGACAGCGCGTCTCAGCAATGCGTCGTTGATCAACTCAGAGCCCGGAATAGAGCGCGCGACGGTTAGGCTCTGGTCGGCATCGAGCTGAACAAGCGCAATCTCTTCATCGAACCGCGGCAAGCTGATCGCCTGCGGAAAACTGCGCCGGGAAATCACGATAAACAGCGGCTGTTCGGCGAACACCCGCACCAGCTCGTGCAGCAGCTCGGCGGTGGACGGATCGAGCCAGTGAGCGTCGTCGACCCAGAGCAGCGTCGGTCGCTGTTCGACGGCCGAGGCCACCAGCGCCACGAGGAATTCTAGCTGCCGGCGTTTTAGTTCTGACGGAACCAGCCCGGCGAGCGCTGGACTGGCCACGGTCGGGCCCAACAAGCTTTCATAGATGGCGACATTGCTTTCGCCCGCGAGTCCGGGGCCGGCGAGGACTGCTCCAATCTTTACCAAGCGCTTCGCGGCGTCGTCGTCGACGTTTAGGTGCGCCAGCTGCCATAGATAGGCCGTGACGGCGAAGAAGGCCGCGCGACTGAAGATTTCGGCGCACGCCGTGCGGATGACGGTCGCCTCCCCGTCGCCGAGCCCCTCGATAAAGTCCCCGAGCAGGCGGGTCTTGCCTACTCCGGCGTCTCCGACAACCGAAACGACGCTGCATCGGCGATTATGGCAGCTGGCCGCGAAGGCCTCCCGCAGCGCGCGTGACGCGGCGGTGCGACCGACCAGGTGGGGAGCGATAACACGTTCGAGATGGTCGGCCCGTGCCGGTAGGTGACGCACGACCTCGAACATATCGATGCGCCGAGACAGGCCGCGAACCTCGTCAGAAGCAAGCTGGCGCAGCTCAAAACGGCCGCGCACGAGATCAATGCAGGCTTGGCTGGTGATAACGCCACCCGGGGGTGCTCGCGCCTCCAGCCGAGACGCTATGTTGACCGCTTCGCCGATGACGCGCGGCTCCGATCCCAGCCCGGGCCCGACATTTGGCGTCAGCAACACGAGACCGGTGTGGACGCCGACCCTAACTGCCGGTGGCGCCAGGGGGCAGTTCCCGACGCGCACATCGAGCAGCGGCACCCGTGCGGCTAGTTCGAGGCCCGCGCGCAAGGCCCGCTCGACATCGGTTTCGCGAGCCTGCGGATAGCCGAAGAAGACCAGCACGCCATCACCGGTCAACTGGGCAACGGTACCCCCAAAGCTTTCCATGATACCCGTTGTAAGTGCCGCATACCGGCGCTGTACGATTTCAAGGTCTTCCGGGTCGAGCCCTTCCGACAAGCTGGTGTAACCGACAAGATCAGCGAACAAAATTGTGACGTAGCGGCGTTCCGCCTGCGCTTCGACCTCCGCGGTTATACCAATGTCCATTACCAACCCAGGCCCCGAAGCCGCCTTCGCACCGCTGTGTAGGCGAAAATATTGAGCTTGCAAGTTTGCGTTAATTAAGATGCTATGAAGCAAGGGGGCGCGATGCAACGTCCGACGTTCGAGATTGAAGAACTCGATGCGACGCCGCGGCGTCTGCGTGCACTCGTAATCTGTGCGCACCTGCGTCCGAGTCGCGATCGGCGTCGGTCGCGCTACATGATGCAGTCGATCGCTGGGCTGCAGGTCGCCTCGCTGATCGACAAAGCACATTTCGATGTCGAACTCTACCACGAGGACTGGCACGGTCCATACGACACCGGTCGCTGCGCCGGCTATGACCTGGTATTTCTGAGCGGTCTGCAAGTCGATTTCGACCGGATGCGGCAGCTCTCCTATCACTTCCGCCGGCATGGTGCGCGCACCGTCGCCGGAGGCAGTATCTGCACAACCTTTCCGGATTTCGCCGCCAGCTTTTTTGACGCGGTCTGCGTCGGGGGCGTGGATGCGGTGCGCGACGTGGTCACCGATTTTCGTGCCGGGGCCCTGAAGCCTATCTATCGTTCGCCGTCACTCGCCATCGGTCGCTACGTCGTCGACTATGGCATATTCCGGGAGTCGGGCATCGCACCCGCGGTTCACCTGGTCGAGGCGTCGCGAGGCTGCAGCTTTCGCTGTTCCTTTTGCGTGATGCCCGGCGAGTTCGGCGGTCACCAGCCCTACCGACTCGACGACGTGATCGCCAGCATCGATAGCGCGATCGTCAACAGCCCGCGGTGGAGCTTCAGTCGCAACTGGCCGATTGTCCTGTTCCTCGACAACAACCTGTCCGACGATCGAAACTATCTTCTGGCGGTATGCGCGGCGATGCGCGCCCATCCAAAAGTGCGTGGCTGGATGGCATTGGTGACGCAAAATATTCTCCAAGACCGCGAGCTGGTTAAAAAAGTCGCGGCGTCGAAATGCGTTGGCCTGTTCGCCGGCATCGAGTCGCTCGATCCCGAGACTTTGCGGCGGTTCCGCAAGACGCAGAACCTAAGTCGGCGCTCCAACGTGATCGAGGATGTCGCCTTCGCCGAAAGCCTGGGCGTTGGCATCGTCTATGGCCTCCTGTTCGATCCTCGCCACCAGACGGTCGCGGAGATGCGTCGCCAATTCGCCGCGATCACCGACCATCCGCGAATGCCGATGCCGGTCTATCTGAGCGTCGTCGCGCCGCTGGTCGGGACGGCCGAGTTCTCGGGCGCGTTGGCTCGCGGCGAGCTCGAGCCGGGGCTCAGGCTGCGTGATCTCGATGGAGAGACACTCTGTTACAGGAACTCCGTCGCGACCGACGAACCGCTGCCGGCCTTTCTCGAACAAATCTTCCGGCGGCCCTGGGAAGTTGCACATCGGCGAAAAGTTTTGTGGAAGACACTAACCCGGATCGTCCGGGCGCGCCGATGGAATCCGATCCGCTGGTACATCTTCGCCGCAGCGACGCTGCATTGCTATTTTTGGTCGCGCGGCACACCGGCCGGCGTCCGCACCTATATGGCCGGCAGCGACCCGCTGGATCCCCAATACGACGATTATCCCGCCGATATCAGCGCCGCCGATCGGGCGCGCTATTTCGATCCCGTCGAAATAGTGGACGCGGTGGGCCAGCCGGCGGACTGGCTGCGACAGGACACACGAAAGCGGCCTCGCAGCCACGCGGTCGAGGACGAGGTGCGCCATGAGCTATGAATACAGCCGCGATCAAGCCCAACTTGCTCGGCTCGACAAAGCAACCGACGACTTCATCGGCCGCGCAGGGAAGCACAAGCCCGCGACGCGGCGCACGATGTTCGTCTTCCCGGGCGGCATGGCAAGCCGCCTGTTTCGGGCGACAGCACCTTACAATAAGGCTGGCCAAGCGGTGCAGACCAGCAACTTTACCATGGCATGGCTCGATATCAGCTCGCTTGTACCGCCCGGTGCCACCAACCTGATGATGCAACGGCACGGCATCGACGGCTATCGAGATTTCGAAAATCACATCATTGTCGCAGATGGCGGGGTGTCGTTTGCAAGCTTCTTCGAACCTTGGCTCGGCCCGCTGCTGGACGACTTTCTCGATCCTTATGGTTATTTCACCCAGTGGTGCTTCGACCAGGGTGTCGACTGCTTCGTTTTCGGCTGGGACTGGCGGCGCAAGACTTTCGACACCGCGGACTTCTTCGCGCGGCAATTCCTGCCGCGCTTCCGCCAGCAGGTCATCGACGCCGGCCTGCCTGATCCACTGACCAACTATACGCTGCTCGGTCACAGCTTCGGCAGCATGGTCGTCAACCACCTCAACCGGTGGCCTCCAGCGACTTTGCCACCTTCGCCACCGCTCGCGCCGCTGCCTGGCAACATGACGAAGGCGATCGCGGTCGGCGGGCTGTTCCACGGCTATGGTGGCCAGCTGCACCGGTGGTTCCAACCTGATTCGACATTCAAAGCGCTCGATCAGACCCGGATGCTCCAAACCATCGCGTCGCTCCCGGGACCTTACGAGCTGATGGTCTTGCCGGACCCGACTTGGCAGGAGCTGATGCTCGTGCAGCGCGGGCCGGGTCAGAGTCCGCCATATCCCCTGCCGGACTATCCGAGCGCCGACGCGATCGTGATACCGCAGCTCGACGATCCGTATGATCCCCCGGCCGCTCACTATCCGACAACCACCGGTTTCGACGCGGGCTATCTAGCCGCTGCCCGCGAGACAGTACGGCATCTCGCCCGGTCCGCGGGCAGCAACGCCGATAAACGGTTCGTGTCGATCCAGGGGATCAAAACCGATTTATTCGGCGAAGATCTTAATTCGACTTCGAGCAACACGGGCTGGAAGCCGCCCGGTGCCACGGCGTTGCCCAATCCGGATTTGGTGACGGACACGGCGTCGGTGCCCGGGGACGGAACGCTGCCGGCGTGGTCGACCTATTTTCAGGGCGGTGAGGTTCACACCGTCCGTGACTTCTGGCTGGAGCATATGTTGCTGCTCTACGATCCGAAGATCCTGGCGGCGGTATACGCTGCGATACCTTAGTGGGAGTTCACCGATGCGCGGAAAGATGGTCATGAGGGTACCGCGCGAGAACTGGCCACCGCGGATCGCCAGTAGCGCCGCCGCCGACGGTTTTCTGACCGAATTGGGCGGGCAATTTTCCGGCGTTATTCCATTCGACGCCGTCGTGCTGCGCCGGTTCCTAGAAGGCCAGCGGAACGACTTGGTGCCGATTGTGCGCCGCATCCACGTTGATCTGCTAAAAGCACCGGCTGATCGGCGGGAGGAGCGGGTCGACCTCGGTCCCGGGAGCGCGGAATAAGCGTCACGAAATGGCCTGGAGCCGTTCGTCGCTGGGATCGACATAAGCGAACGGCAGCTTCCAGAGATTAGCAAAGGGGCACTGAAGGTTCGGCTGTGGGTCACGCTCCAGATGTGGCACGCGGCCGACGATCCGATCATCAACGATGCGCGCTCCAGCTAATCAGCCACGATCTCGGAGTAGGCGGCCCTGTCGCGGCAGCTTAATCGGCGTCCGCTCCCTCTTCCTCCTTCGCCGAATTTTACGAAGTTTTTCGGCGTGTGACGGGCGACACATCGGCTGCGGCGGCCGCGCCCTAGAACCGGGACATCGCCGCTGGTGGCGAAACAGACACCAAGGAGCCCCAATATGATCCGCAAGACCTTTCTCTCGCTCGTTGCCGTCGCGATGACCTTCGGCACGCTCGGTGGCACCGCTGCCGTCCTCGATGCCCCGATTGTTCAGACCGCCGCGGTCGCGCAAGTCGCCTGACCAGCCCGCAAAGGAGAGACGCCCGTCATCCGCAGCACCGTCTTTAGCGCCCGTCTCCTTTTCGTCTCACGGAGACCTTGGCCGGCACGGCCGCCGTCCTAAAAGTCAAGCCGCTCCGAGCTGCAGATTGCGACGTCGGTGGTGCTCGCATCGCCGACCCTCTCCGGGGAGGCGGCAAGCCGGCCAATGACCGGTGCGCTTAGCTCGCATCGCCTGCTTAGCGCCGTGGCTGCCGGTCTGCGATCCACGCCTTATGCCGTGCAGGCGACAGGTCACGTCGATCGAACCCGCCGTACCGTCAAACTAAATCAGCCGCGCTGCTCGTTATCTGGCGAGACCGCTCAGGCTGAACACCTTGATGGCAGCCATTAGTCGGTCGACCGTCAGACCTTCCACCGCTGGCACCCATTTTGCGAGCCAGATCAGCATACCGAGCAAGAGTTGAACCACGAGACGGGTCTCGCATGGGGCGAGCGAACCGTCCTCGATCCCATCTTTCAGAAACTGCTCGAGTATGATCGTCAGGCGCGATGCCCAGACGGTGATCTGGCCGCGCTGGTGCGGCTCGAGATACGAATGGTCGCCGAAGTAGAGCTGCGGCCCGTGCCGATCGGAATCGTCGATCATGCTGTGCAGGAAGCGCTTCAGTTTCGCACCGCCGCTGCCGCCTGCCGTATCGGCACCCTTCAGCAGCACCTCGAAGCGTTCGAGTGAGCGGACGTGGCAGGCGTAGACCAGCGCCTGCTTGCTCGGGAAGTAGTAATAGAGCGAGGCGTCGCGGAGATCGAGGCTGGCGGCGATCTCGGTCATCGTCGCCAGTGCGAAGCTCTTGGCGTTGATGATCTCGATCGCGGCGCGCAGGATGGCATCGCGCTTGGCGACCGACTTGCGGCTACGCGAAAGCGGTCTGAGACCTTCCAAAGGCAGCGGCAGCGGCGCAGCTGCCCGCGAGTTATCCGATTGTTCCAACCTGCGCCCCGTATTCACTGCAGATTGCATCTAACGCTGATCCGGAGCGGCACAAGCTTTTCGGCACGACCATAAATCTAGCTTTAACTAGAAATCCGAGTGTGCAATAGAAGACATGTGCGATGAATCACCCGGTCGACGTGGTGACGCTGCTGTTGGGGAGATCGGCGATGCGGATTGTATTCGAGACACTGTTCGCCGGAAGTGTTTCGGCTTTAGCGCTTGCCGGCGCCGCTTCAGCGCAGAACGTCGCTGTTACGACGACCCCCGATGCCGTGGCATCGGCCGGTGTCGAGGAGATCATCGTCACCGCGCAGCGCCAGTCGCAGTCGCTGCAGGACGTGCCGATCGCGATCAGCGCTTTCACCGGCGCGTCGCTGGCACGGCAGAACATCACCAACACGACGCTGCTCCAGCAGCAATTGCCGAACATCACATTTACAAAGACCAACTACACCAGCTCGAACTTCGCCATCCGCGGCGTCGGCAACACCGCGGTCGGGACCTCGATCGACTCGGGCGTCGGCGTCGCCTTCAACGAGATGCCGCTGTTCTCGCCGCTGCTGTTCGAGACCGAATATTTCGACCTCGATCGCATCGAAGTGCTGCGCGGCCCGCAGGGCACGCTGTTCGGACGTAACGCCACGTCCGGCGTTATCGATGTCATCACCAAGAAGCCCGACAGCCACCTCGGGGCCGGAGCCGAGCTCGAATACGGCAATTACAACAGCCGCAAGGTCACCGGCGACATCAACATCCCGCTGAGCACGCTGGGCTTGGGCCAGGACCTCGGCGGGTTCCGTGTCGCGGGGCTGTACCTGAAACGCGACGGTTTCACGACCAACCTGTTCGACAACAGCAGGATCGACGGCCGCGACCTGTATTCGGTGCGCGCCTCGCTGCGGCTGACGCCGGGACCCGACACCACGATCGACTTCGTTGGCTCGTACTTCCACGAGAACGACAACCGCTCGCGCAGCCAGAAGCAGCTCTGCCACCGCGACCCGACCGGTATCCTCGGCTGTTTGCCCGACACGCTCGCGGCGCAACCGATCAACTCGAATGCGTTCTTCGCCAACGTCATCACCAGCAAGGAATTCCTCGCGCTGAACGGCTTCGGTCCCGCCGCCGGACCGCTGTCGCTGAACTCTGTGTACGGCAAGGACACCTATTCGGGCGCACTGGTGCCGAATGACCTGCGCACCGTCGACGCGCAGTATAACCCGACCTACCGCGCCAACGAGAAAATCTTCGAAGCCCATCTCGAACAGCGCTTCGGCAAGGCGACGCTGAATGTCATCGGCGGCTATTCGGAGAGCGCCAACAACGGCCGCGTCGACTATAACCTCGTCATCCCCAACGCCATCAGCCCGGCGATCCCGGCGACTGCGCAGGCGTTCTTCGGCAAATCCGCGCCGGTGTTCCAGAACGGCCAGGTCTGCGTCTCCGCAGTCAATGCCAACCTCGTCGGCTACATCGGCAACCAGATCGATCGTTGCGCCAACAACCCGCTGCAGTACGACCAGTCGGCGTTCCGCAGCCAGCAGTACAACATCGAGGCGCACCTCGATTCGCATTTCGATGGTCCGCTCAACTTCCTGATCGGCGCGAACTATCTGCACGGCAAGATTTCAACCGATTACGAAGTCGCGACCAGCTTTGCCGATTACGCTTCGCTATTGCTGACCGGGCCGACCCCGACGGCGGGTCCGAACGCCGGTGTCAAGACGGGGCTGGCATCGCCGTATTTCTCGAATAATACGCCGCGTTACACGCTCGATGCCTATGCGGGCTTCGGCGAGGTTTATTACAAGCCGACCGACAGCCTCAAGCTGACGGTCGGGGCGCGCTATACCGTCGACAAGAAGCGCTCGATCGACTTCTATCCGCAGCCGCTGCTGGCGCTCGGGCCGGTTCCGTTCGGCACGCAGAGCATTGCCAACCTCGTCACCTACCGCGATGCCAGCCTGACCAACAAGGCGGTGACCGGGCGGGTCGTGCTCGACTGGAAGCCCGAGCTGTCGTTTACCGACAGCACGCTCGTCTATGCGTCCTACTCGCGCGGTTACAAGGCGGGCGGCATTAACCCGGCGTTCAACCCGGCGATCTTTCAAGCCCCGACGACCGTCGGCCCCGAGCACATCAACGCCTATGAGGTCGGCACCAAGAACCGCTTCGGCGGCGGCGTCTTCCAGGCCAATCTGACCGGCTTCTTCTACGACTATAAGGGCTTGCAGATCAGCCGCATCCTCAACCGGACGTCGT
Organism: Sphingomonadaceae bacterium; assembly: GCA_031421275.1. Lineage (GTDB taxonomy): Bacteria > Pseudomonadota > Alphaproteobacteria > Sphingomonadales > Sphingomonadaceae > Polymorphobacter_B. The sequence continues at coordinate 32,956 of JANOOK010000070.1, forward strand.
TCAACGACAACACCAACGCCGAGGTCTACGGCGTCGAAGGCGAGTTCGTCATTGCGCCAGTGAAGGCGCTGCTGGTCAACATCACCGCGTCGTACCTGCATACCCGGATCAAGAACCTCAGCCTTGCGGACACGCGCGATCCAAGCGCCGGGCGCAGCGACGTCGTCATCGTCAAGGACATCACCACCGCCGCCAACTGCGTCGTCGCGCCGACCACCCCGCAGGCCTCCGCGGCGGGTGCGATCGGGCTGGTCAACGCGGTCAATGCCGGCATCAACGCCAAGGCCGGGGCGGGGCTGCAGAACGCCGTGCAAGTGCCCGCGACCAATGCCTATGGCGCGTTCTCGATCTGCTCGGCGATCGCCGGGGCGATCCAAGGCGGTAAGCTGCCGTTCCAGTATTTCACCTCGCCGAACGGCTCGGTCAATCTGCCCGACGGCATCGCGGTCGACCTCAGCGGCAAGCAGCTGCCGAACTCGCCGGCGGTCAAGGTCTCGGCGGGCGCGCAATACACCTTCGGGCTGCCGCACGACTGGAACGCCGTGCTGCACGGCGACGTCAGCCTGACCGGCAAGCAGTACGGCCGCAGTTACAACGACTTCGCCGACCGCATCCCGGCCTACGAGATCGTCAACGCGCAGTTGCAGTTCAACTCGCCCGACGAGAAGTATTACGTGCGCGCTTTCGTCACCAACGCCTTCAACACGCAAGCGATCACCGGGCTGTTCGTCAACGACGCCACCTCGGCGCTGTTCACCAATGTCTTCACCGTCGAGCCGCGGCGCTTCGGGCTTGGCATCGGGGCGAAGTTCTAAGCTACACTCGCGGAGTCCGGCGGATGACGGCGACCAACATCAGCGAGCGCCAGCCGCTCGATATCGACGCGCTGCGCGCGCGTTATCGGATCGAGCGCGACCGGCGCGCCGCACCGAGCAACGACCGCAGCTACCTCGACATCGGCGGCGAACAATTCGCGCACCTGCACGCCGATCCGTATTCCGACATCCAGCCGCGTGCCGCGGTCGAAGATGCGGTCGATGTACTGATCGTCGGCGGCGGCTTCGGCGGCTTGCTGACCGCCGCGCGGCTGCGCGAGGCGGGCGCCCTGACGATCCGCATCGTCGAGGTCGGCGGCGATTTCGGCGGGACGTAGTACTGGAACCGCTACCCCGGCGCGGCGTGCGACATCGAATCGTACATTTACATGCCGCTGCTCGAAGAAACCGGCTTCATGCCGACCGAGCGCTACGCCAAAGCCGACGAGATCCGCGCCCACGCCCGCCGTATCGGCGAGCATTTCGACCTGTACCGCCACGCGCTGTTCGGCACGCAGGTGAAATCGGTCGAGTGGGGCGGCGGCGAGGCGCGCTGGGTGGTCACGACCGACCGCGGCGACCGCATGAGGGCGCGCTTCGTCGTGCTGTCGACCGGGCCGCTCAACCGTCCGAAGCTGCCAACGATCCCCGGCATCGAAAGCTTCACCGGCCACAACTTCCACACCAGCCGCTGGGATTACGACTATACCGGCGGCAGCAACACGCAAGCGATGACCGGGCTTGCCGACAAGCGCGTCGGCATCATCGGCACCGGCGCGACCGCGATCCAGTGCGTGCCGCCGCTGGCGCGCGCGGCGCAGCAGCTGTTCGTCTTCCAGCGCACCCCGTCGTCGGTCGACTATCGCGGCAATGCCCCGACCGATCCGGCGTGGGTCGCGAGCCTGACACCGGGCTGGCAGCAGCGCCGGATGGAGAACTTCACCAAGCAGATGGCGGGTGTCTTCGACGAGGAGGACGCGATCGGCGACGGCTGGACCGTGCTCGCCCGCGCCGTTCGTTCCAAGCTCACCGCCGACCCCAGCCTCGCGCCGCAGTTCATGGCGCTGCTCGAACAGGCCGACTTCGAGAAGATGGTCGATGTCCGCGCCAATATGGCAGCGCTGGTCAAGGATGAGGCGACGGCGCAGGCGCTGCAGCCGTGGTTCAGCCTGTTCTGCAAGCGGCCGTGCTTCCACGACGATTACCTCGGCGTGTTCAACCAGCCGAACGTCAAGCTGGTCGATACCGAAGGCCGCGGCGTCGAGCGCATCACCGGCAATGCGGTGGTGGTGAACGGCACCGAGTACCCGCTCGACTGCCTGATCTTCGCCACCGGCTTCGAGACCTCGACCGACTTCACCAAGCGCGCCGGTTTCACCATGCGCGGCGTCGACGGGCTGTCGCTCGACGCCAAGTGGGCGCACGGCATGACGACGCTGCACGGGCTGTTCACGCGCGGCTTCCCGAACGCCTTCTTCATCAGCCAGGCGCAGGCGGGGATGTCGCCGAACTTCCCGCACATGCTCAGCGAGCAGGCCAAGCATATCGCGCACATCGTCGCCGACTGCCGTGCACGCGACATCGCCACCGTCGAGCCGACCGCGGCGGCGGAGGCAGAGTGGACGCAGACCATCGTCGCGCACGGCGACGGCCGTATCAAGTTCCTCGAAGCCTGCACGCCGGGCTATTACAACAACGAAGGCAAGGTCTCGGCGCAGGTGGCGCAGAGCCTGCCGTACGGTCCGGGGCCGGTGGCGTTCATAGCGCTGCTCCGCCAGTGGCGCGACGGCAACGACCTCGCCGGGCTCGAAATCGACGGCGCACACGCGCGCGGCCAGAAGGAAGCAGCATGACCGCCGCCGCGGCACGCAAGTCGATCTTCATCACCGGTGCGGCGTCGGGCATGGGGCGTGCGACGGCGTTGCTGTTCGCCGAACATGGCTGGTTCGTCGGCGGATATGACGTCGACACCGCGGGCCTCGATACGCTCAAGGCCGACATCGGTGTCGATAACGGCGTCTTCGGGCGGCTCGATGTGACCGACCGCGCAGCGTTTGCTGCGGCGATGGAGAGCTTCGGCCTGGCGACCGGCGGCAAGCTCGACCTGATGTTCAGCAATGCGGGCATCGGTAATGGCGGCTTGTTCGACGAGCAGGCGTGGGACGAGGTCATGCACATCGTCAACGTCAACTTCATCGGCGTGATGATCGGTATCCGCGCCGCGGTGCCGCTGCTGCGCGCCACGCCGGGATCGCTGTGCCTCGTCAATTCGTCGTCGTCGGCGATCTTCGGGACGGCCGGCATCGCGGTCTATTCGGCGACCAAGCACGCCGTGCGCGGGTTGACCGAGGCGCTGTCGATCGAGCTGAAGCGCTACGGCGTCCGCGCCGGCGATCTGCTGCCCGGGCTGATCGACACGCCGCTGCTCGGCGACGAGATGCGCGCCATCGCCCCGAAGGACGGGATGTGGCGGCTTACCCCCGCGCGCGACGTCGCCGAGGCGGTATGGGCGGCATATCACGGCGATGTCCTGCACAGCTACGTACCGGCCGAACTGAAGGACTTCCACAGGCAGGTGGTCGATACGCCGGAGGCGGTCCGCGAGGAACGCACCGCGTTGCTCGCCGCAATGGCCCCGGCGGTCGAGGCGGCGTAGGGCTGCCCGAACCATACCGGACCCATTCGCGAAGGGCGATCCCAGTGCGATCCCGGAACCGCGCAACGACTTCCACACCGTTGCCCGGAGGCGAAATGGACCAACGACTTTTCAGGCTTACCGTGGTGGAGCAGAGGGGGATCGAACCCCTGACCTCAGCAGTGCGATTGCTGCGCTCTCCCATCTGAGCTACTGCCCCACGTCGACGGAAGACGGCCCGTATAGGCGGCGTCAACCGTTCAATCAAGCCGCCGATACAGCGTCACGTAAAGCGCCGGATATCGGTAGTCCGGGGCCAGGCCGAGCGACTGGATCACCCCGACCACCACGGGAAGCCGGGCGCTGTGACCGCGCCATATCGTCTGCCAGCGGTGGCCGGCGGGTGGCGTGTCGCTGCCGGTGTAGTCGCCGAGCTTGCCGGCGGTGAGGTAGCGCGAGCCGGGGCCGGGGCAGCCGGTCGTCAGGCGGGCGCGCAGATCGGCATCGGCGAGCGCGAGCGTGCTCGCTGTCCACGTGTCGGCGCAGATCGGGCCGGTTGCCGATGCCAGCGCAGCACGGGTCAGCGTCGGCAGCTCGCGGTAGCTGGTCGCGACGTCGAGCATGACGAGCAGCGCGAGGAGCTTGACCACCGCGGCCGCGATCAGCGTGCGCCGATGGCCGCAAGCCCAGAGTGCGGCCCCGACCATCGCGAGCAGCAGGCAGGCCGCGCCGGTCGCCGGCATGAACATGCGCGGCTTGGGGTCGGTCGCGATGACGTAGACGGTGCAGGCGATATTTGCCGCAGCGATAACCGCCAGCCCGCCGGCGAGGCGCCAGTCGAACCGTCGCACCCACGCCAGGCCGAGCGCGGCCAGCAGGAAGTCGAGGCCGTAAGCCGGATTGGCGAATAGGTTGAGCCACGGGTCGACGGCCCAATGCAGCCGCAGCGGTCCGGCTCCGGACCAGCGCCGCATCAGGCTGGCGTTGAGTGGCGCGACGGCCCCGGGTGCGCTGCCGCCGGCAAGGTCGTTCGAGGCGATCTCGATATGACGCATATCGACGTGGATACGGTACAGTGGATCCCCGGTCGCGGCCCATAACGCCAGCTGCTCGGGCAGCCAGATCGCCGCAAAGCCCGCCGCCAGCCAACGGTAAGCGGTGCGCTTCGGGCCAACGCCGGCGACGAACGCCAGCGCGAACAGCAGCAGCAGGCCGAGCCCGGTCTCGCGCGTCGCCCAGGCACCGGCAGCGGCGGCTCCCGCGGTCAGCAGCCAGCTGCGCGCGCCGTCACGCCCGAACCAGAATGCCCATAGTGCACTCGACCAGAATAGCAGTTCGGGCAGGTCGGCGGTCAGCCGGGTAGCGGCGCGCATCGGCTCGGGCGTGGTCAGCAACGCGAGGCAGGCGATGGTCGCGACGGTACTGCCGAACTGACGGCGAGCCGCCCAGAAGTTCACCGCGAGTACCGCGGCGAGCGCCGCGAAACCGGGCAGCATGAGCGCGTCGCGTGACAGCCCGAACCAGCGGATGGCGGCGGCGGTCGGCACGATCACCGGCCAGCGCAGCGCCCAGTGATCGGTTCCGAGCACCGGGCCAGCCGCAGCCCATGCCTGCGCCGCCTCGAGGTAGCGGCCGTCGTCCCAATGGCCACCGAAATAGCCGAGCGGATTGACGGTCAGCAGCAGCGCCGCAGCGGCGAGCACCAGGACGAACAACAGCGCATCCCGCGACGGGCTGAGTAGCGGCGCGCCAGCCGAAGCGACTGTCGGACCCGATACGTGACGTGGTCGCTGCAACGCTGGATGCCCCGCGAGGATTCGAACCTCGATTAACAGAGTCAGAGTCTGTGGTCTTACCTTTAGACGACAGGGCAATGTGAGCGCCGCGCACGATTAGGCATCCGAGCGCGGGGTGTCAACGCGCGGCGCGGTCTGCTAGACCGGCTTCAGGTGCGGGCGCCGCATACTAGCGACCGCGAGAGAGACGAGGCAAGACTGATGCCAATGCCAGCCTCGGCGACCGGGGATGCTGGCCCGGCGCTTGACGGCCGCCGGGCCGAGATCGCACCACGTCCTCGCACGGGCAAGCGCGCTTACGGGGCGCTCGACCTCGGCACCAACAATTGCCGGCTGTTGATCGCCCGTCCGGGGCCGGGCAGCGGCATGACGATCGTCGACGCGTTTTCGCGGGTCGTGCGGCTCGGCGAGGGGCTGATGCAGCGCGGGCGGCTGTCCGATGCGGCGCAGGACCGCGCCGTCGAGGCGCTGTCGGCGTGCGCCGAAAAGCTGGCCCGGCGCGGCGTCTGGCTGACCCGCAACGTCGCCACCGAGGCCTGTCGCCGCGCTGCCAACGGGGCCGCGTTCGTCGACCGGGTGTACGCCGTGACCGGTATTGCGCTCGACGTCATCTCGCCCGCCGAGGAGGCGCGGCTGGCAGTGCTCGGCTGCCAGTCGCTGATCGACCCCGGCGGGCCGCCGGCGCTGGTCTTCGATATCGGCGGCGGCTCGACCGAGCTCAGCCTGGCACGGCGCGGACCTGCCGGGGACGCCGACATCATGTGCTGGACCAGCGTCCCGTGGGGCGTCGTCAGCCTCGCCGAGACCGAACCGCTCGAAATGCCTGCCGCCGACCGCGCCCCGGCCTATGCCCGGATGCGGGCGCGGGTCGGCGAGCACCTCGGCCGCTTCATCGCCGCGGTACGGACTGCGCATCCGGGCCCGCTGCAACTGCTCGGCACCTCGGGGACGATCACGACGCTCGCCAGCGTCGAGCTCGGGCTGCCGGCGTACGACCGGCGGCTGGTCGACGGCTGTACCGTCAGCGTCGCCTCGATGCGCAAACTGTCGGCGCTGCTCGCCTCGCAGAACCCGGCCGAGCGTGCGCAAGTCGGCTGCATCGGCCGCGACCGCGCCGATCTGGTGGTGGCGGGCTGCGCCATCCTCGAAGCGATTCTCGATGTCTGGGGCGAGGACGACGTCCGCGTCGCCGACCGCGGCATCCGCGAGGGCATCCTGCGCACGCTGATGAGCCGCGACGGGGCGCGCCGCGCGTGAGCGCGCTTTTTCAAGCGAGGGCTTTATGAGCGTGCCGTCGGGCAGCGGCTCGGGCCGGTCGCAGGGCGGCAAGGTCCGGGTCAAGACCGCGCGGCGGCGGACCAGCTCGTCGAACCGCTGGCTCGAACGCCAGCTGAACGACCCCTATGTCAAAGCCGCCAAGGCCGCCGGCTATCGTAGCCGTGCGGCGTACAAGCTGCTCGAACTCGACGAGCGCTTCACGCTGTTCGCGCATGTCGACCGCGTCGTCGACTTGGGCGCGGCACCCGGAGGCTGGTGCCAGGCGGTGCTCAAGGCGCGACCACGCGCGCACCTCGTCGCCATCGACCTGCTGCCGATCGAGCCGATCGCCGGCGTGACGATCTTCGAGAAGGACATCCTCGACGACGATGCCGACGACGTGCTGCGCGCGGCGCTCGGCGGCGACGCGCAACTCGTGCTGTCCGACATGGCGGCGAACACCGTCGGCCACAAGATGACCGACCACATCCGCACCATGGCGCTGGTCGAAACCGCGCTGGCGTTCGGCGTGCAGGTGCTTGCCCCCGGCGGCGCGTTCGTCGCCAAGGTGCTGGCCGGCGGGGCCGATCAGGGGCTGGTGGCGGAGCTCAAGCGCTGGTTCACCACCGTCAAGCACGCCAAGCCACCGGCGAGCCGCAAGGGCTCGTCGGAGTGGTATGTGGTGGCACAGGGCTTCAAGGGACGGGCACCGGTGGTCACCACGTCCGAGCCCTCGGAAGGCGAATCGAAGGTTAGTGGGTAAAACATAGTATCCTGAACCTTTCGAATGACTTGGACGAAAACTTTATGCGCTATTTCCGATGGCCGGTGAGCTGCGACGCTTCGAATCCGGTATGGCGCGCTGTAAGGGCATCGTCATACCGTTGCTATATAACCATACAGGTTTGTTTGTCAACCGCCGCCTGCCGTGTGACGGGGTAGATGCGGACGGCTAAAAATCTCGATGCGACTTGCTACGGCGTCATGACTTTCGACTGTTCCGGATAGAGTCGATTTCCCCCAAATTGAATCGTCCCCCCCGCGAAGGCGGGGGCCCATACACGTCAATCCGCTGACGCGTTTGGGCCCCCGCCTTCGCGGGGGTGACGATCTGTGGTTCAACCTGACTGAAACAGAGTCTAGCTCCGATCCGTACCGCGTTCACCGGCGGCGTATGTTACGGACAGAACGCGCAGATCGCCGGGCGTGTTGATGTTGGGCACAGCTTCCTCAAGCTCGGCCGGCTCGGCCCCGACGCTCAGCGCCCAGCGGCCGATCGAGCGGTCGCCCGCGCTGGCGAGGTAACGGTCGAGCGCGGCGGCGAGGTCGACGGGCCATAGTCCGATGATCGGCAGATCGCGGACGAACGCCGGATGCGGTGCAGACAGCCGGAGCCGCAGATCGGGCGGCAGCCGCGGCGTGTCGCAACCGGCGCTGAGCACATGGCTGAAGCCGTGCGACCGGGCGTGATGAAGCGCCGCGTTGAGGCCGCCGAGCGGGCCGAGGTTGGGGGCAGGGCGGTCGGGGATGGCTTCGACGCCGGGCCATTCATCGGCCACGCTCGACCGGCCGCACACGACGAGCGCGTCGGTCTGCCGACGCAAGGCGGCGATAACGTGCTCGATCAGCGGCGAGCCTGCATAGGCGGCGAGCGCCTTGTCCGAGCCGAAGCGGCGCGATTGCCCGCCGGCGAGGATGGCACCGAGGATCGATATTATCATGGTTGCCGTTACCCCCGCGCCGGCGGGGGCCCATTCCTGGCAACCGCAGGACCGGTTAGGGCCCCCCCCAGCCCGGGGGTGAGGAGTAGGCCAGGC
>JANOOK010000071.1:0-12128 GCA_031421275.1 Sphingomonadaceae bacterium
ATAGCGCACAGCTTGTTGCCGTCGGGGTCGCGCACATAAGCGAGGTGCATCGACCCCATCGGGCCCTCGCGCCGCCCCGGCGGGTTTTCGAGCGTCGTGCCGCCGTTGGCGATTCCGGCATCGTGAAATGCCCGTACCTGCTCGGGCGAGTCGCACTGGAAGCCGATCGTGCCGCCGTTCGCAGCGGTCGCGGGCGCGTTGTCGATTGGCTCGCTGATGGAGAAGGTCTGGCCGCCGTGCCGGTAGAACAGCCGGGTGTGGCCGGTCGCGGCGACGTTCCGCATCGGCTCGCCCGCCCCGAGCGTGCCGAGCACCGCGTCGTAGAAGCGCTTCGACCGTTCGATATCGTTCGATCCGACCATGATATGACTGAACATGCGTGCTCCCCATCAGTGTGGCCGGCCTCGCTTCGCGCGCCAGTCGCGACGCACGGCGAGGCTCGCGGCGAGCCATAGCCCGAGCGCGGCCATGCTGCCAGCGATCTCGCCGCCAGCGGGCGCGCCGACGCCGAAGCCGATGACCGCGGCCGCGATCAATCCGGTGCCCAGCGCATAGAATGGCCGGAACGGCACCGCATACGCGATCGGCAGGAAGTGCAGGCCGACGACGAGCGCCATCGCCGGCAGCAGCAGTTCGGGGCGCTGCAGGTTGATGACGATGTTGGCCGCGAGGAACAGCCCGACGCCCTCACCGATGCTGCTCCACATGATAGCGCGCTCGGCGCGTGGCGAGACGACGACGCCGGCACCGGGCAGGCGGATAACGTACGCGGCGGCGAGCCCGATCGCGGCGAACACGGCAAACGGCAGCGCGAGTCCGGCTCCGGTCAGATGAACCTGCCACGACAGCGTCAGCGCCGCGAACACCGCGCCGAAGAAGCTCATGATGACCCCGCCCCACGCTCCCACGGCTGCCCTCCCCTGCTCAACAACGGCGAGATTATGGCGGCTTTGGACGGCGGTCGAGCGAATACATCACTGACCCTCCCGGCCTTCGGGGAGGATTTGGTTGCACCGGTTGCGTGCGACGCCGCCGCGCGCCATCATCACGGTTTAACCGGGGAAAATACACTTATGGTCATCGCACTGCTCGCCGCCGCCACGCTCGCCGCCGCTCCCTATCCGGTGGCGGAGAAATCCGTCGCGCAGATCGCCGCCGACCTTACGGCCGGGCGGACGACGTCGGTCGCGGTCGTGCAGGCGTATCTGAAGCGCATCGACAGCATTGACACGCACGGCCCCCAGCTGCGCAGCGTCATCGCGGTCAGCCCGACGGTGCTCGCCGAGGCCCGCGCGGCGGATGCGGCGCGGGCGGCCGGGCGCAGCCACGGGCCGCTCGCCGGGGTGCCGGTGCTGATCAAGGACAATATCGAGACGACCGGCATGCCGACGACGGCGGGCTCGCTGGCGCTGGCGGCGAACAACACCAATCACGACGCGCCGCTGGTGGCGCGGCTGCGGGCGAGCGGCGCGCTGATCCTCGGCAAGACCAACCTGTCCGAATGGGCGAACATCCGCTCGACGCACTCGATCAGCGGCTGGTCGGGGGTCGGCGGACTGGTCAAGAACCCCTATGCGCTCGACCGCAACGCCTGCGGCTCGTCGTCGGGAACCGGCGCGGCGATCGCCGCCAGCCTGGCGACCGTCGGCGTCGGCACCGAGACCGACGGCTCGGTGACCTGCCCGGCGTCGTTCAACGGGCTGGTCGGGCTCAAGCCCACCGTCGGCCTCGTCTCGCGGACGCATGTCGTGCCGATCTCGCACACGCAGGACACGCCGGGGCCGATGACGCGCAGCGTCGCCGATGCGGCCGTGCTGCTCACCGCGATGGCGGGCAGCGACCCTGCCGATCCGGCGACCGCCGACGCCGACAAGCACCGTACCGACTATACGGCAGCGCTGACGGCGGCGACGCTGCGTGGCAAGCGGCTTGGCGTGGTGCGCTATGCGACGGGGCTGAACCCGGTCGAGGACAGGCTGTTCGAGGCGACGCTGGCGCGGCTGAAGGCCGCGGGTGCGTCGATTGTCGACATCGCCGACTACAAGCCCGACCCGAAGCAGGGCGACTATGAACAGACGATCCTGCTGACCGAGCTGAAGGTCGATCTCAACGCCTATCTCGCGACGACGCCCCCGGCGGTGAAAACCCGGACGCTGGCCGACGTGATCGCCTTCGACGACGCGAGCCCACGCGAGTCGGTACTGTTCGCGCAGGAGCTGTTCGTTCAGGCCGAAGCCACCAAAGGCTATGCCGATCCGGCCTACGTCACTGCGAAGGCCACCGCGCACCGCCTTGCCGCCGAGCAGGGCATCGACGCGCTGCTGGCGAAATATCATGTCGATGCGCTGGTCGCGCCGAGCTACGGCCCGGCGTGGCGCACCGATGTCGTCGGCGGAGACCACGATTCGGGTGCGATCAGCAGCATCGCCGCGGTCGCGGGCTATCCGCACCTGACCGTGCCGATGGGGCTGGTCGGCGGACTGCCGGTCGGCTTCTCGTTCGTCGGCCCGGCGTGGAGCGAAGCGTCGCTGCTCCAGCTCGGCAGTGCATTCGAGGCGCTGATCCACGGACGCCAGCCGCCGACGTACGTGCCGTCGGTCGAGACCACGCCCGCGATGGCGGCGGCGCTGGCCCCGGCACGCTAGCTCGGGTCGCCGCGACTAACGCTATTGTATTTCCCTCAACTAGACACGACCCGTTATTTGCAACCAACCCACAACCCGCTGATCACGGGTTGAGTGTTTTATTAGCGGCTCAAGCGGGCCTAGAGTAGCGCCGACGACGCTTTAGGGAGCGCAGATGGACTTCGACTTTTCGGACGACGCCAAGGAACTGCGACTGGCCGCCCGCCGCGTCCTCGACGAGCGCGCCGGGCCGGCGGCGGCGCGCCGCGCGATGAACGGCGATGCGTCTTACGACACGGCGTTGTGGCGCGAAATCGTCCAGCTCGGCTGGACCGCGGCACGCGTTCCCGAGGCGTATGGCGGCGTCGGCATGTCGGCCGAGGCGGCGTGCGTGCTCGCCGAGGAGGCCGGGCGCAGCCTGGCCGCGGTGCCGCTGACGTCGGTGCTGGCGGCGACCGAGGCGCTGCTGCTGGCGGGCAGCCCGGCGCAGCAGGCGCGCTGGCTGCCGGGAATCGCCGACGGCTCGGTGATCGCGGTCACCGGCTGGGCCGAGGGCGACAGCGCGCGGCCGCTGCAGGCGTTGTCGGACTTGGGCGCGCGGGTCCGCGACGGCAAACTGACCGGGGTCAAGGTGCCCGTAGCCGACCTGACCGGCGCGCAGCTGGCGGTCGTCACCGCCCAAGGCCCCGACGGTGCCCAGCTGTATCTCGTCGATCTGACCGGGCCGGGCGTCACCGTCGCGCCGGTGACGACGCTCGACCTGGTCCGCCGCCACGGCAAGCTGACCGCCGACGGCGCGCCCGCCGAGGCACTGGGCACGCCGGGCGACGCGCAGGACTGGCTCGACCGTGCCGCGGTGCTCGCCGCGTTCGAGGCGATCGGCACCGCCAGCGCCGCGATGGAGATGACCGTCGCCTATGCCAAGCAGCGCGTCGCCTTCGGCCAGGCGATCGGGCGCTACCAGGGCGTCAAGCACAAGTGCGCCGACATGTACATCAAGCTCGAACTGGCGCGCGCGCACGCGCTGCACGGCGTCGCGTCGATGGTCAACGACGACGCCGAACTGCGCCAGGCCGCCAGCGCGGCGCGGGTCGCCAGCCTCGACGCGCTCAGCTTCACCGCCGAGGAAGCGGTGCAGCTCCACGGCGGCATCGGTTTTACATGGGAGAGCGACTGCCAGTTCTACTATCGCCGCAACCGCGCGCTGGTCGCCGCCCTCGGCAGCCGCGGGTTCTGGGCGGACCGGCTGGTGCGGAGCCTCGAGCAGCGGAATTCGGCGGCGGCTTAGTCAAAAGGAAACGAGCATGGACTTCAACGACACCGCCCCCGAGGCCGCCTATCGCGCCCAAGTTCGGGGCTGGCTCGACCACGCCGCCGCCGAATACCGCGAGCCGCCCGCGACGCCGTGGCCGCTCGACGAATTCGTGGCGCGCTCGCGCGCGTGGCAGGCGGCAAAGCACGGCGCGGGCTATGCCGGCATCACCTGGCCCAAGGCGGTCGGTGGCCAGGGCCTGAGCCCGATGCACCAGATCATCTTCAACCAGGAGGAAAGCCGCGGTCATGCGCCGACCGGCCTGTACCAGATCGGGCTCGGCATGTGCATCCCGACGGTGTTCAGCCACGGCGCCGCGCCGGTGATCGAGCGCTACGTCGCCAAGGCGCTGCGCGGCAACGAGGTCTGGTGCCAGCTGTTCTCCGAGCCCGCCGCCGGCTCCGACCTTGCGGGCATCCGCACCAAGGCGGTCCGCGACGGCGACGACTGGGTGATCGACGGGCAGAAGGTCTGGACGAGCTTCGCGCACCGCTCCGATTACGGCATCGTCATCTGCCGCACCGATCCGGCCGCGCCCAAGCACAAGGGGCTGTCGATGTTCATCGTCGATATGCGTGCCAGCGGCGTGGACGTCCGCCCGATCAAGCAGATGTCGGGCGGCAGTGAGTTCAACGAGGTGTTCTTCACCGGCGTGCGCGTCGCCGACAGCCACCGGCTCGGGGCGGCGGGCGACGGCTGGAAGGTCGCGCTGACGACGCTGATGCACGAGCGGCTCGCGGTCGGCGGCAAGCCGCGCCATGCGCCGGGCTACCACGAGTTGCTCGGGCTGGCGCGCCGCACCGACACCGCGCGCGGCCCCGCGATCGAGCAAGCCGACGTCCGGGAGCGCATCGCCGCCACGTACATCGCCGACGAAGGCATCAGCCTGACCCAGATGCGCGCGCTCTCGGCGCTGTCGAAGGGCGAGATGCCGGGGCCCGAGCAGTCGATCAGCAAGGTCGTTGTCGCCAAGACCATGCAGGACATGGCGGCGTTCGCGCTGGACCTCGCGGAGAGCGCGGGCTTCGTCACCGAGGGCGGCGACCCCACGCTTGCCAAGCTGCAGGGGGCATATATGTCGAGCGCCGGCCTGCGGATCGCGGGCGGCACCGACGAGATCCTGCGCAACATCATCGCCGAACGCGTGCTCGGGCTGCCGGGCGACATGCGGCCGGACAAGGACGTGCCGTTCAATCAGATCGTCGCGGCGTAGGGCACTCCTGCTCCCCTCCCGCCGTCACGGGAGGGGAGCAGGAAACAGGTCGGGAGCAGTAAGCTACCCCGCCAGCTTGCGCTTCACCCATGGAGCCATGCGCGCCAGCACGTCGTCACGGTCGAAATACTGCCCCTTGAGCGCCCCGGCGATGTGGAGCGCCAGCATCGCGAGCGTCGCATACGCCAGATAGGCGTGGATGGTGTGGTACTGGTGGCTGTTCGCCTTCGACATCAGCACCGGCAGATGCGGCACGTCGAACAGCCAGAAATACGGGATCGGGAAGTTCTTCGGATTGGCCGAGCTCATCGCCCAGCCGGTCAGCGGTATGAGGATCATCGAGCCGTAGAACAGCCAGTGCGTCGACTTCGCGAGCAGATGCTCGGCGGCGGACATGTCCTTGGGCAACGATGGCGGCGGGTTCGCCAGCCGCCACGCCAGCCGCACCAGCGATAGTCCGAGGATCGTCAGCCCAAACGACTGATGCAGCCCGAGCACGGTCAGCTTGAGCGGCCCCGTCAGCCAGTCGTTGGCGAGCGCGATGCCGCCGGCGAGGTTCCCGATGATGAACAGCGCGATCGTCCAGTGCAGGACGATCGCGACCTGCGAATAGCGGCTACGCGACGGGGCGGCGATCGTGGCCATGCTACATCCTTCTCGGTCGAACGCCCTCAGCTATACAGCAGTCCGCCCGGCACCGCAGCACCCTGTGCATCCGCCGCGCGCTGGCGTTCGAACAGCCCGGTGATCTGCGACAGCGAGAACAGATGCGCGTAGATCAGCCCCATCATGCCGTTCTGCACCATCTTGCGCGCCTGATCGCCGCGCAGTTTCTGCAGCTTTTCCTCCGCGACCATGCGAAAACCCCGGTAGACCGCGGGCTCGGCCATGTCGGCCTGCTGGATCGTCACTTCGCCGTCGATCAACAGGTCGAGCTTGAGCAGTTCGTCCATGAAACCCCGGGTGCGAAAGATCGCCTGCTCGAACTGCTCGCAGAACGCCAGCACGCCCTTGGTGATTTCGCTCGGCTGGTCGCCGTCGAACAGCGGCTCGGCACCGTTCTCGACGACGATGCCCGAGGTATCGTCGAAGCACAGCGACAGCTCCTCGGCCTCCGGGTTGAGCTTCGCCAGCATGAACGGATAGCGGCGGACGAACGCCGGCATGTACACGTCGGGCTGCCACTTGCCTTCGGCGTCCACAAACAGGTTGCGCCCCTCGTTGAGCCCCAGCAGCGCCAGCGGCGCGGGGTTGTCGCCGAGCCCGAAGACGATCGGGAAATGCCGCTGCGTCACCGCGAACTCGTCGACCGTGACGGGAATCGCGTGGGTGACGTTGGTGAACAGCACATCGGGGCGGCGGCTGAGCCCGTGGTGCGGGTGCAACTGCGACGACAGCGGCGTCAGCGAGTTGTAGAACAGCGGCAGCTGCATTTCGGCATTGGCGGGCGTCGTGACCATAAAGGTGTGATTCCGGCAGGTTAGAGGCGCTCCCCCAATGGGCGCCTGCGATGCCACGCGGTTTAGGGGCGCGCGGCGGCGGGCGCAAGCGCTCTGGCCGGTGCGCCGTTCCGGTAGTACCCCGCCGTATTACCCCTGAACGCGAGGATGCGAGCATGACCAATCTGACCGGCAAGGTCGCCGTCGTCACCGGAGCCGCCGGCGGTATCGGCCGCGAGATCGCGCGGGCGTTTCTGGCGAACGGGGCCAAGGTGGTCATCGCCGACCTCCAGCTCGACGCGGCGCAGGCGACCGCGATCGACCTCGACCCCGGCGGCGAGCGCGTCATGGCAGTGGCGATGGACGTCGCCGACGAGGGCCAGGTCGATGCCGGCATCGCGGCGGTCGCGGCGCGGTTCGGCGGGGTCGACGTGCTCGTCTCGAACGCCGGCGTCCAGATCGTCGGGCCGCTCGACAGCTTCGCGTTCGCCGACTGGAAGAAGCTGCTGGCGATCCACCTCGACGGCGCGTTCCTGACCACCCGCGCCTGCCTCAGGCTGATGTACGCTGCGGGGCGCGGCGGCAGCATCATCTACATGGGCTCGGTGCATTCGAAGGAGGCGTCGGTGCTCAAGGCCCCGTATGTCACCGCGAAGCACGGCCTGATCGGGCTGGCGAAAGTGGTGGCGAAAGAGGGCGCCAAGCATGGTGTGCGCGCCAACGTCATCTGCCCCGGCTTCGTGCGGACGCCGCTGGTCGAGAAGCAGATTCCCGAGCAGGCGGCGGCGCTCGGTATCTCCGAAGCCGAGGTGGTCAGCAAGGTCATGCTGAAAGACACCGTCGACAGCGAGTTCACCACGACCGAGGACGTCGCGGCGACGGCGGTGTTCCTCGCGGGTTTCCCGAGCAACGCGCTGACCGGTCAGAGCATCGTGGTGAGCCATGGGTGGTTCATGCAATAGGGGGTGCCGGGAGCGCGCCATTGACACCCCCCGGCGGTTTCGCCACTACCCCCGGCTTCGCGCTCGCGAGTGTGGAGAGGTGGCCGAGCGGTCAATGGCAGCAGACTGTAAATCTGCCGGGGCAACCCTACGTTGGTTCAAATCCAACCCTCTCCACCAGCGCCCCTGATCAGCGAGCCGATGTTCGATATCGCCGAACTGACCGCGTTGCTGCACGCGGCGGCGCGGGCGGGTACGCCGCTGAGCTACGGCGAAGTTCTGAACCGCCTCGGCTACGCCTTTTCGCGGCCGAAGCTGCGGGCGCTGTGCGTCCTGCTGATCGACATCGACGCCGCCGAGCGCGGAGCCGGACGGCCCGCGCTGGCGGTGCTGGTCGTCCGCGCCAGCGACGGCCTGCCGGGCCAGGGCTGGTGGGTGGGTAGGACGGACTACGCCGGGCTGTGGGTCGGGGCGGCAGCGGCGGCGCATGTACGCGAGCAGCAGGAACGGGCGTTCGCGTACTGGCGCGAAGCCTAGATTCGTTTCCACTCACTTTAGGCCGGAGATCGTCACCCCCGCGAAGGCGGGGGCCCATACGCGTCGACTGCTTGACGTGTATGGGCCCCCGCCTTCGCGGGGGTGACGATCCAGCCTGATTGCAATCGCCTCTAAAGCGCGCTCGCCCCGAACGTATCGCAGCTGCTCACCAGCCCCGAATCGAGTCCGCGCTTGAGCCAGCGGACGCGTTCGGCGCTGGTGCCGTGGGTGAAGCTGTCGGGGACGACGGTGCCCTGCGCCTGCTGCTGCAGCCGGTCGTCGCCGATCGCGGTGGCGGCGGTCAGCGCCTGCTCGACGTCGCCGGGATCGAGGATGGCGGCGTTGGCCTTGCCCCACACGCCCGCCAGGCAGTCGGCCTGCAGTTCGAGCCGGACCGACAGCGCGTTCGACTGGCTGCGGCTGACGCGCTCCTGCGCGGCGGTGACCTTGTCGCTGATGCCGAGCAGGTTCTGGACGTGGTGGCCGATCTCGTGCGCGATGACATAGGCCTTGGCGAAGTCGCCGGGCGCGCCGAAGCGTTGGCTGAGCTCGTCGAAGAAGCTGGTGTCGAGATAGACCTTGCGGTCGGCGGGGCAATAGAACGGCCCCGACGCCGCGCTCGCGCCGCCGCAGCCGGTCTGCACCTGGCCGTAGAAGCGGTGCAGCTTGGGGGCCTCGTATTGCACGCCGGTCTGTTCGGGCAGCAGCTTGCCCCAGGTGTCCTCGGTCGTCGCGAGCACCTTCGCGACGAACTTGTGCGAGGCGTCCTCCGGCCGCGGCGTGCCACCGGCGGGCTGGCTGATCTGGTCCTGCGGCTGGCCGATCTGCGGTTGGCCGACCTGCACCTGACTGCCGCCGCCCCCGCCGCCGAGCAATGTCAGCGGGTTGATCCCGAACACCAATGCCAGAATACCGACGATGATGATGCCGCCGATGCCGAGCCCGCCGCCGCCGATCGGCAGCCCGCCGAACCCGAAACCGCCGCCGCCACCACCGCCGCCACCACCGCCGCCCGCACCGCCGTCGTCCTCGACGTTGGAGCTTTCCGGTACATCGTCGAGGCGCATCGGCAGGTCCCTGGTAAGTGTCTGCTTGCGGTCTGGCGTCGCAGCCGAGCGGCTATAGCACCGCGACGCCGCGACTTGAACCGCTCGTATCGATATGGGTTGCGGATGAAGGAAGACCAGCCGGCCGTGCCCGCTCGTAAACCGTTGCCCAACGATGCCGCCGTCGATCGCCTGCTCGGCAACCTCGTCGACCACCGCCCGCTGATCCTGACCGCCGACATCGAGTCATCGGCCGCGGCGAAGTTCGAGACGCTGCGGCGACGCTGGTTCCCGCCCGCGCGCAATCTCGTGCCGGCGCATATCACGCTGTTTCACCAGCTACCCGGCAGCGAGCTCGACGGCGTCGTCGGCCGGCTGCGGATGCTGGCGCGCACCACACCGCCGCCGCTGGTCGAGGTCACCGGGCTGCGCTCGCTCGGCGGCGGCGTCGCCTACCGGCTGCGCTCGCCGGGGCTGGAGGCGCTGCACGCCGAGCTCGTCGACGGCTTCGGGCCGCTGCTGACGTTGCAGGACCGGCAGGGCTACCGGCCACATCTGACCGTGCAGAACAAGGTCACCGCCGCGGTCGCCCGCGCGACGCTCGCCGAACTCGAGGCGGGTTTCGTGCCGTTCGCGTTCCGGGTGACGGGGGTGGCGGTCTGGCGCTATCTGAACGGGCCGTGGGAAGCGCTGAAGACGGTGGCGCTGCGGGGGCGGGAGTGAGCGGCGTGCTCTCTTTCTTCCGTCATTGCCGCGAAAGCGGGAACCCATCTCCTGCACGTTTCGGAGATGGGTTCCCGCTTTCGCGGGAATAACGGAAGTAAGGGGGCCACCCCCCTACCCCGCCATCGCCTCGGTCTTCGCCTCCAGCGTCAGCCAGCGATCTTCGGCCGCCGCCAGTTTTGCCCGCGCCGCATCCGCCTCGCGGTTGACCCGGTCGAAGCGCTTGGGCTCGCGCGCATACAGCTCCGCGTCGGCGAGCGTCGTCTCGGCCGCAGCGATGTCGCGCTGCAGCGCGTCGATCGCGGCCGGCAGGCCGTCGAGCTCGCGCTGCTCGATATAGGTCAGCTTACCCGTTCGGCGCACCGGGGCGGCGGCTGTGGTGCGCACTGCCGGGGCCGGAGCCGACGCCCCCGACCTCGAACCCGCCCCTTCGCGGCGCTTCGCCTGCCAGTCGGAATAGCCGCCCGCGACCACATCCGCCTTGCCGCTGCCGTCGAGCGCCACCGTCATCGTCACGGTGCGGTCGAGGAAGTCGCGGTCATGGCTGACGATCAGCACGGTGCCGGTGTAATCGTCGATGACCTCCTGCAGTAGGTCGAGCGTCTCGAGGTCGAGGTCGTTGGTCGGCTCGTCGAGGATCAGCAGGTTCGACGGCCGGGCGAACTCGCGCGCCAGCAGCAGCCGCGAGCGCTCGCCGCCCGAGAACGTCTCGATCCTGGCTTCGAGCACATTGGGATCGAACAGGAAGTCCTTGAGATAGCCCGCGACATGCTTGCGGATGCCGCCGACGTCGACCCAGTCGCCGCCGTCGGCGAGGATGTCGCGCACCGTCTTGCCGGCTTCGAGCTTCTTGCGGCCCTGGTCGATCAGGATGCTCTGGATCGTCGCGGCGCGCTTGATCCGGCCCTTGTCGGGCTCGATCTCGCCGGTCAGCAGCTTGAGCAGCGTCGACTTGCCCGCGCCGTTCGCGCCGATGACGCCGATGCGCTCGCCGCGCGTCACCCGGATCGAGAAATCGTCGAGGATGACGCGCTCGCCGAACGCCTTCGAGATATGCTCGGCGTCGATAACGACCTTGGTCTTGGCGTCGTCGGCAGTGGTGGCGAGCTTGGCCACTCCCTGCGGCCCGACCATCGCCTTGCGCACGATCCGCAGCTCGTCGAGCTTTGCCAAGCGCCCCTGGTTGCGCTTGCGCCGGGCGGTGACGCCGCGCGCCAGCCAGTGCAGCTCCTGCTTCAATTTGGTGTCGAGCTTGTCGGCGTTCTTCGCCTCCTCGGCATAGACCGTCTCGGTCCACGCCTCGAAGCCGCCGAAACCGACCTCGGCGCGCCGGAGCAGCCCACGCTCGAGCCACAGCGACGACTTGGTCAGCCGCGACAGGAACATGCGGTCGTGGCTGATCGCCATGAACGCGCCGCGGAAGCGCTGCAGATAGTCTTCGAGCCACTCGATCGCCGCGAGATCGAGGTGGTTGGTCGGCTCGTCGAGCAGCAGCACGTCGGGGTCCTCGGCCAGCGCGCGCGCCAGCGCCGCGCGCCGCTTCTCGCCGCCGCTGGCGGTCGCCGCATCGCGTTCGAGATCGACGCCGAGCTGGTCGGCGAGTGCCTCGACCTCATAGTCGTGCGGCGCGTCTGGGCCGGCGAGCGCGAACTCGCGCAATGTCGCATATTTGGTGACGTCGGGGTCCTGTTCGAGCAGCACGACGCGCGCGCCGGGGCGGATCGTGCGGCGGCCTTCGTCGCCGGTGACGGTGCCCGCGAGCAGCTTGAGCAAGGTCGTCTTGCCCGCGCCGTTGCGACCGACCAGCGCCAGCCGGTCGCGCTCGCCGATGAACACGTCGAGGCCGCGGAACAGCCAGCCGCTACCCTGGACAAGACCGGCATTTTCGAGCGCAAGAACGGGAGCAGCCATACACGAACCGATGCAATATGAAGTGGAACGGTTGCAATATAGGGTGTTACCGCGGCGTATTCATGACCTATTCAGTGCCTCGTCCCTAAGCCGGAGCCTGGTAAAGCGTAAAGGTATGAGGCGGATGCGAACGATCTTCGCAAGTGTGGCGGGGCTGGCATTGCTGGCCGGCGTCGCCGTGACCACGCCCGTGCTGGCACAGCGCGAGCAGGACAGGGCGTATCAGCTGGCGCGCGACGGCCAGATCATGCAGTTGGGCGATATCATCGCGCGGGTCGGCCCGCGCATCGGCGGCAAGTATATCGGCAGCGAGTTCGATGCGAGTACCACGATGTACCGGCTGCGCTTCATGCGGGACGGTGCGGTCACCAACGTCGATGTC
>JANOOK010000072.1:0-32115 GCA_031421275.1 Sphingomonadaceae bacterium
TCAGGTGCTCGCCGCTGACGTGGTGGTAAACGCCTGTGATGCCCCGCTTGAGGATCGAGAAATAGCCTTCGATGGTGTTGGTGTGAGCGTCGCCGCGCACGTATTCGCCAATGCCGTGGTTCACGACCTGATGGCTCTTGAACATCGAACCGACAAGGCGGTACTGACCTTCACCATCGGTCATCAGGTCGGTCTTGCCGATGTCGGCAAGCTGCTCTTCCAACACTGGGCGAAGATTCTTCGCGCTGATATTTTCCATATGACGCGAGCGGACGCGACCTTGGCGCTCTACCAGCGAGAAGACCATTTCCTTACCGACGCCGCCGATGTGTCTGGCATTGCGCTTGGAGCGATGCTTGTTCTTCTCCTTGCCTCCAACATAGGTTTCGTCGGCCTCAACGGTAATGCCTTCGCCGCCGAGAGGTTCAAGGTCGGTATCACGCAGGCTCTCACGGATGCGGTGGCAAACGAACCATGCCGTCTTCTTTGACAGGCCAAGCATGCGGCCAATCTGAAGCGCGCTAATGCCCTTCTTGCTCGCCATCATCAGATGAGTAGCGGCCAGCCACTTATTCAGCGGAACCTTGCTACGCTCATATAGCGTCCCGACCGTGACGGTGAACTGCTTGCGGCAGGCATTGCACTTGTAGAGCCCGGAGCGGGCCGTCGTGCCGCCGATCTTCGTGCTGGCGTCAACAACGCCGCAATGCGGACACGGGCGGCCGTCGGCCCACAGTTCATTCTCCAGCCATGCGCGAGCAGCGTCGGCATTAATGAACTCGGGGCGATAAAGGTCAGTAGACATGGGTGGCTCCTGTTGATAACCACCCTATATCTTGTGCCTGTTTTGTCAAGGTGATAATTCCCCTCTTGCGGGGAGGGGCCGGGGGTGGGGGTACGCGCTTTCAGGAAGATGCCGCCTCTTACCCCGAGCCCCCACCTCAACCCTCCCCGCAAGAGGGGGAGGGAGTAGAGGCAAAGACGGCACCGTTGTGCCATTTACCGGCAGTTTCTTGCCGGTCACAGCGACAATAGACGGCGCTGCATCACCCTCACCCAATTGGCATAGCCCTTGCTCTACTGCAGCCATGGACCTCATCGACGCCCAGTTCGGCATCCATGCCACCGCACTCCAGCTTCGCGCCCAGCGGCTCGAGCTGCTCGCGTCGAACATCGCGAACGCGGCGACGCCCGGCTATCGAGCGCGCGACCTCGATTTCCGCGCGGCACTTTCGGGTGCCGCTGCCGGGCACCCAGCCGCAGTGCAATTCCGCGTGCCGGTGCAAAGCTCGCTCGACGGCAACACCGTCGAGCTGGCGACCGAGCAGCTGCAGTTCGCCGAGAACAGCGTCCAGTACCGGACGACACTCGCCTTTCTCAACGGGCGCATCGGCACGCTGATGGCGGCAATCAAGGGCGGCGAATGATGGTGTCCGCTGCCGCCCCGGTCAGCCCGCCGCTTTCGGTTTTCGACATCGCCGGCCGGGCGATGGCGGCGCAGCTGCTCCGGCTCAATACCACCGCGTCGAATCTCGCCAACGCCGGCGCGGTCACCGGCTCGGCGGCGACCGCCTATCGCGCGCTCAAGCCAGTCTTCAGCGCGCACTATGACGGAGCGCAACGAGCGACAGTCGATGTGGAGGGCGTCGTCCCTAGCGCCGCCGCGCCCGAGCGCCGCCATGACCCGACGCATCCGCTTGCCGACAGCAACGGCGACGTCTGGGTTGCCGCGGTCGATCCCAACCAGGAGCTGGTCGAGATGATGGAAACCTCGCGGCAATATTCGAACAACGTCGAAGTGCTGAGCACGGCGAAGTCGCTGATGCTCGAAACGCTGAAGCTCGGAAAGTGAGGAGACCGTCATGACCAGCGCCATTCCCGGCATCGGAGACATCGTTCCCGGCATCCGCACCGCGGTACCCGTGACCGCCACCGATCGCACCACGTTGAAGTCGAGCGACTTCCTCCGGTTGATGACCGCGCAGCTGAAGAACCAGGATCCGACCAAACCGGTCGATAACGCCGAATATATCTCGCAGCTGGCGCAGATGTCGACGGTGTCGGGCATCGCCGAAAGCAACGTCACACTGACCGCGATCGGCGCGAAGCTCGACGCGCTGCTGGCGAAGGGGGCGGGGGCGGGAGCGGTCTGAGACTGCTGCTCACCTCTTCTACTCGCCTTCCCTTACTGCTCCCCTCCCCTTCAGGGGAGGGGCCGGGGGTGGGGTCGCCGATCGGGACACAAAGCCCTCTCGATCTAAGTCCCCACCCCAACCCCTCCCCCGAAGGAGAGGGGCTTAGAAGAAGAAAGGATCACCCCGATGTCGTTCTACACCGCGCTCACCGGCCTCAACGGCGCGCAGACCGAGCTGTCGACAATCGCCAACAACATCGCCAACGCCTCGACCAACGGCTTCAAGAAATCGCGCGTGGCATTCGGCGACATCATCACAGCGTCGCCGCTGCAGGACCCGGCGCGGATCATCGGCTCAGGAACCGCGGTGCGGTCGATCGCGCAGCAATTCTCGCAAGGCGCAATCGCGACCTCGGACAGCGCGCTCGACCTCGCGATCAGCGGACAAGGCTTCTTCGCGCTTAAAAGTCCCGGCGGCAGCGGCGAGGTGACGTTCACCCGCAATGGCGCGTTCAGCGTTACCGCCGACCGCTACGTCGTGGACGGCGACGGGCGGCGGCTGCAGGTCTATCCGACGACTCCCGACGGCAGCGTCACCACCAATGCGCTCGCCTCGACGCAGAGCCTCAAACTGCCGCTGACCTCTGGCACGCCGCTGGCGACGAGCACGATCAAGCTGGCGGTGAATCTGCCCGCGACCGCGTCGGTTCTTACCGCGCCGTTCAACCCGAACGACAAGACCACCTACAACAGCGCGACCTCGGTGACACTGTTCGACTCGCTTGGTAACCCGATGGCAGCGCAAGTTTATTACGTCAAAACCGCCGTGCCGGGGCCGGCTCCGGCCGACGCGCTGCATCACTGGACGGCGCATGTCGTGATCGGCGCGACCGAGCTGAAAGTCGGCGGGGTCAACGGTTATCCGCTGAGTTTCGACAGCACCGGCGTGCTGACCGCGCCGACGACACCTGTCGCATTCGACAGCTTCGCCCCAGCGACGGGCGGCGCGCCGATGAGCCTGACGCTCGATCAGGGTGTCGGCACGACCCAGCAGTCGGGACCGTTCGCGGTAATTACCTCGACGCAGAACGGCTTTACCACCGGGCGGCTCGAAAGCGTCGCAGTCGACGGCGACGGCACCGTCCGCACCAGCTTTACCAACGGTGAGGTGCAGATCCTCGGAAAGGTCGCGATGGCGCAGTTCAGCAATCCGCAGGGCCTGAAGCAGATCGGCAACGCCGCCTATGCCGCGACACCGCAGGCGGGTGCGCCGATCACCGGCGAGGCCGGGCAGAGCGGGCTCGGCGGCATCCTTTCGGGCAGCCTCGAGAAGTCGAATGTCGACCTGACCGAGGAACTGGTGCAGTTGATCGTCGCGCAGCGCAACTTTCAGGCGAACGCCAAGACCATCGACACGTCCTCGACGCTGATCACCACGATCATCAACATCCGCTGATGGACCGCCTGATCTACACCGTACTGACCGGCATGCGCGCGCGGACTGCCGCGCAGGCGGTGACCGCGAACAACCTCGCCAACGCCGGCACCATCGGCTTCCGGCGCGAGCTGTCGTCGCTCGCCAGCCGCTATCTGAACGGTCCCGCCGATGCTGCGCGGGTCCAATCGGACGATGCGGTGACGACGTCGCTGCTCGATCCCGGCCACATCGAAACGACCGGACAGCCACTCGATGTCGCGGTCACCGGTAACGGCTGGATCGCGGTGCAAGCGGCCGACGGCGGCGAGGCCTATACCCGCCGCGGCGACTTGCGTGTCGCACCTACCGGGCTACTGGAAACCGGCGACGGTCATCCGGTCATGGGCGGCAGCGGCGTCATCACCGTGCCCCCGGCGACCAGCGTCGGTATCGCCGCCGACGGGTCGGTCAGCATCACCGCCGAGGGCTCGCCGACGCCGATCATCCTCGACCGGATCAAGCTCGTGGACCCGCCGGCAGCGACACTGCAGCGGGGCGCCGACACGCTGTTCCGCAGCGCCAGCGCAGTCGATGCCGCGCTGGCAGTACGGCTGACAGCCGGCGCGCTCGAACACGCCAATGTCGATACGCCGGGGGCGCTGGTCGAGTTGCTCGAAGCGACGCGCGGCTTCGAGATGAACGTCAAGCTGCTCGGCGTGACGCGCGATCTCGACGAGGCCGGGGCGAAATTGATGCGCTACGACAGTTGAGGAGAAGCCGGTGACATCCGCTCTGCAGATCGCCCGGTCGGGGCTCGACGCGCTCGACCAGCGCATGAAGACGATTTCGAACAATCTCGCCAACGTCAACACGACGGGGTTCAAGCGCGACCGCGCCAATTTCGAGACGCTGATGTACCAGTCGCAGCGCAATCCCGGCGCTCCGAGCGCGGCGGATGCGCAATATGCGACCGGGCTTGGCACCGGCACCGGCGTCCGCGTCGCGGGCACCGAGCGCATCCACACGCAGGGGTCGCTGCAGCAGACCGACAACGCGCTCGACCTTGCCATCGAAGGCGCCGGCTTCTTCCAGCTGACGCGCGCCGACGGCACCACCGCGTTCACCCGCGACGGCGGCTTCAAGTTGAATGCCGAGGGGCAGCTCGTCACCGGCAGCGGCAACAAGCTGACCCCGGCGATCACCATTCCTGCCGGCGCGCAGACGATCGTCATCGCGCCCGACGGCACCGTGTCGGCAACGCTCAGCGGCCAGACCGAACCGGCGCAGCTCGGCCAGCTGCAGGTGGCAAGCTTCATCAATCCCGCCGGGCTGCAGCCGATCGGCGAGAATATGTACATCGAGACGGTCGCGAGCGGCGGCGCGCAGGTCAGCGCGCCGGGCACGAGCGGGGCTGGGGCGGTTCGGCAAGGCTCGCTGGAGACGTCGAACGTCAGCACGGTGCAGGAGCTGGTCGACATGATCGAGACGCAGCGCGCCTACGAGGTCAACGCCAAGGTACTCAACGCCGCCGACGAGATGGCGAAATATGTGACGCAAAATGTTTAGGGCAACCGCGGCGACGCTCGCGACCCTTGCGCTCACCGCCTGCGCCGACACCGCGTTCGGCCCGGTGCCGCGCGTCGAGGCCAGTTACGCCGCGCCGCCAGCCGTCGCGCTCGCCCCGACCGGCAGCCTGTATCACGCCGAGCGCTTCGCCGCGCTCGCCACCGACAACCGGGCGCGGCGCGTCGGCGACCTGCTCACCATCCACCTGACCGAGCGCATGACCGCGCACAAGTCGGCGAGCGCCAACGCGACGCGCGACGGCAAGACCGCGCTGACGCTGCCGACCGCACCGCCGTTCCAATATATCCCCAAAGGCCTGCTCAGCGGCGGCAGCACGCAAAGCTTCAAGGGTGCCGGCAACGCGGCACAGGACGATCTGCTCACCGGCGACATCAGCGTCACCGTCTCGCGCGTGCTGGCGAACGGCGCGCTGGTCGTCGCCGGCGACAAGCGCGTCACGCTCAACCGTGGCGAGGAGCAGGTCCAGTTGACCGGGCTGGTCCGCCCCGAGGACATCGGCCCCGACAACAGCGTCGCCTCGACGCGGGTAGCGGACGCGCGCATCCGCTATTCGGGCAGCGGCGAGCTAGCGGACGCCAGTCGCCCGGGCTGGCTGGCGCGGTTCTTCGCCAAGGTGACGCCGCTGTGAGGGGTTGGATCGCCGTGCTGCTGCTGGTCGCCGCGCCGGCACACGCCGACCGCATCAAGGACATCGCGCGCTTCGCCGGCATCCGCGCCAACGCGCTGACGGGTTATGGTCTGGTCGTCGGCCTGAGCGGGACCGGCGACGATAATCTCGACTATACCGTGCAGAGCATGAAGAGCGCCGCCGCACGGCTGGGCGTAACACTGCCGCCCGGCGTCAACCCGGGGCTGAAGAACGCCGCCGCGGTGATCGTCACCGCCGAGCTGCCGGCGTTTGCCAAGCCGGGCCAACGGCTCGACGTGACCGTTGCCGCGCTCGGCAAGGCGAAAAGCTTGCGCGGCGGCACGCTGCTGTTGTCGCCGCTGGTCGGGGCGGACGGCGAGGTCTACGCGCTGGCGCAGGGCAATCTCGCGGTCGGCGGTTTCGGTGCCGAGGGCAAGGATGGCTCGAAGCTGGTCGTCAATACGCCGTCGTCGGGGCGTGTGCCCGGCGGCGCGACGGTCGAGCGCGAGGTCGCCAGCCCGTTTGCGAACGGCGACACGCTCGACCTCAATTTGAACGAAGCCGACCTGAGCACCGCGACCGCGGTCGCTGCCGCGGTCAACATCGCCCTCGGGGCGGGCAAGGCGACCGCGGTCGACGCGATGTCGATCCGTATCGCCGCGCCCGCAGGAATTGCCGCGCGGGTGGCGCTCGCCAGCAGCATCGAGAATCTCGACGTCGATGCGGCTGCGCCGCCTGCCCGCGTCATCATCAACGCGCGTACCGGCACGGTGATCATCACCGCCAACGTCCGCGTCCTGCCGACCGCGATCGCGCACGGCAATCTGACGGTGCGGGTGGCCGAGGAATTTCAGGCGAGTCAGCCCGCGCCGTTAAGCAATGGGCAGACGGTCGTCGTCCCGCACAGCGGCATCAGCGTCGACGCGCCGCCCGCGCACGTCGCGCTGTTCGCGCCGGGCGTGGCGCTGAGCGATCTGGTCAAGGCGATCAACGCGCTCGGAGCTGCGCCTGGCGATTTGGTGGCGATTCTCGAAGCGCTGAAGCAGGCGGGGGCGCTGCGAGCGGAGCTGGTGGTGATATGATTACAATCGCGTTCCCTATTCCTGCACTCCCTGCCGCAATCCCAACGCTCTCTACCGGCATTCCCGCAAAAGCGGGAACCCATCTCCAGCGCGTGCCAAATGAAACGCCTTCAAGCCGGCACGCGCTGGAGATGGGTTCCCGCTTTTGCGGGAATGCCGGTAGGAAGGTTGCCGATCCCAGGCTCGCCAAGGTCGCGCAGCAGTTCGAAGCGCTGTTCGTCGGCCAGATGCTCAAATCCGCCCGCGCCGCGGCACTTGCCGACGACCCGTTCGAAGGTCCCGCGGGCGCGACCTTCCGTGACTTCCAGGATGAACAGCGCGCGCAGGCGCTGGCGAAAGCTGCACCGCTCGGCGTCGCCAAGCTCCTGAGCAGCCATCGGTGAGCGACCTGCTGAGCATCGGCGCGGCGGGGGTCAACGCCTATCGCAACGCGCTCGCGGTGGTCGGCGACAACGTCGCTAATGCCGACACGCCGGGCTACGTTCGCCGCAACCTCGTCATCACCAGCTCACCGGTCGGCGGCGGCGACGTGCTGTCGCGCGGGCTGGTCAGCGGCAGCGGCGCGGTCGCGGGAGCAGTGGTCCGGGTCGACGATGCCTTCAAGACGACCGCGGCGCGCAACGCCGGCAGCGACGTCGCGCGGCTCGCTACCCGCGCCGACTGGCTGACGCGCCTGCAGACGACGCTCGGCAGCGGCGCGACCAGCCTGACCTCGAGCATCGGCGGCTTCTTCGACGCCGCGAGCACGCTTGCGGCAACCCCCGCCTCGCTCGCGGCGCGCACGGTCTTCCTCGACGCCGCCGACCAGACCGCGGCGCAGTTCCGCGGCACCGCGAGCAGCCTGACCGCACTCACCGCCGACCTGCATACCGCCGGAGCCGCCGCAGCGGCCACGGTGAACGGCATTACCGCGACACTTGCCGATTTGAACACCCAGCTGCAGCGCACCGGCGCGAGCGGCGCGGCGTCGAATGCGCTGCTCGATCAGCGCGACCGGCTGCTCGGGTCGCTGGCGCGGCAGCTGCGGATCACGACGACGACGGCCCCGAACGGCACCGTCGCGGTGCGGCTCGGCGACGGCGACAACGGGCCGTCGCTCGTCGACGGCAGCACCGCGACGCGCATCGGCATTCAAGGCAGCGCGACCGGCGACCAGCTGGTGCTCAGCCCGACGCACGAGCCGCTGGTCGTCCGGCTCCCCGCGAGCGGCGGCATCGCGGGGCTGGTCGAGGCGTCGCAGCAGGTGGCGCAAACGACCGCGGCCGTCGATGCGCTCGCCGCCCGGTTCGCGACCGCGGTCAACGCGCAACAGACCGCCGGGGTCGACGCGAACGGGGCCGACGGCACACCGCTGTTCGTCACCCGCGGGCTCGCAGTCAGCGCTGGCGGGGCGAACGGCGGCAGCGCGACGGTCGACGCCAGTATCGCCGACGCCGCCCCGGTGTCGGCGCTCGGCTATACGCTGCGCTTCGACGGCAGTGCCTGGTCGCTGGCGCGCGGCGACGGCAGCGGCGCCGTCAGCGGCCCCGGGGCGCTGGCGCTCGACGGCGTCACCGTGACCCCTTCGGGCGGCGCGCGGGCCGGTGACAGCTTTGCGCTGAGCCCGGTCGACGGCGCGGGCGGCTTGCAGCTGCGACCGCTCGCACCGGCGCAGATCGCCGCCGGCGACCGCTGGCTCAGCGACGCGGGCGGCGCGAACACTGGCGCGGTGACGCTCGCCGTGGTT
The DNA here is from genome assembly GCA_031421275.1 of Sphingomonadaceae bacterium. Lineage (GTDB taxonomy): Bacteria > Pseudomonadota > Alphaproteobacteria > Sphingomonadales > Sphingomonadaceae > Polymorphobacter_B. The sequence continues at coordinate 8,575 of JANOOK010000072.1, forward strand.
ACCGATCCAGCCGCCGCGGGGCTGCCCGTGCTGCCCGCCTACCGCATCGACATAACCGGCGCGGCGACCGCGAACATCGTCGATCCCGCAAGCGGCACCGTGCTCGCCGCCGTTCCGGTGGACGGCAGCAGCATCGTTGGTGCGGGCTTCAGCTTCCGCCTGAGCGGCAGCGGCATCTCCGGCGACAGTTTCCGCATCCTGCGCAACACCGCCGATAGCAGCAGCAACGGCAACATCGCCGCGTTCGGCAGGCTGCGCGCGCAAGCCGGGCCGGGCGGCACGATCGAGGGCAGTCTCGACGCGACGGTCACCGGCATCGCCGGCGCGCTTGCCGCGACCAAGTCGCTGCTTTCGGGCGCGACCGCGGTGGCGAGCGATGCGAGCCGCGCCGCCGACGCGGTCAGCGGCGTCGACCTCGACCAGGAAGCGGCGCGGCTGCAACAGCTGCAGGCCGCCTACAAAGCCTGCAGCCAGGTCATCGCGACCGCGCGCGACCTGTTCGCCACGCTATTGGCGGCGGTCCACTGATGCAGGTCAACACCTACGCTTCGAACGCGGCGGCGATCGACCGGATGAGCGGCTTGCGCGCCGATATCGCGGGTCTGCAGGCGCAGATCAGCACCGGCAACCGCATCACGACGGCCGATGTCGACCCGGTCGGCGCGGCGCACGCGGCGCAGCTGGGCCGCGCGCTGGCGGTCAACGCCGCCGACCAGACCGGCATCGACCGCGCCACCAGTCGCCTGAACTCCGCCGACAGCGCGCTCGGCGGAGTCTCGACCCTGCTCGAGAGCGCCAAGGAGCTCGCGCTGCAGGGAGCGACGGCGACGCTTGGCCCCGCCGACCGCGCGACGCTGGCCGCCGCCGTCGGGCAGCTCGCCGAACAGTTGCTCGGCTATGCCAACATCCGCGACAGCGACGGCAATGCGATCTTCGCCGGAGCCCGTACCGGCACCGCCTACGCCGCCGACGCGTCCGGCGCGGTGGTATGGCAGGGGGCGGGAGCTGCCCCGCGACTGACGCTCGAGAGCGGCAGCATCGCGACTGGCCTCGATGGCCCCGCGGTCTTTGCCGGGCTCGACGGCGGTACGACGATGCGGGCACCGGCGGTCCCACCTGCGGTAACCCCGCCCGGCGTACCGATCGTCACCGACGTGTTCGCAGTGCTTAACGGGCTGCGAAGCGCGCTTGTCGAGCCCGACGCTACCGTCCGTGCGCACGACATGGCGAACGCGCTGACCGGGCTTGATGCCGCGATCGGGCGCACGGCGGACAGCCACGCGCTGGTCGGGACCCGGCTGGCGCGGCTCGACACCGAGGGTAAGCGGCTCGATGCCGGCAAGCTGGCGCTGCAGACCGACCTGTCGAAAACCGACAGCCTCGACACGGCCAGTGCCATTGCACAGCTTCAGCAACAGATGACCGTGCTGCAGGCGGCACAGCTCAGCTTCGTCAAGATCGGCGCGCTGAGCCTGTGGGACATGTTGAGGTAATCACCCCCGCAACTTGACCATGACCGCGCCGTAAACCTTCCCGACGGGCATTACAGTCTTTGCGTTGAGGGAGCAGCCGATATGATTTCGGTCATCGGGCTGGTCGTGCTGTTCGTCATGGTGTTCGGTGGCTTTGCGTTGACCGGCGGCAATATCATGGTGGTCATCGAGGCTCTCCCCCACGAGATGCTGATCATCGGTGGTGCGGCCGCCGGCGCGACGCTCATTTCCACCGACATCAAAGGCATCAAGGCGATCGGCGGCGGCTTCGCCAAGATCGTCAAAGGGCCGCGCTACAAGCGTGCCGATTACAGCGCGGCGATCTTCCTGACCGCCAAGCTGATGAAGCTGTTGAAGACCGACGGCGCAGTGGCGCTCGAGCCACATGTCGAAGACCCGTCGACGTCGGCGATCTTTGCCGAATATCCGCAGTTCCTGAAGGATAAGGTATTCCTCCATCTGCTGACCGACAGCCTGCGGCTGCTGGTGGTGTCGACCGGCGCGCTCAGCGCACAAGCCGTCGAGGATGTCATCGATACCGCGATCGACACGCACCACGCCGCGGCGCATCGCCCGGTCGATTCGCTCACCACGCTGTCGGACGCCCTGCCGGCACTCGGCATCGTCGCCGCCGTACTCGGCGTCGTCAAGACGATGGGTTCGATCGACAAGCCGCCATCGGTACTCGGCGGCATGATCGGCAGCGCGCTAGTCGGCACGTTCCTGGGCGTGCTGCTCAGCTACGGCATCGTCGGGCCGTGCTCGGCGCGGCTGAAAGCGGTGCTCGATGCCGATGCCGAAATCTATCAGGTGGTGCGCCGGGTCATCGTCGCGGCACTGCGCGGCCAGCCGCAGGCGCTGGTCATCGAGAGCGCGCGCACCGCGATTCAGCCCGCCAACCAGCCGAGTTTTGCGGAAATCTTCGACGGGATGCGCGGTAAGTGAAGCCCGACAGCCAAGCCCAGTTCGAACCGCAGATCGTCTACCGCAAGCGCAAGGCGGCGCACGCGGCGCACCACGGCGGCGCATGGAAGATCGCCTATGCCGATTTCGTCACCGCGATGATGGCGTTCTTCCTGCTGCTATGGATCGTCGGCGCAACCAACGAGACGCAGCGCAAGGGCATCGCCGACTATTTTACGCCGACCGTCATCCAGATGAAGAATTCGGGCGGCTCGAACGGCATCATGGGCGGCCGGAGCCTCGCCGCACAGGAGGGCGTCGCGCCGCATGCGACGATCCACGGCAAGCGCCCGACGCCGGCCGATGGTGGCGGCGGCGGCGGGCCTTTGGACGCGCAGGTCACCTCCGCCGACAAGGCGACCTCGCCCGGCAACAAGCGCCGTGCCGACGAGGAACGCTTCAGCAAGGTCGTCCGGATCGTCAACGCGCGGCTGGCGGGCGACCCGACGTTGCAGGGCCTGAAGGGCCAGATCCGCTTCGTCCGCACCCGCGACGGCCTGCGCATCGACATCGTCGAACGTGCCGATTTCAGCATGTTCGGCATGGGAACCAGCGTGCTGACCCCCGAGGCGACGCAGCTGGTGCTGATCGTCGCACACGCGGTGGTCGACGTGCCCAACCTGCTGACGGTGCGCGGCCATACCGACGCGCGGGCGTACGACAACGGCGCGTCGAACAACTGGACGCTGTCGACGGCGCGCGCCGACGCGATGCGCCGGGCGCTCGAGGCCGGCGACATCGAGAGCAAGCGGTTCCGGCGCATCGAGGGCGTCGCGGCGACCGATCCGTTCAACGTCAAGGACCCGCTCGACCCGCGTAATCGGCGAATCAGCGTGACGTTGTTGTACCGGGATGCGAACGCGGCGGTGTGATCCTCCCCGCCTTCGGGGAGGTGGCGCGCCCTTCGCGCGACGGAGGGGCGGCGCGGCCGGGCGCGATCTCCCTGCTCCCCTCCCGCCTTCACGGGAGGGGAGCAGGGTGGGCCTTCGAGCTAGGGAAGCTGTGTTTCGAAGTAGCAAGACCGACCCCCGGCCCCTCCCGTGAAGGCGGGAGGCGAGCAGAACGAGGTCGCGAGCCCGGTCGCACCGCCCCTCCACCACGCCTGAAGCGGCGCGGTCCCCCTCCCCGAAGACGGGGAGGATCAAGACGAAGAGAGCACCCGCTTCGCCGCCACCACATGCAGCACCTCGACCAGCCGGCCCTGGTACGTCGTCACCCCGCGCCCCTCGGCCAGCGCCGCCTCGTACGCCGCGATCAACCCGTGCGCCGCCTCGACCTCCGCCGCTGATGGTGCGAACACACGGTTGGCGATATCGATCTGGCTCGGGTGGATCAGCGTCTTGCCGTCGAAGCCGAGCGCCGCGCCCTGCAGCGCCTCCGCCTCGCAGCCGCTCGCATCGTGAAGGTCGGTGAACACCCCGTCGAACGCGAGTATCCCCGCCGCACGTGCCGCGAGCACGATCCGGCTCAGGCTGTACAGCAGCGGCAGCCGGTCGGCTCCGGGCCTGGCGCGAAGATCGTTTGCGAGGTCCGCCGTTCCGGCAATCAGCGCCGCAACACCGGGCGTTGCGGCGATCGCATCGGCGGCGAGCACCCCGCGCGGTGTCTCGATCATCGCCCATACCGGAATGTTCCCGGCGCGGTGGATCGCGACCCCGACGTCGGCGGCATGGTCGATCTTGGGCACGACGATGCCGGCAACGCCCGCCTCGGTAGCCGCCGCGAAGTCGTCCGCCGACCATGGCGTCGCCAGCCCGTTGACCCGGATCAGCATTTCGCGCGCGCCCCAGCCGCCCGCCTGTACCGCAGCGACCGAAGCAGCGCGCGCGATGACCTTGGCTTCGGGTGCAACGGCATCTTCGAGGTCGAGGATGACGCAGTCGCACGTCAGCGTCCGGGCTTTGGCAATGGCGCGCGCGTTCGCCGCGGGAAGATACAGTACCGAACGGCGCGGGCGTACGGTGAGCATCGAGTCGAGCATCCATCACCCCTCGTAAAATCGTTTGATCACTGCCATTTATACCGGCAGCGGCCAAGTCGCGCCGCTCGGGGAAATCGAATGGGTGCGGGTGTCTTCGCCGTCGTTCTGCTGGTCGTCGGCGTTTTCGCGCTGGCGCAGGCGGTCGTCGTCGTCAACCAGGGCTTCGAATACACGCTCGAGCGCTTCGGGCGGTTCACCACGACGTTGCGCCCCGGTTTCACGCTGATCATGCCGTTCATCGACCGCGTCGGGCGGCGGATCAATATGATGGAGCAGGTGCTCGACATCCCCGGCCAGGAGATCATCACCAAGGACAACGCCATCGTCGCCGTCGACGGGGTCGTGTTCTATCAGGTGCTCGACGCGGCGAAGGCGGCGTACGAAGTCAGCGATCTGTACTCGGCCATCGTCAACCTGACGACGACCAACCTGCGCACCGTCATGGGCAGCATGGACCTCGACGAGACGCTGTCGAAGCGCGACGCGATCAACGCCAAGCTGCTCGTGGTGGTCGATCAGGCGACGCATCCGTGGGGCATCAAGATCACCCGCGTCGAGCTGAAGGACATCCGCCCGCCCGCCGACATCGTCAACGCGATGGGCCGCCAGATGAAGGCCGAACGTGAAAAGCGCGCCAACATCCTTGAGGCCGAAGGTAGCCGCGCCAGCGAGATCCTGCGCGCCGAGGGTGCGAAGCAGGGCCAGATCCTGCAGGCCGAAGGGCGCCGCGAAGCCGCGTTCCGCGATGCCGAAGCGCGCGAGCGCTCGGCCGCGGCCGAGGCCAAGGCGACCGAGATGGTCAGCAGCGCGATCGCCGACGGCAATCCGCAGGCGCTCAACTATTTCGTCGCGCTCAAATACGTCGAGGCGATGCAGGCGTTCGCGACCTCGCCGAACGCCAAGACGATCTTCATGCCGATCGAGGCGAGTGCGCTGGTCGGTTCGCTCGGCGGCATCGGCGAACTGGTCCGCGCGGTCAGGCCGCTCGGCGACGAAGGCGCTTCTCCGCCCGCCCCGCCGCGCCCGAACCCGTTCGCATGAGCTACGCGGTCACCCCGTGGGTCTGGCTGATCGGCGCGGCGGTACTCGCCGGGCTGGAAGTCATCACGCCGGGTGCGTCGCTGATCTGGTTGGCGGGCGCGGCGGTGCTGACCGCGCTGCTAAGCTGGCTGCTCGCGCCGCCGCTGGTCGTTCAGGTCGCAATCTTCGTCGCGCTCGGGATTGCGCTGGTACTGTTCGCCCGCGCGCGCTTCGCCCGGCCGCGGGTCGCGGTGCATAGCGAGCTCAACCGTCGTGCCGACCGCATGGTGGGGAGTATGGTGACGGTGGTCGAACCGCTTATCGCCGGACGCGGGCGAGTACAGGTCGGGGACTCGCCGTGGCCCGCAACGGGGCCGGACATGCCGGCGGGCGCAAGCGCGCGAGTCGTGCGGGTGGATGGGACGACGCTGGTGATAGAGGCGAGTGACGTGCTCGCCAGTTAAGCAGCGCAGGCGGTGACTATGCTGCAGCAGTTGACAAATGCGCGTATTTGGTTATAGTTATCGACAATTGCGGTGTGATTGGGTCTGAGAAGCCCCACCCCGGCCCTCCCCGCAAGAGGGGGAGGGAGTAGAAGACGGGAAGCGCACCTCGCTTTCGGCTCCCTGCCGCTTTGCGGGAGGGTCGGGGTGGGGGCAATGGCTCGGGGCTAAGCGGTCGGAGGTTGTTGGAAATAGCGACTCAGAATTTCTTCTAAGGCATTCAGAATGTACAGTGTTTGTTGTTGCAGTGACTAACCTTCGATTCGCCTTCTACTCCCCCTCACATATGGATCGGCTTGCCCAACACTGCCATCGCCGCTTCCTTCAGCGCCTCCGAGTGCGTCGGGTGCGCGTGGCAGGTGTAGGCGATGTCTTCCGATGACGCGCCGAACTCCATCGCCAGCGCGGCTTCGGCGATCATCGTGCCCGCCACCGCGCCGATGATGTGGACACCCAGCACGCGGTCGGTCTTCGCGTCCGCCAGCACCTTGACGAAGCCTTCGGTGTCGCGGTTCGCCTTGGCGCGGCTGTTGGCGCTGAACGGGAATTTGCCGACCTTGTACTCGACCTGCGCGGCCTTAAGCTCCTCCTCGGTGCGCCCGACGGTGGCCACCTCGGGGTGCGTGTAGACGACGGCGGGGATAACGTCATGGTTGACGAGGCCCGTCAGTCCAGCGATGTTTTCGGCGCACGCGATGCCCTCGTCCTCGGCCTTGTGCGCCAGCATCGGGCCGACGACGACGTCGCCGATCGCCCAGATGCCGGGGACGCCGGTCGAGAAATCGGCGTTGATCGGCACGCGCCCGTGGTCGTCGAGCGTGAGCCCGGCCGCTTCGAGCGCCAACCCGTCGGTGTTGGGCCGGCGGCCGATCGACAGCAGCACGACGTCGCCCGTGATCTCCTCGCGCGGGCCGCCCGCGGCCGGCTCGACGATGACTACCGCGCCGTCGTTGGTGCGCTTGGCTTCGATGACCTTGGTCGCGGTCCGCAGCACCATGCCCTGCTTCTGCAGGATGCGCGCGAATGCGGTCGACAGCTCGACATCCATCGCGGGCACGATCCGCGGCGCATATTCGACGACAGTGACCTTGGCGCCCAAACGCCGCCACACCGAACCCATCTCAAGCCCGATATAGCCGCCGCCGATGACGATCAGGTGGCCCGGCACCTTGGGCAGCGCCAGCGCCTCGGTCGAGGTGATCAGCACCTCGCCGTCGGCGGTCATGCCGGGCAGCAGCGCCACCTCCGACCCGGTGGCGATGATGAAGTTCTTGGAAGTTACCGCGCGGTCGCCGACCATGACGGTGTGCGCGTCCCGGAACGCGCCCGCGCCCTTGATCCACTCGACCTTGTTCTTCTTGAACAGGAACGCGACGCCGTCGGTCAGTTCGTTCACCGCCTTGCTCTTCTCGGCCTGCATCGCGCCGAGGTCGAGCTCGACCTCGGGAATCTTGATACCGAACTTGGCGAGGCTGCCGCTCTTGGCATCCTCGTAAAACTCCGACGCATGCAGCAGCGACTTCGACGGGATGCAGCCGACGTTGAGACAGGTGCCGCCGAGCCGGTCGCGCTTCTCGATGCACGCGGTGCGCAGACCGAGCTGCGCAGCACGGATGGCGGCGACGTAACCGCCGGGGCCAGCGCCGATGACGACGACGTCGAAGTCAGTTTCAGGCATGCGTAGACCTCGTGTCGTCAGCTAGGATGTGATCACACTTGAGAACTGTCACCCCGGCGAAGGCTGGGGCCCAGGAACTCGATCGATTGAGCTTGATGGGCCCCGGCCTTCGCCGGGGTGAGACCTTATTATTGGGGTCCGCTACAACGATTGCAAACGCTCAAGCGATTACAAATCGACCAGCAGTCGTGTCGGGTCCTCGATCGCCTCCTTGACGCGCACCAGAAACATCACTGCCTCACGGCCGTCTACGATGCGGTGATCATAGCTCAGCGCGAGGTACATCATCGGGCGGATTACGATCTGCCCGTCGACGACAACCGGCCGCTCCTCGATCCGGTGCATGCCGAGCACCCCCGACTGCGGCGGGTTCAATATCGGCGTCGACATCAGCGAGCCGAAGACACCGCCGTTGGTGACGGTGAAGGTGCCGCCCTGCATGTCGGCCAGCGCCAGCTTGCCGGCCTGCGCGCGCTTGCCGAAGTCGGCGATGGCCTTCTCGATCGCCGCGAAATTGTGCTTGTCGGCGTCCCTGAGCACCGGCACGACCAGCCCGCCCGGCGACGACACCGCGACGCCGATGTCGGCGTAATCGTGATAGACGATCTCGTCGCCCTCGATCGCCGCATTGACCGCAGGCACGTCGCGCAACGCCAGCACGGCGGCCTTGACGAAGAACGACATGAAGCCAAGCCGGACGCCGTGCTTCTTCTCGAACAGATCCTTGTAGCGCGCCCGCGTCGCCATCACCGCGGTCATGTCGACATCGTTGAACGTCGTCAGCATCGCCGCGGTGTTCTGCGCTTCCTTCAGGCGCCGCGCGATCGTCTGGCGCAGCCGTGTCATGCGGACGCGCTCCTCGTGACGGCCCGGCTGCTCGGGGCTGGCGGGCAGCGACGGTCGCGGCGCGGCGGGAACGGGCACGACGGTAGCAAGCTCGCGGGGTGGAGCCGCGACTGTGGTCGATGGCTTGGCCTTCGCCGAGCCCGCGTCGATCGCGCCCTGCACGTCGGCCTTGGTCAGCCGCCCGTCCTTGCCGGTTCCGGTGATCGACGCTGGGTCGAGGTTGTGGTCTTCGAGCAGGCGGCGGACCGCGGGAGCCATCGGGCCGTCGTCATCGGCGTGCGCCAGAGCGGCGGCTGTCGGGATTGCCGGAGCAGTGGCGGAGGCGTCGGCTGGAGACACCGGTGTGGGGTCGGGCTGGACCGCCGTCGTCTCGTTCGCCGTGTCCGCTGTCGGCTTGACGCTCGGCGTGAGCGTTGCCGCCGCTGCGGTCGACGCCGGCTTGGCTTGCGCCGATGGTGCCGCTGCAGGTGCCGCTTCCTGCACGACCGCTGGCGTCGGCGCGGCCGCCGTCGCCGGTGTCGTCGACCCTGCCCCGCTCGCCTCGATCCGTGCGATCGTCGCGCCGATCGTCACGGTGTCGCCGACCTTGACCATCTGCACGCCCATGACGCCGTCGACCGGCGATGGCACTTCGACCGCGACCTTGTCGGTCTCGAGGCTGACGATCGGCTCGTCGGCCCTGACCGCGTCGCCGGGGGCCTTGAGCCATTGCCCGACGGTCGCCTCGGTGATCGACTCGCCGAGCGGCGGAATGGTGACGTCGGTTGCCATTATCGTTCCTGCTGGTTCGCGCGGCTATGGTCAGGCATTCGGATTCAGGCGCTCAATGCCGACTGGATCAGCTGCTTCTGCTCGCTGGCATGGCGCTTGGCCAGCCCGGTCGCGGTCGCCGCCGCTGGAGCGCGCCCGGCATAGACCGGCCGCTGCCCGAGCGCGTCCTCGACCAGCGGGCCGGCGAACGTCCACGCCCCCGCGTTGCGCGGCTCCTCCTGCGCCCACACCACGGTGATCAGGTTCGGGAAACGCGCCGCATATTCGGCGACGACATCGGCCGGGAACGGATAGAGCTGTTCGACCCGCAGCACATAGGTGTCGGTCTGCCCCGCCGCCTCGCGCGCCTCGAGCAGGTCGTAATAGACCTTGCCCGAACACAGCACCAGGCGATTGATCGCGGCATCGTCGGTGGGCAGCATGTCGTCGAGGCAGCGGTGAAAACGGCTGCCGGGGCCGAAGTCGGCGATCGTCGACACGGCGCGCTTGTGGCGGAGCAGCGACTTCGGCGTCATGATCACCAGCGGCTTGCGGAACGGCCGCAGCATCTGCCGCCGCAGGATGTGGAAATAGTTCGCCGGGGTCGTGCAGTTGGCGACCTGCATATTGTCCTCGGCGCACAGCTGCAGATAGCGTTCGAGCCGCGCCGAGCTGTGCTCGGGGCCCTGCCCCTCGAAGCCGTGCGGCAGCAGCATGACCAGCCCGTTGGCACGCAGCCACTTGACCTCGCCGCTCGCGATGAACTGGTCGATCATCGACTGCGCGCCGTTGGCGAAATCGCCGAACTGCGCCTCCCACAGCACCAGCGTCTTGGGATCGGCGAGCGCATAGCCGTATTCGAAGCCGAGCACGCCGAACTCGGACAGCGGGCTGTCGAGCACCTCGAAGGTCTCCGACAGTGTCTTCAACGGCACGTACTTGCCGCCGGTCTGCTGGTCGACCCACACCGCATGGCGCTGCGAAAAGGTGCCGCGGCCTGAATCCTGCCCCGACAGGCGGACACCGTAGCCGTCGAGCAGCAGCGTCCCGAACGCCAGCGCCTCGCCCGTCGCCCAGTCGATGTTGGCACCCTTGGCCAGCGTCTCGGCCTTGGCGTCGAGGATGCGCGCCAGCGTCTTGTGGACCGCCAGTTCGGCCGGGATCGTCGTCAGCGCCTTGCCGACCTTGTCGAGCATAGCGAGCGGCGCATCGGTCTCGCCGGCGCGGCGCGCGGTAACCGCCTCGTTCGGCTTGCCGAGCCCGCTCCAGCGCCCTTCGAACCAGTCGGCCTTGTTCGCCTGATAGCCCGCCGCGGCTTCGAAGTCGCCTTCGAGACGCAACGTGTACTGCTCGATGTTGGCCGGCAGCCAGTGCGCGTCGATGACACCCTGTTCGGTAAGCCGTTCGGCGTAAAGCGCGCTGACCGGCGGGTGCTGGCGGATCGCGGCGTACATCAGCGGCTGCGTGAAGCTCGGCTCGTCGGCCTCGTTGTGCCCGAAACGCCGATAGCACCACATGTCGATGACGACGTCGCGCTTGAACGTCTGGCGGAACTCGGTGGCGACCTTGGTGGCGAACACCACCGCTTCTGGATCGTCGCCGTTGACGTGAAATATGGGCGCTTGCACCGCTTTAGCCATATCCGAAGGATAAGGTGACGATCTGGCGAATTGCGGGCTAGTCGTAAAACCGACCTGGTTGTTGACGACGAAGTGCATCGTGCCGCCGGTGTTGTAGCCGGGAACGCCCGAGAAGCCGAAGCACTCGGCGACGATGCCCTGCCCGGCAAACGCCGCGTCGCCGTGCATCAGCACCGGCATGACCTGCGTGCGATTGGCGTCACCGCGCGATGTCTGGATAGCGCGCACCTTGCCGAGCACGACCGGATCGACCGCTTCGAGATGCGACGGGTTGGGGGTTAACGACAGATGGACGGTATTGCCGTCGAACTCGCGGTCGGTCGAGGTGCCGAGGTGGTATTTGACGTCGCCCGAGCCGCCGACGTCGTCGGGGTTCGACGAGCCGCCGCTGAATTCGTGGAAGATGACACGAAACGGCTTCTGCATGACGTTGCCGAGCATGTTCAACCGGCCGCGGTGCGGCATGCCGAAGACGATCTCCGCGACGCCGTTCTGGCCGCCGATCTTGATGATCGACTCCATCGCCGGGATCATCGACTCGCCGCCGTCAATCCCGAAGCGCTTGGTCCCGACGTATTTCTTGCCGAGGAACTTCTCGAACTGCTCGGCCTCGACGATCTTGTTCAGGATGGCTTTCTTGCCGAGCGCGGTGAACTGGATTTCCTTGTCCCGGCCTTCGATGCGGTCCTGGATGAAGCGGCGCTCGTCAACGTCGTTGATGTGCATGTACTCGACGCCGACGTTGCCGCAATAGTTGGCGCGCAGGATCGCGACCAGCTCGCGCACCGTGCCGGTCTGCAGGCCCAGCGCGCCGCCGAAATAGATCGGCCGGTTCTGGTCGGCATCGGTCAGAAAGCCATGATACTCGGGCGTCAGATCGGCCGGAAGCTCGCGCTTCGACAGTCCGAGCGGATCGAGGTTCGCCGCCAGATGCCCGCGCACCCGGTAGGTACGGATCAGCATCATCGCCGCGATCGAGTCTTTCGCCGCCGCATGCGTCGCGGCCGGGTCGAGAGCAGCTCCCGGCACCGCGAGCATCGCCTGCGCGGCCGTGTCCGGCGCCAGCGTCGGCGGCGCACCCTTCGGCGGCCTCGGCGCGACGAGCATGTTGGCCGCATCGAGCGCCGTCGTCAGATCGTCGCGCGGCAGCAATGGCCAGTCGTCGCGCGCCCAGCTCGGGCCGGCAAAGTCCGCCGCGCCGGGCAGTTCGTCAAAGCTGTCCATAACCGTTCCTCGACCGATGTGCGGCTAATAACGGCCGGCGGCGCAGGTGTCACCCGGCTTCGCGCCGCCGTTCGCTCGGTCGCCGCTGAATCAGCTCTTGAGCAGCTCCAGCATCGTCGTGCCGAGCGCGCTGGGCGAATCCGCCACGCGGATGCCGGCGGCGCGCATCGCCTCGATCTTGTCCTCGGCCTTGCCCTTGCCGCCGGCGACGATCGCACCGGCGTGGCCCATCCGGCGGCCGGGCGGCGCGGTGCGCCCAGCGATAAAGCCGACCATCGGCTTTTTGACCTTGTTGAGCCGCACGAACTCGGCTGCATCTTCCTCCGCCGCGCCGCCGATCTCGCCGATCATCACGATCGAGTGCGTCTCGGGATCGGCGAGAAAGAGTTCCAGCACGTCGATGAAGTTGGTCCCGTTGACCGGATCGCCGCCGATGCCGACCGCGGTGGTCTGGCCGAGCCCGACCGCGGTGGTCTGGTGCACCGCCTCGTAAGTCAGCGTGCCGGAGCGCGACACCACGCCGACCGAACCCTTGCGGAAAATGTTACCCGGCATGATGCCGATCTTGCACTCGTTCGGGGTCAGCACGCCGGGGCAGTTCGGCCCGATCAGCCGCGATTTCGACCCCGACAGCGCACGCTTGACCTTAACCATGTCGAGCACCGGAATGCCCTCGGTGATGCAGACGATCAGCGCGATTTCGGCGTCGATGGCTTCGAGGATGGCGTCGGCAGCGCCCGGCGGCGGTACGTAGATGACGCTGGCATCGGCCCCGGTCCGCGTCTTCGCCTCGAGTACGGTGTCGAACACCGGTAAGTTGAGGTGCGTACTGCCGCCCTTACCGGGCGCCACACCGCCGACCATCTGCGTGCCGTACGCGATCGCGCCCTCGGAGTGGAACGTCCCCTGCTTGCCGGTAAAGCCCTGACAGATAACGCGCGTCGCGGCGTTGACGAGAATGGACATGCAGTCTCCGTGATCGTGGAATTAGGCGTCGTCGCCGGGCCACGCGATCTCGCGCGACGCCATAATTGACCAACTATAAGGGCAGGTCAGGGGAAATGTTGCTAGCGGCAAGTCAGTTTCGCCCGAAGCTAGACGCCGCACGTCGGCATAAGCGCGTACTAAAGCTTCGTCCATTCGCGACCTGTAACTTGGGCTTTCCCGCAAACCATCAGCGATTGCGTCCTTCTGAACGGCAATAGTCGTCGCCCAACTCCGGCTCCGCAATGTCGGCTGATAGTCCCATTTCAGCATGTGAAGCAGGACGAGGCGGATTGCAGATAGCCAGCCCTTGTAAGCGCTGCTGCCCAAATCCCCCACCTCTTCAACCAGATTACCAACATCGAGCTCATAGAACCGATGCTCACGCAGCAGCGTACGCTGATGCTCGACCCATGCCGCGTAGTCGTCCCCGTACGCAGGACCACTAGTCTGCAACTCGAACTGGGGAGCGGTGTTGGCCATGCCCGCTTCTCTACGCCGCCTTCTTAACTTCCGCCACGATCTTCGCCGCGGCATCACCCAGGTCGTCGCCGCTGACGATCGGCAGTCCGCTCTCAGCCAGTATCTTCTTGCCCAGCTCAACGTTGGTGCCTTCCAACCGCACCACCAGCGGCACCGCCAGATGCACTTCCTTCGCCGCCGCGACGATGCCCTCGGCGATGATATCGCAGCGCATGATGCCGCCGAAGATGTTGACGAGGATGCCCTTCACCGCCGGGTCGGAAAGGATGATCTTGAACGCCGCGGTGACCTTCTCGGTGGTAGCACCACCACCGACGTCGAGGAAGTTCGCGGGCTCGGCGCCGTTCAGCTTGATGATGTCCATCGTCGCCATCGCCAGCCCCGCGCCGTTGACCATGCAGCCGATGGTGCCGTCCAATTTGATATAGCTGAGGTCGTATTTCGAGGCCTCGACCTCGGCCGGGTCCTCCTCGGTCAGGTCGCGGAGCGCCAGGATGTCGGGGTGGCGGAACAGCGCGTTCGAGTCGAAGCTCATCTTGGCATCGAGCACCAGCAACTTGCCATCGGTGGTCGTCGCCAGCGGGTTGACCTCGATCTGCGCCGCGTCGGTGGCGACGAAGGCGTCATACAGCTGCGCGACCGTCGCCTGCGCCTGCTTGGCGAGATCGCCGGTCAGCCCGAGTGCGAAGGCGACGCTGCGGCCGTGGTGCGGCTGGATACCCGCGGCCGGGTCGATGATGAAGGTGTGGATACGCTCCGGGGTGTGCTCGGCGACGTGCTCGATGTCCATGCCGCCCTCGGTCGAAGCGACCAGTGCGAGTCTGCCCGAGCCGCGGTCGACGAGCAGCGCGAGGTAGAACTCCTTGGCGATATCGGCCCCGTCGGTGACGTACAGCCGGTTGACCTGCTTGCCGTGCGCGCCGGTCTGGATGGTCACGAGCGTATTGCCGAGCATGTCGGTGGCAGCGGCCCGAACCTCGCCCTCCGAACGCGCCAGCCGGACGCCGCCCTTGGCCTCAGGCGGCAGCTCCTTGAACTTGCCCTTGCCGCGACCGCCGGCATGGATCTGCGACTTGACCACGAACAGCGGCCCCGGCAGCTTGGCCGTCGCGGCGACCGCCGCCTCGACCGACAGCGCCGCGAAGCCGCGCGGGATCGGCACGCCGAACTTCGCGAGCAGTTCCTTCGCCTGATATTCGTGGATATTCATCGGCGCCGTTCCCGCAGCTTGCAACGGGTGCGTCTATGGATTGTACATCGGACGACCGCAAGGCAGCATCGAGATCGCCGTCCCGCAGCTTGCCTTCCGAGCCCGCGCCGATTATGCGTCGGTCTCGGTCGGAGCGTGGCGCAGCCTGGTAGCGCATTAGACTGGGGGTCTAAGGGTCGCAGGTTCGAATCCTGTCGCTCCGACCAGCGACCCCGGACCAACTTTGCAGCCCGGGCGTTTTTCGCGACCCTTGCGTGATATTTAAATCATTTGATTACAGCAGCTTGACAGTTCTTTCGTGACTCCGGTCGTGACCGCAATCGTCAATCATCACCGCGGCCAGGCCTCGACTGCCAACCGCCGCCGCGCGTCGCAGGTCACCAGCAGCGAGGCTGCCGCATCGACCCACGCCACCGCCTCGCCGCCGGTGCGGAACATCGCAGGTAACGGGCCGCAGCTGAGCATCGCCTCAGCGGGCGGCGGCGAGAGCGGCATTGGCGGCGGCAATCGCAGCGGTGCCGAGCTGCACCCCGCGCACATCAGGGCAAACCAGAGCGGCAGCGGGCGTCGCGACATAGCGAATGACCTCATGTGTGATGGGAGCGTGCTGCGTGGCATAATTTTGAGCGCGGCGGACGTGATTGCTGTCGGCAGCGGCGGCACGGGTCTCGCGTATTGCCGCAAGCCTGGCTGCAGCGGCTGCCGAAGCCGCGGCGACGTTCGCGGCGCGCGCCGTCCAGATGCCGCGTTCGTGGCGGGCACCCCGGTCATACGCCGCCGTCGTCATCCAGGTATAGCCGCCAATCAGCAGCGCCGCCCCGGCAAGATACCGCCAACCGCCGCCGAGTAACAACGCAACCGGATTCATCGCGACCTCGCGAAGCGGAACGCTCGCGCAACAACCCTCACCGCGGGTTCCCCGCGTCGGGAAGCATGATCTTGGCCAGCCCGAAGACGAACACCAGCAAGCCCGCGACCGCCGTATATCGGCTTTCGCTGAGACCGACGAACAACGCCGCGCCTTGCAGCCCGGTATAGGTCGATTGCTCGGCCAGTGCGCCGATCAGCCGGCGGCGCACCGGACCCTGCGGCACGTGCAGCCACACCCAGTCGAGCGCACTCATGCCACCGCCCGGTAGCGCGCGGCTTCGGCGGCGCGGCGGCGCACCAACCCGGGCAGAACCCGGCCCCGCTGAAACCGCCAATCGGAGAAAGCCGCCGCGGCATCGTCGTAACGTGCCGCCCGGTGACGACGGAGCAGCGTCGAGCCCGCGAGAGCACCGGCACCGATATTGTAGGCAAGCACCATCATCGCATCGAACTGGGGCTGCGTCGTCGGGGCAGCTCCGATCGACTTGACGACCTTGCCTGCCAGGACCGACAGGTCCGCGTCCAGGCGCGCGTCGCACTTCGCCTGATCCCAATAATCTCCCGGTTTGATCGCGCTGCCGTCAGCGTTGCGTGTCGCCCCCCAGCCGATCGTGGGGACATCGTCGGGCGTTGGACAATAGGCCGGTAAGCGGCACTGTTCGAAATGCTTGAGCAAGGTGAGCCCGACGGCTGACAGCGTCGTCGGGCGAAAAGCTTCGATCACGACATCTACTCCGGTTTGTTTCGGAGCCGGTGTATGTACCATTTAGGATTTTTGTCAAGCTATTTAACCCTTATGGATTTTTCCTAGCTCGACGTAGCCGATCACGCCGCCGCGGTTGCGCGCGATCTCGGCGTCGGTGAGCGGGCGGATGTGGACCGCCGGACGGCCGGCCCACAGCTCGCGCGCCGGCAGCCGCTTGCCCGGCGTCAACAGCGCTCCCGCAGCCAGCATGCCGTCGGTTTCGATGACGCAGCCGTCCATGACGATCGCGCCCATGCCGACGAAGCTATGGTCCTGAAGCTCGCAGCCGTGGATGATCGCCAGATGGCCGATCAGGCAGTCGCTGCCGATCATCGTGCTGTATTGCCGCGTCGTGACATGGACGACGCTGCCGTCCTGGATATTGCTGCGCGCGCCGACGGTGATCGGCGCGACGTCGCCGCGCAGCACGCAATTGTACCAGACGCTCGCCTGCGAGCCGATCGTGACGTCACCGATGACCTGCGCGCCGGGCGCGACAAACGCGTCGGCGGCGATGTCGGGCATCGTGCCCATGAACGCATGGAGGGGGCTCATGTCTGCTGCTCGCCGCGGTCGATGAAAAAGGTGACGTGCCGACAGGCACGATGCCCCGGCGGGACCAGCGGGTGCGCGAAATCACCAGCGGGATCGCGGCGCATGCCAAGCCGCTCCATCAACCGCGACGACGCCGTATTGCCCGCCGCGGTGATTGCCCCGATTCGTGCCACCGCGGGATCGGCAAACCCGTGTGCCAGCGCCGCCCGCGCGGCCTCGGTGGCATAGCCTTGACCCCATGCATGCGCGGCGAACCGCCAGCCGATCTCGACGACGCCTTCGACGGGCGTGCCGGCAGCACCTTCCTTCAGCCCCGCGATGCCCAAGAAGCAGTCGTCGATGCGACGGATGACCGGCCAGAAGGTGAAGCCGCGACGGTCGAGCAGGGCAATCTGCCGATCGATCTGCGCGTCAGTCTCCGCCCGGCTCATCGTTGCCGGGAACCAGTGCATAACCGCTGGATCGGCGTTCATCCGCGCGGCCGGCAGGCGATAGGCATCGGTCCATGGCGGCAGGCGCAGGCGTTCGGTGGCGATCATGGAAACAGCGCCGCTGCCTCGAGCCCGCGCGTTTCCGGCAGCCCGAACATGACGTTCATGTTCTGAATGGCCTGCCCGCTCGAGCCTTTGACCAGATTGTCGATCGCCGCGATGACGATGGCCCGGCCGGGAATGCGATCGGCGAAAACATTGACGACCGCGTGGTTCGAACCGCGAACCATGCGGGTGGCGGGCGCGACGTCCTCCGGCAGGAGATGCACGAACGGCTCGGCCGCGTAACGATGGCCGAGGATACCGCGCAGTTCGCTCGTCGGACGGCTGGTCTCGACCACCATCGTTACCAGTTCGCCGCGATTGATCGGCACCAGATGGGGTGTGAAGCTGATCGTCACCGGCTGACCCGCCACGCGCGCCAGTTCCTGTTCGATCTCGGGCACATGGCGATGCCCGCCGACGGCGTAAGGGTGGACCGCTTCGGCGACCTCGGGAAACAAATTAGCCGCTTTGAGACCGCGCCCGGCTCCCGAGACGCCGGATAGCGCGCTGATGGTGATGCGCTCGGTCGAGATCGCGCGGGCCTCGACCAACGGCAGTAGGCCCAGCAGTATGGCGGTCGGATAGCAGCCAGGGCACGCTACAAGCCGTGCCGGCGGCAATGCCGCCCGCGCATATTCGGTCAGGCCGTACACCGCGGTGTCGAGTAGCGCCGGAGCAGGATGCTCGACAGCGTACCACGCCGCGTACGTCGCCGGATCCTTCAATCTGAAATCGGCCGACAAATCGATGATGCGCAGCGCCGCCGGGAGCTGGTGGAGCAGTTCAGCCGATGCCGCGTGGGGAAGGCAGCCGAAAACGACGTCGATGTTGCCCCAGGCGATCTCGTCGGCACCGACGAGCGGCGGCAATGGTACATAAGCGAAGTGTGGCCATACCGATGCCATCGCCTGTCCGGCCTTGGCATTCGCCGATAATGCGACGAGCTCGATCTGCGGATGTGTCAAGGCCAGCCGAATCAAGTCGGCTCCGGTGTAGCCCGAAGCACCCAACACAGCGACGCGGATCAAAGCCGACATGCAACGCGCGTATGCGAAGGCCGGCGATGGTTCAAGGCTTCGGAAAAATTCGACTGTCCTATTCTGCATGTGCGGTGAACACGCCGCAGTCGATAAACTTTGAGCTTACGTTTCGCCGACAGAAAATACCATTTCACCGCATTCCGGGCGGCAACCAAGCTCGTTACCGAGAAATGCGACGAACAGTTATGGCGTAAACAAGGCCGCCATGATAATTTCCATAAACATCGCGAAATGTAAGGTGCCACAAGTTATTCAGGTATTGGGTCGTTATATGATCATGACATCTGTATTACGGTTTGCAGTTATCTCGGTAGTTGCTTCAACAACGACGGCGGCTTATTCGGCCGATGCGTGCTGGTTTCGATACGAAGCTGCGGCGGAACAGTTACAAGACTTTCAAACGATGTTGATGGTCGGTACACTTCGGTGTCGTCTTGGCGGCCGCGCTGCCGAAGCGAACTACAACGACTTTGCGACCAGGCAGCACAATGTGCTCGGTGCCAATGCTTATGTGTTGAAGGCGCACTATTTGCGTGAGAACGGCATCCAGGCTGGCCGAACAGCTTACGACCAGAACGTAACGCTGCTTGCCAATAAGCACGCGGCGCGTCTCGACGACCCCTCGTTCTGCGCCACGGTTGCGGCTTATGCCAGGATGGCAGCATCGGCATCGAGCGAGGATTTGCTGGTGTTGGCGCAATCGGTGGTCGAAGCGCCGGTTAGCGGGCCGTGTCGGACCAGCGGTGCCTATGCCGAAGCGGCTGCGCTGCCGCCGATGCCGGCCTATGCCCCGCCAGTCTCATACACTGCCGATCCTTACGAAGCGCCGGCTCCGGCTGTTGCCATGCCGGCGACGTACGAACCCGAGCCGCCGCGACTCGAGCCGGCACCGATGGCATCGCCACTCTCGCCGGTACCGGCGGTCGCTGCCGCGCCGTCCGAGCAGGCGGTCCCGGTAAGGCTGGCGGCGACCGAAATCCCGAACGCGCCGGTGATACCGCCGGCCGAGGCGGCTCCTGTCGTCGCCTCCGCTCCGGCAGCAACGCCGGAACAGGCTCTCGACGCCGCGATCACGGCGTTGCAGGCGGCGACCGCGGCGCTCAAAGCTCGTCCAGCACCGATCCAGCATTGATCGTCGACAAAGCCGTCGTCCGACTACCGGATGACTGTATTTACACAGCTAGGCCAACAACTGCGCGGCATCGCGGGCGAAATAGGTCAGTACACCGGCGCACCCGGCGCGCTTGAAACCGGTCAGCGTTTCGAGAATGGCGCGGTCGCGGTCGAGAACGCCGGCGTTAACCGCAGCGGACAGCATCGCATACTCGCCTGAAACCTGATAGGCGAATACCGGCACGTCGAAGCGCTCCTTCACCCGGCGGATGATGTCGAGATACGGCATGCCGGGCTTGACCATGACGCTGTCGGCTCCCTCGGCAATGTCGAGCGCGACCTCGCGCAGCGCCTCGTCGGCGTTGGCATAATCCATCTGGTACGTCTTCTTGTCGCCGCGGAGATAACCCCCCGAGCCGACGGCGTCGCGGAACGGGCCGTAGAAGGCGCTGGCGTACTTCGCCGCATACGCCATGATCTGGACGTCATGGAAGCCGGCACCCTCCAGCGCGCCCCGGATCGCGCCGACCCGCCCGTCCATCATGTCCGACGGCGCGACGATGTCGGCCCCGGCGCGGGCGAGCACCAGCGCCTGCTCGACCAGCACTTCGACGCTGGCATCGTTGAGGATGCGGCCGTCATCCGCCAGCAGCCCGTCATGGCCGTGGCTGGTGTACGGATCGAGCGCGACGTCGGTCAGCACGCCGATCGCCGCCCCGCTGGCCTTGATCGCCGCGACCGCGCGGCACAACAGATTGTCGGGGTTGACCGCCTCCTCGCCCGCCTCGCTGCGCAGCCCGGCCGGCGTATTCGGAAACAGCGCGAGACACGGTATCCCGAGCCCTGCCGCTTCCTTCGCCGTCGCCGCCAGCAAGTCGACCGACAGCCGGTCGACCCCGGGCATCGACGCCACCGGCTGCCGCACGTTCACCCCGTCGGTGACGAACAACGGCCAGATCAGGTCGGCCGGCGACAGCACATGCTCCGCCACCAACGCCCGCGACCACGCGTGTGTGCGCGAACGGCGGAGACGGAGCGCGGGATATCGGGCGTGGGTCATCGGCGTCGGTTAACCGCGTCGCGCGCGCTTGTCACGTCGCATCGCCGAGCGGGGCTAAGCTGCGTAAGCTCACTTTCCAGCGCTGTGTAAGAGCCCCTTTTCGAGTGCAGCGCGGTGGATGCAACACCGCTTTACGCCAGTCGCTTCTGCACCGTCCCGCAGGTTGTCTTTTCAGTCATGTGCCGTCGGTAGCACGGGCGACTTGTGTAGGACAGAGATATTTACCGCTTTGGTTATTCTGAGCTGGAAAACATCTAGTCGGTCGGCTCCATACGGAACGCACCCGTCTGATTTTTGATAGCTTACGATCTGTTGAGAGCAAAGGTGGACCTAATAAATATGAAATCGTCCTCTCCTGATTGCGCTACCGACCCCAAATGACTCTGCTCCTCTTCGACTCCGGCGTCGGCGGGCTTTCCGTGCTCGCCCCCGTTCGCGCCGCGCTCCCGCAAGCGAGCTTCGTCTATGTCGCCGACAATGGCGGCTTCCCCTATGGCACCAAGTCCGAGGCCGAGATCGCGGCGCGCGTGCCGGCGTTGCTGGGGCGGCTGGTCGAGCGGTACCGGCCGGGGCTGGTGGTGATTGCGTGCAATACCGCATCGACGATCGCGCTGGCCGCGGTGCGGGCGGCGCTCGACGTGCCGGTGGTGGGGACGGTTCCAGCTATCCGTCCGGCGGCGGCGCTGAGCGTCACGCGCGCGATCGGCGTGCTGGGTACGGCGGCGACGGTGCGCCAGCCATATGTCGATGCCCTGGCGACCGAGTTCGCGAGCGATTGCCTCGTGCTGCGCCACGGCTCGGCGCGGCTGGTCGAGTTTGCCGAGGCCAAGCTGCGCGGGCGGGCGACGCCGCTGGTGGACTATGCGGCCGAGCTGGACGGGCTGCTCGGACAGCCAGGGGGCGAACGGCTCGATACCGTCGTGCTGGCGTGCACGCACTTCCCGCTGATCGCGGCCGAGCTGGCCGCCGCGGCGGCGTTGACCGCGGGCGCGCGCCCGCTGCACTTCGTCGATGGCGGCGCCGGGATCGCGCGGCGGGTAGCGTCCTTGCTGCGGGATGTCGTCTGGGCGGGCGACACGACCGGCACGGCGGTGTTCACGGCGCGTGACGCCAGCGTTGACGCGCTCGGGCCGGCGCTCCACAGCTATGGGCTCGACACGATCCTGTATCTGTAAGGTTTTGTAATGACGGACATCGCTGCAGTTCCCGCCGTCGTCGACCACGTCCTGTTCGAGCGCCGCGGCCGCGCGCTGATCATCACCTTGAACCGCCCGGCGCAGCTTAACGCGCTCGACCGCAGCATGTGCGACCGCATCCAGCAAGCGCTGTACACCGCCATGGCCGACGCGGACGTCGCGCTGGTCATCATCGAGGGCGCGGGCGAGCGGGCGTTCTGCGCCGGCGGCGATGTCGTCGGGATGTATCATGCCGGGCGCGCCGGCAGCGGCGAGTGGGAGGGCTTCTTCCATGACGAATACCGCATGAACCAGACCGTTGCGGCGTATCCCGACCCGTATGTGGCGCTGCTCGACGGGGTGACGATGGGCGGCGGCGTCGGGCTGTCGATCCACGGCCGCTTCCGGGTGGCGACCGAGCGCACGCTGGTCGCCATGCCCGAGACCGGCATCGGGCTGATCCCCGACGTCGGCGGGACTTATGCGTTACCGCGCTTGCCGGGCGAGATCGGCACGTGGGCGGCGCTGACCGGCGCGCGGCTCGGTGCGGCGGACTGCGTCTATGCGGGCATCGCGACGCATTACGTGCCGAGTGAGCGGCTGGCGCTGCTGCGCGAACTGCTGGCGGACGGCACCGAGCCGGTCGAGCAGGTGCTGGCGACGCTGCACGTCGATCCGGGCGAGGCCCCGCTGGCGGCGGTGCGCGATGCGATCGACTTCCACTTCCTCCATGACAGTATCGAGGCGATCCAGGCGAGCCTCGCCGAGGGCGACGAGTGGGCGCTGGCGCAGCATGCCATCATCGCAGGACGCTCGCCGACCTCCTTGAAGCTCCCGCTGCGCGCGCTGCGGCTCGGCGCCAGCGAGAGCATCGAGGCGGCGCTGCGGACCGAATACCGGGTGGTCTGCCAGATCAAGCACGGGCATGACTTCTACGAGGGCGTGCGGGCGCAGCTGATCGACAAGGACAAGGCCCCGCGCTGGTCGCCGGCAACGTTGGCCGAGGTCGATGCGGCGGGGCTGGATGCGTATTTTGCGGTCCCGGTTGGGGGTGATCTGAGTTTCGAGTGACGGCAAATCGCGAGACAAATGATAGCCAATCGCGAATGTTGTCATCCCGGCGAAGGCCGGGACCCATGACCTCAAACCTCGACGAGTGAGGTCATGGGTCCCGGCCTTCGCCGGGATGACAGTGCAACGGTTAGCGCGCCTCGCGCTTGCAGATTATCGCTGTCCTACAGTGATCCAGTCAGGTTAGGACCACAGCATGATCACGCCCAGCATCCGCCCGTCATCAGCCGCTCGCACTCGATCACCGGAAGCAATTTCGCCGCCGACGTGTCACCGGGTTCACCGACTTTGGAATATTATTGCTGAAGTTTTGGGCCCGATTGTCAGTTCAGCTGTGATCGCTAAGAGGTGTCGTGATGAAACATGCTGATGCCTTGGTTCGGTTGAAATCGCTGGAATTTGCGTTTCGCCGGCAGGGCTGTCCGCGCTGTAACTGTTCGGCTCGGTCGGCCGGGACGATGCGACAGACGCGTCAGACGTCGACCTGCTGTTAGAGGTGGCTCGGCTAATCTGCACAGTCGGCTAAGTGGAGTTTCTGCCTGATGGCGGCCAGGATGGCTGCCGAACAGGAGATCAGATGACGAAGCGAACACGCCGGAAC
>JANOOK010000073.1:0-23581 GCA_031421275.1 Sphingomonadaceae bacterium
ACCACGCTCTGGGTCCCCCCCGGGCTGTCGGGGGTCCATCCCCGTCAACTGTCCGACGTTTTTGCACCCCCGCCTGCGCGGGGGTGACGATTTTGCTTAAATCATAGCGACTTTCGGCAGGAGCGCCGCCGCCGCAGCTCACTTCGCGCCGTTGCCGAGCAGGCGCTGCGTCACCGCCGCAACCGCTGCGGGGTTGCGACTGGTGCCGACCTGGCGCTCGACCGCCTTGGCGAAGGCGGCGGCGAGTTCGTCGGGGGCACTCTGGGCGAACTCGCCGCGGGCGCTGGCGGCGAGCGGCGGCAGCAGTGCCGGATCGCCGGGAGCGACCGACGCGACATGCACGACGTAATAGCCCGCATCTTGCGAAGCCTGCAGCGTGCGCGTCGCGCCGGCGGGCAGCGTCAGGAACAGCTGGACCGGCGGGGGCACCTGCGGCTGGCGGCTGACGTCGATGCGGCGGCCCGCCAGCGGCTTGGCGGGCGGCAACTGATGCGCGGCGAGCGCCGCATCGAGCGTCGTGCCCGTGTTGACTGCAGCGACGACCGCGTCGGCAGTGCGTTTTGCTGCGGCGAGGCGCTGCTCGGCGGTCCATTGCGCCGCGACGACGTCGTGGACCTTCGCCAGCGGCACCGGCATCGGGCGCACGATGCTACCGAGCTCGAGCATCGCGAACCGGTCCTTGCCGAGCTGCTGTACCGACGCGCCGTCGGCGGGATCGGCGTCGAACGCTTTCGCCACGATCGGCTGGGCCTCGGCGGGCAGCGTCGCGGCAGGCGCATCGGGGTTGCGTCCATCGCGCAGCACCGGCGGCACGGTGACCACCGTCAGCCCGTGCGCCTTCGCGACGTCGACGAAACTCGTGTGACTGGTCAGCGCGTCCTCGATCTTGGCAACCGCGTCGGCGAGCGCGGCTTCGCCCTTCGTCTGGCGCAAGGCCTTGACGATCTCGGGCTTGGCGTCGGCAAGGCTGCGGATCTTGGGGGCGACGATCTTGGTGACTTGAACGACGTGCCAGCCGAAGCTCGACTGCACCGGGTCGGTGATTTTGCCCGGCGCTGCCGCGAACGCCGCCTTGGCGACGGCGGGGCTGGTCGCGGCGGCGAGCTTGGCCTCCGACTGCAGTCCGAGGTCGATGTCGGCGGTAGCAAAGCCGAGCTTGACGGCTTCGGCGGCGAAGCTGCCGCCGCCGCGCACCGCGGCGGCGAGCGCGGTGGCCTTCGCCTGGTCGGGGACGACGACCTGCAGCAGCTGCCGCTGCTCGCTGCCGCCAAGCGCGTCGCGGTTGGCGTCGTAATAAGCCTGAACGTCCTTGTCCGAGACCGGGACGGCGGCCGCCAGCGCGCCGGGGTCGAGCAGCGCATAGCGCAAGCCGCGGCGTTCGGGGATGGTGAAGCGGGCCGCGTTCGCCGCATAAAAGCCGGCGAGCTGGGCCACGGTCGGCGGCGGCGGTGCCGGCATCGCCGCGGTGGGAACGGTCGCGATCGCGCCGCTGTGTGTTTCGAGCAGCAGCGCCGCATAGGGCTCGGCGAGCCTTGCCGGCACCTGGACGCCCGCCCCGACCGGGATCAGCAGCAGCTTGCGGATCAGGTCGCCGTGCATACCGTCGCGCAACTCGCGCTCGGAGATGCGCTGCTGCTGGAGCAGACGGCGGTAGGTTGGCTCGTCGAAGCGGCCACCGGACTGAAACGCGGGCACGCTGGCGATCTCGCCGTCGACGGCGCGGTCGCTGATCGCCACACCGGTCTTCGCCCCGAAGTCCTCGAGCGCGCTCGCGCCGATCATCTGTTCGAGCACCTGGCCGACGGCGCCCTGCGCGACGGCTTCCTGCGTCGTCAGCTTGGGGTTCGACTGGCGCGCCTGCCGCATGATACGGTCGTATTGCGACAGGAACGCCGGCTCGCCGATGTCGTTGCTGCCGGCCCGCGCCAGCGTCGTGCCGCGCGCTGCACCCTTGGTGTTGAACGGATCGCCGATGCCGGTCACCGCGAACGCCAGCAGCACCAGCCCGAGCAGCCCGAGCGCGAACCACGAGGTCAGCGCCTTGCGAATGAATGTGATCATGGAAACCTGTGCAACCCGGCTGCGCGGTGCAGCCCAGCGCTCATAGCGAAGCCAATATGGTCGCGGCAAGGCACAACCCTTGCCCCATACCCCAGCGCTGGTTAACCAGCCGTCATGTATATCGTCGGCAACTGGAAGATGCACGGCACCGGCGAGTCGCTCGCCGAAATTGCCGCGGTCGCAGCGGCGCGCTGGCCGGAGCACGTGTCGGTCGCGGTCTGCCCGCCATTCACGTTGCTCGAACGCGCGGCGCGGACCGCTGCGGACAGCCGGCTGCAGATCGGCGCGCAGGATATGCACGTCGCGCCGCACGGTGCGCACACCGGCGAGGTCTCGGCGGCGATGCTGCTCGATGCCGGGGCGACAATCGTCATCATCGGCCACAGCGAGCGGCGCGCCGATGGCGGCGAGACCGACGACAGCGCGCGCGCCAAGGCGACGGCCGCGCTCGCCGTGGGGCTGACCGCGATCCTGTGCGTCGGCGAGACCGGGGCCGAGCGCGACCGCGGCGATGCGCACGCGGTCGTCGCGGCGCAGCTCGCGGGGTCGCTACCCGAGGCGCGCCGCGGGTTGATGGTGGCGTACGAACCCGTATGGGCGATCGGCACCGGGCGGATCCCGACACTGGCCGATGTTGCCGGGATGCACGCCGCAATCCGGGCGCAAGTCGGCGCGGGCGTGCCGGTCCTGTACGGCGGCTCGGTCAGCGCCGGCAATGCCGCGGGGCTGCTGAGCCTCGGCCATGTCGACGGGGCGCTGGTCGGCGGGGCCAGCCTGAAGGCGGCAAGCTTCCTCGCCATCGTCGAGGCCGCCTCCGGTTGCGTCGCCGACGCGGCGTAGATGACGCCGCCGCCCGAGCTGTCCCAGGCCGCGGCCGCCCCGTTCGATCCGCCCGACGCTGCCGGATCGATAGCCGTTCCCGCCGGGCTGTCGTGGCTGCAGAAGCTGCTGCGGTTTTCCGGCCCCGGGCTGCTGGTCTCGGTCGGCTACATGGACCCCGGCAACTGGGCGACCGACATCGAGGCGGGGTCGCGCTACGGCTATGCGCTGCTGTTCGTCGTCGTGCTGTCGAGCCTCGCCGCGATCGTGCTGCAGACACTGAGCGCGCGGCTGGGGATCGCCGGCGGCGTCGATCTCGCCCGCGCCGCGCGCGACCGCTATTCGCCCAGCGTCACGCGCCTGCTGTGGGCGCTCGCCGAGATCGCGATCATCGCCTGCGACATCGCCGAGGTGCTCGGCAGCGCGCTGGCGATCAAGCTGCTGTTCCATCTGCCGCTGTGGCTCGGCATCCTGCTCACCGGGCTCGACACGCTGTTCGTGCTCGGGCTGCGGGGCAGGGGGTTCCGCCGCCTCGAAGCGATCGTGCTCGGGCTGGTGCTGACCATTGCGCTGTGCTTTGCGGTGCAGCTGGCGATCGTCCAGCCGAGCCTCGCCGCGATCCTGCCCGGGCTGCTGCCATCGGCGGAGGCCCTGCGCGAGCCGCATGCGCTGTATCTCGCGGTCGGCATTCTCGGCGCGACGGTGATGCCGCACAATCTGTATCTGCACTCGTCGATCGTGCAGACGCGCGTCGTCGCGGCGGACGTGGCGTCGCAGCGCGAGGCGGTGCGGTTCGCCACCATCGACGTCGTCGTCGCGCTGCTGATCGCCAGCCTGGTCAATGCCGCGATCCTGATCCTCGCTGGCGCGACGTTCCATTTCAGCAGGCACGCCGGGGTCGCCGAGATCGAAGACGCCTACCGCCTGCTCAAGCCGCTCACCGGAGCCGCGATCGCCGCGCCGCTGTTCGCCGTCGCGCTGCTCGCCAGCGGGCAGAGCGCGACGTTCACCGGCACCATCGCCGGGCAGGTCATCCTCGACGGCTTCCTCGACCTGCATATTCCCGGCTGGATGCGGCGCGCGATCACCCGCGCGCTGGCGATATTGCCCGCGCTCGGCGGCGTGCTGTGGCTCGGGGAACACGCCATCGGCAAGCTGCTGGTGCTGACCCAGGTCGTGCTGTCGGCGCAGCTGCCGTTCGCGATTTATCCGCTGATCCGTTTCACCAGCGACAAGGCGCTGATGGGGCCGTTCGCCAGCCCGCTCCCGCTGCGGCTCGGCGCGTGGCTGTTATTCGGGATCATCACTGCGGCGAACCTGTGGCTGCTGGTCGGCCTGTTCGACTGAGCATATGACGGTGCGACCCATTTGAGTTGCCACGTCAGCGCAAAATCTGTCACTACGCGGGCAATGTTCGACCCGTAACGACAGGTGGTGGTTATCGGGAGGCGACAAGGGGGGTCGAGTCGAAATTGTCCGAGATAGTGTTGCCCGAAGCGATGCCCGACACCCGAAGTGTCGAGGACAGCGACTTCCGCCTGCTCGCCGACCACATCCCGACGTTGTGCTGGATGGCCGATGCCGATGGCGCGATCTTCTGGTACAATCGTCGCTGGCACGACTATTGCGGCTCGACGCCTGCGAGCATGGCGGGGTGGGGCTGGCAGGTCGTCCACGATCCCGCCGTGCTGCCGAGCGTCCTCGAACGCTGGACCGCGTCGATCCGCACGGCGCAGCCGTTCGAGATGACATTTCCGCTGCGGGGCGTGGACGGCGTTTTCCGGCCGTTCCTGACGCGGGTGCAGCCGATGCAAGATGCGAACGGCAAGCTGTGGCGCTGGTTCGGCGTCAACACCGACGTCAGCGCGCAGCAAGCGGTCGAAGCCGAGCTGGCGGAGACGCTGGCGGTCAAGGAAACACTGCTCCATGAGGTGAACCACCGGGTCAAGAACAGCCTGCAGATGGTCACCTCGCTGCTGGTGCTGCAGGCCGGCAGCACGCCTTCCCCGGAGCTCAGACGGGGGCTGCTCGACGCTCGCTCGCGAATTGGTGTGGTGGCCGGTATTCACCAGCGCCTGTACGAGAATGGCCTGCACGACCGCGTCGAGCTGGTCAGCTACCTGCACGAGCTTGCAACAGCGACAATTAACGCTTTGGGAGACGAACCTAAGGTTTCCTTAAGTCTTGACTCGGACGGGCAAATATTAATACCGCTGGCGCAAGCAGTGCCATTAGCTTTGATCACGAGCGAACTCATCGCCAACGCTGTCAAATACGCATTCGCACCGGGAAATCCTGGGATCGTTAGTCTTGCGATTCGCCGTCATGACGCGGGCTTCGTGCTGGAAGTCGCCGATAACGGCTGTGGTCTGCCCGATGATTTTGACCTCGCGGGAGGAACCGGCCTTGGGATACGAATCGTTACTGCACTGGTCCGGCAGGTCCGCGGTGCCATCGACCTGATTCGGCTGCAGCGTGGAACTTGTTTCCGGGTTACGGTATTAAGTAATTATTAAGATTTGTTGCACGGTAGTGTAGGCCAGTGAATTAAGATGAGAATCCTGATTGTCGAGGACGAAGCCATCGTCGCAATGGAGATCGAGCAGATCCTGACCTGCGCCGGGTACCACGTCATCGGGGTCGCCGATCATCAGCACGAGGCATTGGCGATCACCACCGCGGCAAAGCCCGACATCGCGCTGGTCGACGTCCGGCTCGCCGACGGCGAGAGCGGCCTCGACGTCGCCAGAGCACTGAAGCAGCGTGGCGTCCCCGCGATGTTCCTGACCGGCACCTGTCCGCGGAACGATGGCACCGGTATCGCGCTCGCCTGCCTGCACAAGCCGTTCAGTGACCGCGGCCTGCTCGATAGTATCAACGTGCTCAGGAGGTTGATCGCCGGCGAAGCGCTGCCCGCCGCGCTGCCGCCGACGCTGCACATCTTTCGCCCGCTCGCGCAGGTTGAGGCGGCCTGAACGCGCCGGCCGGTTCGACGCGGTCGATGCCATGGACCACGACGGCAGCCTCTGCGGACGCTACGGCAGCGTCCGCCCGCACGGCCCGAGCGACTTGACCACGAAAGCGTAGTCCGCAGTCAATTCGGCATCGGCTTCGATCGTCGCGGGCAGCATCGCGGGCAGGAAGCACGCCAGCCGGTACCAGCGCAGCGTGTCGTGCGGGATGCTGTCGGCGGCGTCGTCGATGACGTCCCCGAGCGCCAGCGACAGCCGCTGCGCCTCGCCGGGGCGGGTCAGCACGACCAGCGACACCGGCTTGCCGCCCTCGGTATTCAGGAAGAACTGGCTCTCGGCCTCGCCCGGCACATTGCCCGGCACCCGGAAGGCGTTGCCGATGCCGGTGATGACCGGCACCGTGCCGCTGCGCGCTTCGGTCAGGATCTTGCGCACGGTGGCCTCGGTCGCCGCCGACCAGCCGAGCTGACCGCGCGCATTGCTCAGCTGGAACTGCGTGCCGTCGCGGCGCAGGAACAGCAGCACATCGGCCCCCTTGAGCGCCGGGGCTTTGCCGCGCCCGGTCGCGGCGACGTCGGCGAGATAATCGATTGTGGCCGGAACCGCGTCGGGGGCGAGAATGGCGTCGGTCAGTGCAGCATCGACGTGCACCCGGATGCTCCGGGTGCCGACGCCGGCCGCGCTGCTGGCGGGCAGCGCGACCGCTCTGGTCACCCGGGCATGGACGATGACCGGTGCCGCGAGCGTCAGCACCGCGAGGTCGGCATAGCCGCCGAGGCCGGGCAGTGTCGGGGGCGGGCCGGCCGCGTTCGCAACGCCCGCACTGCCGAGCGCGAGAATTGCCACCGCGGGCAGAACGACGAACTTCCTGGTCTTCAGGTGTGGCATCATTCGGTCACTCGCTGGAGCGGCGCTTCGGCTCGGTACGGCCTTAGATCGCACCTTTATGGGCAGCAAGTCATCAGGGCGCTTTCCGATATCGCATCGTGCGACTAAAAATTGCGCCGTGTCGTGAGACAAAGCGGGTTGCAGGGCCGGAGTGCCCAAGCTAGTGTTCGATTAATACGGAAGCCGCGCACGGCAACAATGATGCGGGCTCCGGCGTTATGAGCGGTAACGGTTGTGGCCGGTGCGGCTTTAGGGTCAATCGCGGTCGGCCTCGGGTCGCCGCTTGTGGGAGTTTCGCTTAAGTTATGGCTTACGCGGATCAGACGATGAGCACGAACAGGATGGTCGCGCTCGGCGTGGTCGCCCTGATTCACATATTTCTGGGCTATGCGATCGTTACTGGCCTTGCCGGTAACCTGGTGAAGAAGATCACCGAGCCGTTGAAGACGATCAATATCAAGGAGCAGGTCAAGCCGCCCGAGGAGCCGCCGCCGCCGCCGCCGAAGGACATCGAGATCCCGCCGTTCGTGCCGCCGCCGGAGGTGACGATCGATACCCCGGCACCGCCGACGATCACGACGCAGACCGTGGTCCGGCAGCCTGACCCGCCCAAATATGTCGCACCGGCACCGCCCGCGCCCGTCGCAGCACCGCCGGCCCCGCCGTCGATCGCGCCGACGGCGGCAATCCCGAAGGGTCGGGGCAACACGATCACCGACGACGACTACCCGGAGGCTTCGAAGCGCGCCGAGGAACAGGGCGTCACCAAGGTGTCGTACACCGTCGGTACCGACGGCAAGGCGACCGCCTGCAACGTCACCGCCAGCAGTGGCTCGACCCGGCTCGATGAAACCGCGTGCAAGCTGGTCGAGCGGCGGTTCCGCTTCACCCCGGCGACGCGCGAGGGCAAGCCGGTGACAGAGATCAAGCAGCAGTCGATCAAGTGGCGGATTACGGAAAACAAGTAACGCAGGCCGCGTCGTGGCATCGGATCGTCCGCGAGCTACGTAAGTCAATCACGACAGTCAGGATCTAAGGAAAACTTCATGGAAACCGTCGCAGTCGAAAATCCCTATGGCCTGATGGCCGCGCTGACGCAGGGTGGCATCATCACCCAGGCGATCTTCGGCATCCTCGTCTTCATGTCGCTGATGTCGTGGTACATCATCTTCACCAAATGGTGGGATCAGCGGAAGGTTCTGAACGATGCCAAGGACCTCGAGAAGAAGTTCTGGGCCGCGCCCGACCTCAAGGCCGGGGCCGCCAAGCTCGACAAGCAGTCGGCGTTCCGCCAGATCGTCGACGACGGCCTGCGCGCTTCGGACCATCACGAGGGTCGCCTGACCGACAAGATCGACCAGCACGAGTGGGTGACGATGGCGCTCAACCGTTCGAACAGCATGGTTTCGTCGAAGTTGCAGGGCGGCCTCGCGTTCCTCGCCTCGGTCGGGTCGACGTCGCCGTTCATCGGGCTGATGGGAACGGTCATCGGTATCTACCGCGCGCTGATCAATATCGGCATCGCCGGCCAGGCGTCGATCGACAAGGTCGCCGGTCCGGTCGGTGAGGCGCTGATCATGACCGCGCTAGGGCTCGCCGTGGCGGTCCCCGCGGTGCTCGGCTACAACTGGCTGATCCGTCGCAACAAGTCGGTGACCGAGCGCCTGAACGAGTTCTCGTCGGACGTGCACGGTTATCTGATGTCGGGGTCGCGCGTCGCGCAGCAGGCAACGGCGACAGTGATGCCTGGCGTCAAGCCTGCCGTTGCGCCGGTTGCACGCTAAGCGCCAAGGTTAGGGACAACCGCTATGGCGATGAATGTCGGTTCACCGGACGAGGGCGGCGTTGAGGCCCCGATGTCGGACATCAACACGACGCCGCTGGTCGACGTCATGCTGGTGCTGCTGATCATCTTCCTGATCACCGTGCCGGTGGTCCTCCAGACCATCCCGCTGTCGTTGCCGAAGGTGACCAACATCGCCACTGCGACCAAGCCGGAGAACGTCTTGCTGTCGGTCGATTCGAACTGCAACACCTTCTGGGGTCGCGACAAGGTGGCGTCGAAGGAGGACTTGCTCAACCGTTCGGTGGCAGCGCTGAAGGCGGAGCTGGCCCGGCAGAAGTCGCTCGGGCTCAAGCAGGAACTGCCCGAGGTTCACATCCGCGGTGATGCGAACATGGAGTTCCGCTGCGTCGGCGGGGTGATCTATACGATCCAGCGCGCCGGCTTCCAGAAGATCGGCTTCATATCGGAGCCGCCGGCGGGTTTCGTCACCACCCGTTGATGCTGCCCGTTGAGAATTGACTGGGCGGTGGACCAGGTCCGCCGCCCGCGCAGGAGATAGCCCATGGCAATGAGTACAGGTTCGGGACCCGAGGGCAGCCCGATGATGGACATCAACACGACGCCGCTCATCGACGTCATGCTGGTGCTGCTGATCATGTTCATCATCACGATCCCGATCCAGACGCACGCGGTCAAGCTCGACCTGCCACCGCCCAATCCGAACCCGTCGCAGGTCAAGCCCGACTTCAATCAGATCAACATCGACTTCCTCAACGCGATCTATTGGAACAACAAGGAAGTCGATCTGCCGACGCTCAAGGGTTACATGCTCGAAGCGGCGAAGAAGCAGCCCGAGCCCGAGCTTCGTCTCAAGCCCGATGCGCTCGCGCATTATGAGATGGTCGACAAGGTGATGGCCGAGGCGCAGAAGGCCGGGGTCACCAAGATGGGCTTCGTCGGCAACGAAGCTTACGCCAACTAACCCGCGCGGTCGTCAGGGATCTGGCGGGTTTGTTAATCCCACCGTCAGATTAGGACTTCGCAACGGGCGCGCAACGCTATATGGCGGCTGTCGCGTGCGAAACGCAGACGTACTTTTGGAGATAGACCTATGAAGACTGCAATTACGCTCGTGGCCGTGGCCAGCCTCGGCCTGCTTGGCGCTTGCGGCAAGAAGGCGGCGGACACCACGACGACCACCGACGCGACGACGACGACGAACGCCGCCGCTCCCGCCGACGGCGCAATGACGGCGACGACGCCGGCGGTTGGTAACACGACCACCACCGAGACGACGACGACCGCTCCGGCCGATACGACCTCGATGAACGCCAGCGTGGACAAGGCCAAGGATGCGATGGCGACGACCGCCGACAACGCCAAGGCGAAGATCGACGCGACGGCCGACAAGGCGAAGGACGCCGTCAACAAGCAGGCCGGCAAGGCTGCCGATGCGATGAAGAAGTAAGCTTCTTCATTCGGTGCGGAAATCAGGGGCC
This sequence comes from Sphingomonadaceae bacterium, assembly GCA_031421275.1. Lineage (GTDB taxonomy): Bacteria > Pseudomonadota > Alphaproteobacteria > Sphingomonadales > Sphingomonadaceae > Polymorphobacter_B. The sequence goes on from JANOOK010000073.1 coordinate 10,026, forward strand.
GGGCGGCGACGTCCGGCCCCTTTGTTATGTGCGGCGGTGCTTGTCGGACCGCGGCCGCGCGAACACCCAATGGTCATCGCCCGATGCCGCGGGCGTGAAGCGGTACCCCTCATAGTCGAAGTCGTGCAGCCCGCTGCAGCGATCGACCCGCTCGACGCACATATACCGCGCCATCAGCCCGCGCGCGCGTTTCGCCGCAAAGCTGTTGAATTTCAGCTCACCGTCGTGATCGTCGCGGAAATCGATCGTCAGCACCGCAGCCGGCAGCCGTTCCGGGCGGACGACGCCGAAATACTCGACGCTGGCGAGGTTGACGAGCGTCCGATCGGCATGGCCCGCCAGCGCGGCGGCGAGCGCATCGGTGATGCGGTTGCCCCAATAGCCGTACAGGTCGGACTGCCGCGCGGTCGCCAGCTTGATCCCCATCTCGAGCCGGTACGGCTGGATCAGGTCGAGCGGCCGGAGCGCGCCGTAAAGTCCCGACAGCACGCGGACGTGCTCCTGCGCGAATGCCACCGTCCCGGCATCGAGCGTCGGCCCGTCGAGCCCGCGATAGACATCGCCGTGGAAGGTATAGAGTGCCGGCCGGGCGTTGTCGGGGGTGAACGGGGTGTGGAAGGCTTTGAAACGCGCGGCGTTAAGCGCGGCCAGCGGTTCCGAGATATACATCAGCGCACGCAGGTCGGCAGCCTTCAGCTTCGCGGCGCGCTTGGCGAGCTTGGCGGCATCGCTGAGAAAAGCCGGCTGTGTCGCGGCAACGTCCGGTACCGGCGTCGTAAGGTCGAGCGACTTGGCGGGGGACAGGACGGCAAGCATTTCAGTCGACCTCGAGGTTCGGTTCGCGGGCGTGTCGACCGAGTATCACCAGGGTTCAACACGCGTTCATCGCGGCAGTGCCCTAGTCGAGCGTCCAAGACAATTGACCTCCGCGCCGCGCAGGGATAGCCAAAAGCCAAGCAAGATCGAATGGGAGAAGGTTCGGTGACAAAGATTTCGTTGAGCGCGACGGCAATCGTCGCTGCGATGATGCTGGCCGGGACTGCCACGCCGGTGGCGGCCGCGAAGCCCGACAAGAATACCGAGGCTGGCAAGCCGCCCGCGGTCAAGCTGTCGAAACCGGTTCAGGCGGCTTTAAGCGAAGCGCAAAAGCTGCAGACTGCAAAGGACTATCCCGGCGCGCTGGCGAAGATCCGCGAGGCCGAAGCAATTCCCACTCGCACCGACGATGACAACTACATGATCAACGCGATCAAGCTCAACAATGCCATCGGCATGCGCAGTGCGGCTCCGGCAGTGCCTGCGACCCCGACCGGCACGCTGAGTCCGGGCGACGCGCTGCTCGAGGAAGCACTGACGGCGATGCTCGCGACCAACCGGGTCACAGCCGAGGATCGTCCGAAATTCGTGCGCAACCTGAGCGTGCTCGCGCTGCAGCGGAACGATTTCAATGCGGCGACCAAGCGCACCGAGGAGTTGATTGCGCTGACGCCGAACGATGCCGATGCGATCGTCAGCCTGGCCCAGCTCTATCAAAAGCAGAAGCAGCCGGCGAAAGCCGTCGAAACGCTCAATCGAGCCATCGCGGCGCAGACGGCGAGCGGCAAGCCGGCCGACCAGAGCTGGTACCGCAGCGCGCTCGGGATCGCGTACGACAGCAAGCTGACCGCGCAGACGCAGCCGGCGGCAGTGGCTTTGGTCACGGCATATCCCAATCCGACCAACTGGCGCGATGCGCTCGTGATCTTCCGCGACAGCTCGAAGCTCGACGACCAGGGCAATCTCGACGTCATGCGGCTGATGGCGGCCGCCGACGCGCTCAAGGGCGAGCGCGACTATGCCGAATATGCCGAGACCGCGTCGACCAAGGGGCTGCCCGGCGAAGCGAAGGCGGCCCTGACGCAGGGCCGCGCCGCAGGTGCGCTGAGCGCCAGCAAGCCGTTCGTCGCCGAGCTGAGCAAGTCAGTCGACGCGAAGGTCAACGCCGACCGCGCCGCATTGCCGAGCCTCGACCGCGAGGCCCGCAAGGCTGCAACCGGCAAGGCGGCGGCGGGGACGGCCGACGCCTATTACGGCTACGGCGAATTCGCCAAGGCCGCCGACCTGTACCGGGTCGCGCTGACGAAGGGCGGGGTCGATAGCGATACGATCAATCTCCGGCTCGGTGCCTCGCTGGCCCGCGGCGGCGACAAGGCGGGGGCAGCAGCGGCGTTGGCCAATGTCAAGCCCGGACCGCGCGCGCAGCTCGCCCAATATTGGACGATCTGGATGAGCAAGCAGGCCTGACAGTTCCGCCGCCGCGCGACGCCGACCAGCGCTGCGCCGGCGCGCTTGCCGGTCGGCGTCGTAGTTGCTACCCATGATGCCTGATTTCTAGGCAGCTCCGTGCACAAACTCCGATCCATTTCCATCGGCCCGCTGACGATCGCGCAGCCGGTGATCCTCGCGCCGATGACCGGCGTTACCGACCTGCCGTTCCGGCGGATCGTCAAGCGATACGGTGCGGGATTGACGGTGAGCGAGATGATCGCCAGCGAGGCGATGGTGCGCGCGACGCGCCAGTCGATCCAGAAGGCGGCGTGGGACCTGAGCGAAGAGCCGGTCTCGATGCAGCTTGCCGGCTGCGAGCCGCGCGTCATCGCCGAAGCGGCCAAATTGAACGCCGACCGTGGCGCGGCGATCATCGACATCAACATGGGCTGCCCGGTCAAGAAGGTCGTCAACGGCCATGCCGGTTCGGCGCTGATGCGCGACCTGCCGCTGGCGGCGGCGCTGATCGCGGCAACGGTCAAGGCGGTCGACGTGCCGGTGACGCTCAAGATGCGGATGGGCTGGGATCACGCCAGCCTCAACGCCCCCGAACTGGCGCGCATCGCCGAGGACCTCGGCGTCGCGATGATCACGGTGCACGGCCGGACGCGCTGCCAGCTGTACCGCGACAGCGCCGACTGGGCGTTCGTGGCGCGGGTCAAGCGAGCGGTGTCCGTTCCGGTCATCGTCAACGGCGACATCTGTTCGCTGGACGACGTCGAAGCGGCGCTGGACGCATCGGGTGCCGACGGTGTGATGATCGGGCGCGGCGCGTACGGCAAACCGTGGCTGCTCGGGCAGGTCATGCACTGGCTGACCACCGGCGAGCGAATGGCCGAGCCGTCGCTGGCCGCGCAATATGCGCTGATCACCGAGCATTACGCGGCGATGCTCGAGCATTACGGCATCCACATCGGGGTCAACCTGATGCGCAAGCACTTCGGCTGGTACACCAAGGGTTTGCCGGGCTCGGCCGAGTTTCGCAACAGCGTCAACCAGCAGGGCGAGCCGAATGTCGTACAGGCGATGCTGGCGGAATTCTATGTGCCGCTGGTCGATCAGGAGCATTCGGCGCTCGACATCGAGCGGACCCCCGCACGTCTCGCGGCATGAGCTTGCTGCCGCTGCGCCGCCGGGCCCAGGCGCGGACGCAGCCACAGATCGACCTGATGACGATGCTGCCCGTGCCGGTGCTGGTGCTCGACCCCGGAGACCGGATTGTGGTCGCCAATGCGGCAGCGGAAACTTTCTTCAATACCGGCCAGGCGATGCTCCGCGAACGCGGCTGGACAGGGCTGCTCGACAACGGCGCCCAGGCGGGCGGGCTGGGCGACAGCTTGGGCGAGCTGGTAGCAGCGGCCCGCCGGCTCGATGGTGGGTATTCGGCCTACGACACCGAGCTTGCCTTCAGCAGCGGGCGGAGCGTTCGCGCTGACGTGCTGATGACGCCGGTGCCCGACGCGCCCGGCTGGCTGATCATCACCCTGCAGACGCGCGCGGTGGCGACGCTCGTCGACCGTCAGCTGGTGCCGCAGGGTGCGGCGCGCTCGGCGATCGGCATCGCCGCGATGCTCGCGCACGAGATCAAGAACCCGCTGTCGGGCATCCGCGGCGCGGCGCAGCTGCTGGCGCAGGATGCCAGCGACGGCAACCGTGAACTGACCGACCTGATCTGCACCGAAGTCGACCGGGTCCGGACGCTGATCGATCGGATGGAGGGCTTCACCGACACGCGCTCGCTCAGCCGCGGGCCGGAGAATATCCATGCGGTGTTGAACCACGTCGTGCGGCTCGGGCAGCAGGGGTTCGCCCGCGGGTTGAACATCCGCGAACGCTACGACCCGTCGCTCCCGCCGGTGATCGGTAATCGTGATGCGCTGGTGCAGGTGTTTTTGAACCTGTTCAAAAATGCCGCCGAGGCGGTCGACCCGGCAAGCGGGGAGATCACGATCACGACCGCTTACCGTCATGGACTGCGGATCGCCGCGGCGGGGCAGGCGCAGCGGACGCCGTTGCCGCTGGAGGTCAGCGTGATCGACAACGGCCCCGGTGCGCCGGCCGGGATCGCCGATCACATGTTCGATGCGTTTGTCAGTTCGCGCCCGAGCGGTACCGGGCTCGGGCTGGCGCTGGTCGCCAAGCTGGTCGGCGACCACGGCGGCCTCGTCGAATACGACCGACAGGGTATGCCGCCGCGCACGGTGTTCCGGGTGCTGTTGCCGACCGCCGACCCGCGCTCGTGACGGCGAGCGCCGTGCCATCGGCCTCACCGGCGACGATCATCGTTGCCGATGACGATGCGGCGATCCGCACCGTCGTCCGCCAGGCGCTGACGCGCGCCGGGCATCTGGTGCGGACGACCGAGACCGCCGCGGGGCTGTGGAAGCTGGTCGACGGCGGCCACGGCGACTGCGTCATTACCGATGTGATCCTGCCCGACGGCAATGGCCTCGATCAGGTACCGCGAATAATCGCACGCCGCCCGGGATTGCCGGTGATCGTCATGAGCGCGCAGAATACGCTGTCGACCGCGGTGCGCGCGACCGAGCAGGGCGCGTTCGACTATCTGCCCAAGCCGTTCGATATCGACGAGCTGGCGCGCGCGGTCGGGCGAGCGCTGGCCGCTGCCGGTGGGACCGACACCGGCGACGTCGGACCCGACGCCACCGACAGCCCGCCGCTCGCCGACGACATGCCGCTGATCGGGCGCTCGGCGGCGATGCAGGAGGTCTACCGTGTCATTGCCCGGGTCGTGCCGACCGCGCTGACGGTGATGATCGTCGGCGAATCGGGGACCGGCAAGGAATTGGTGGCACAGGCAATTCACGATCTCGGACCGCGCCGCGCCGGGCCGTTCATCGCGATCAACATGGGGGCGATCCCGCACGAGCTGATCGAGTCCGAGCTGTTCGGCCATGAGCGCGGGGCGTTCACCGGCGCGGCCGGGCGCACGGCGGGACGCTTCGAGCAGGCCCAGGGCGGTACGCTGTTCCTCGACGAGATCGGCGACATGCCGCTGGCGGCGCAGACGCGCCTGCTCCGGGTGCTGCAACAAGGCGAATTCACCACGGTCGGCGGCAGCCGGGTGCAGCGCGCCGACGTCCGCGTCATCGCCGCGACGCACAAGAACCTGCGCGCGCTGATCGAGGCGGGGCAGTTCCGCGAGGACCTGTTCTACCGGCTCAACGTCATCCCGCTCAGACTGCCGCCGCTGCGCCAGCGCCGCGACGACATTCCGGCGCTGGTCCGCCATTTCCTCGACCGCGCTGTCGCCGAGGGACTGCCGCGACGGTTCGTCGACGGTGCCGCGATGGCGGCGATGCAGCGGCATGACTGGCCGGGTAATATCCGCGAGCTCGAAAACCTCATCCGGCGATTGGCGGCGCTGACCCGCGGCGATACCATCGATGCCGCGGCACTTGCCGACGGTCTCGACGAGACGGACCGCCGTCCGGCGGATTCGATGGGAGTGGCGGACGGTGCCGATGGACTCGCGTCGTCGATCGAACATCACCTCGCCCGTTATCTGGCGGTCTTCGGCGAGGAGCTGCCGCCCGACGGTCTGTACGAGCGTGTCCTCGCCGAGATCGAGCGACCCCTGCTGCGGCTTTCATTGGCGGCGGCGAACGGCAATCAGGTCCGTGCGGCGCGTTTGCTGGGGATCAACCGCAACACGCTGCGCAAGAAGTTGACGCAGCGGAACGTGGAGGCGGTGCCGCGAAGCACCGATTGAGCAGCGCGGGATCAAGCGATCCAACGGTCGGCCCACGGAACTATGTCGTCGCAATTGTGCAACGACTGTGTTCCGTTCGCCACTGAAACTGTTTATGACACCATAATGCAAGTGCTGCCGGCATCCACAGCCCCGCGGTTATCGCGTCGCCGCAGCGTGCGCCGGCGCTTCAATCGCTGGGTCAGTCGCATCGATCTCTACCCGCGTGTCGAAATCGCTGTCGGGGTGCTGATCCTGGTGCTCGGATTTTCGAGCTATGCCGTGCTGACCGGGCAGCAGGCACCGACGTCGGGCTTTTCCCCGACCAAGATGACATTGCTGCTCGTCGCCAATCTGCTGCCGCTGATGGTGTTCATCGTGCTGATCGCGCGGCGGCTGGCGATATTGTGGAGCAACCGGCGCGCGGGGCGAGCCGGGGCGCGTCTGCATGTGCGGCTGGTGGCGCTGTTCGCCGTGATTGCGGCGGTGCCGACGTTGCTGGTCGTCGTGTTCGCCTCGCTATTGTTCCAGTTCGGCGTGCAATTCTGGTTTTCGGACCGCGCCAAGGCGGTGTTCGAGAATAGCGACATGATCGCCCAGGCTTATTTCGATCAGCAGAGTCAGCGCCTGTCGACCGATCTTCCCGCGATGGCGACCGACATCGTCAACTATGGACATGAATTCGGCTTCGGTTCGCAAGGCTTCCACGATGGCTTGCTGTTTCAGCTTCGCGGCCGGCATTTCACGGCAGGCAGCGTGTTCACGCCCGCCGGTACCGGCTATAAGACGGTTGCGATCGTCAACACCGGCAAGCCGTTCTCGATCCGGCTACAGCCGCAGGATATCGGCCACGCGAAGGCCGGCGAGGTCAGGATCATCGCCCAGGCGGACGATCGCATCGAGGCGGTGATCCGAATAGATGACGCCCCGAACTATCTCTATGTCAGCATGCCGACCGATCCGCGCGTGCTCGCACAGGTTACCGGCAGCAAGAATGCCCGTAATGAGTATCGGTCGCTGCTGCAGCGGACCCGCGCGATGCAGCAGCGCTTCAACGGCATTCTGATCGTCATCTCGTTGTTGATCCTGTCGGCGGCGATCTGGTTCGCGCTGTGGCTGGCGAACCGTATCGTCGCGCCGATCGGCCGCCTGGCGGTGGCCGCGGAGCGGGTCGGCGCGGGCGACCTCGACGCGCGCGTGCCGGTGCGCGGCTCGCCCGATGAGATCGGCACGCTGGCGCGCGCCTTCAACCGGATGACCGGGCAGCTGAAGGCCCAGCAGAATGCGCTGGTGACGGCCAACCAGCAACTCAGCCTGCGGCGGCAGTTTACCGAGGCGGTGTTGTCGGGGGTCTCGGCCGGGGTACTGTCGATCGATGCCAACAGCTTGATCCGGCTGGCCAACAATTCCGCCGCGACGTTGCTGGCGGCGAGCGAGGCGGCGTTGACCGGGCGAGCGCTGACCGATGCCGTTCCCGAGCTCGGCGGGCTGCTCGACCGGGCGGCAAATGCGGGTCATGCGACCGGCCAGGTCGAAATCCGCCGCGGTGCCGAGACGCTGACGCTGGCAGTGGAGATCGCCGCCGAGGCTGGCGGCAGCCGCGGCTACGTCGTAACCTTCGACGACATCACCGCGCAACTGGCCGATCAGCGGCAGGCGGCCTGGGCCGACGTGGCACGGCGGATCGCCCACGAGATCAAAAACCCGCTGACCCCGATCCAGCTGTCGGCGGAGCGTCTGCAGCGCAAATACGCGCGCCAGATCACCGACGATTCGGAAACCTTCGGCAAGCTGACGGGCACGATCGTCCGGCAGGTCGGCGACCTGCGGCGCATGGTCGACGAGTTCTCGCTGTTCGCGCAGCTGCCCAAGCCGGTGTTCAAGCTCGAGCCGCTGGCCGAAATCGCGCGGCAGGCGCTGTTCCTGCAGGAGGTCGAATACCCCGGCATCGCCTTCAGCCTCGAGCTGCCCGACGCCGTGCCGCTGCTGGTCTGCGACCGCCGCCAGCTGTCGCAGGCGCTGACTAATATTCTCAAGAACGCCGCCGAAGCGGTGACGCCGCAGCTCGAGCGCGTCCCCGGCTATGCCGGCAGCGTCCGGCTCAAGCTGGCGATCGACGGCGGCCGGACGCTGATCGAGGTCACCGACAACGGCATCGGGCTGCCCGTCGAGCAGCGCGATCGCTTGACCGAACCCTATGTAACGACGCGGGCGCGCGGCACCGGGCTGGGTCTGGCGATCGTCAAGAAGATCGTCGAGGAGCACGCCGGGACGCTCGAACTGACCAGCGCGCCGGGCGGCGGCGCGCTCGTCCGGCTATGGTTCAACGATGCCGCGCTCGCCGCGCATATCGACGCCGTCGGCGATTCCCAACCGCGCGCGCAACGGCAAGGCTAGGGCATGGCGCTGGAAATTCTGATCGTCGACGACGAAGCCGATATCCGCGAGCTGGTCGCCGGCGTGCTCGACGACGAAGGCTATTCGACGCGCACCGCCGGCGACAGCGATGCCGCGCTGGCCGCGCTCGCCGACCGCCGGCCGTCGCTGCTGATCCTCGACATCTGGCTGCAGGGCTCGCGCCTCGACGGCATCGAACTGCTCGAGGAGGTCAAGCGGCGCGATCCGACGCTGCCGGTGATTATGATCTCGGGGCATGGCAACATCGAGACCGCGGTGTCGTCGATCAAACGCGGGGCGTACGACTTCATCGAGAAGCCGTTCCGCGCCGACCAGCTGCTGCTCGTCGTGCAGCGCGCTACCGAGACCGAGCGGCTGAAGCGCGAGAACGAGGAGCTGCGCGAGCGTGCCGGTTTCGACAATGAGCTGACCGGCAGCTCGACGGTCATCAACAACGTCCGCGCCACGATCAAGCGGGTGGCCGCGACCGGCAGCCGGGTACTGATCACCGGTGCAGCAGGCTCGGGGAAGGAAATCGCGGCACGCCTGCTGCATCAGTGGAGCCCGCGCGCCACCTCGCCGTTCGTCGTCGTCAGCGCGGCGCGGATGGACCCCGAGCGCGTCGAGGAGGAGCTGTTCGGGCGCGAGGACGGCGGCCACGTCAACCGCTCGGGGCTATTCGAGCAGGCGCACGGCGGTACGCTGTTCCTCGACGAGGTCGCCGACATGCCGGTGCCGACGCAGGCCAAGATCCTGCGCGTCCTGACCGAGCAGGTCTTCCAGCGCATCGGCGGCTCGCGCTGGGTGCGGGTCGACGTCCGCGTTATCAGCGCCACCTCGCGCGACCTGCCCGCCGACATCGCCGCCGGGCGGTTCCGGGAAGACCTGTTCTACCGCCTCAATGTCGTGCCGATTCGCCTGCCGGCGCTGGCCGAGCGGCGCGAGGACGTGATCGAGCTGGTCAGCTATTTTCTCGCGCGCTACGCCGCCGAGCGCCGGGTGCCGACGCCAGTGCTGTCCGACGATGCGATCGCGGCGTTGCAGGCCTATGACTGGCCGGGCAATGTCCGCCAGCTGCGCAACGTCGTCGAGCGCACGCTGATCCTGGCACCCGCCGACCGGATCGGGCGCATCGACATCGACATGCTGCCCGCCGAGGTGACCACCGAGCCGACCAAGCTGGTGCCGGGGCAGGCGGCGCGCTCGATCATGGGCACCCCGCTCCGGGAGGCGCGCGAGGCTTTCGAGCGCGAGTATCTGCGCGCGCAGATCCGGCGCTTCTCGGGCAATATCTCGCGAACCGCGGCGTTCATCGGCATGGAGCGCTCGGCGTTGCACCGTAAGCTGAAAGCGTTGGGTCTGAGCGACAATACCCGCGACGGCGACGAGGGCGAGATTGTCGACGCCTGAGTTGGGTCGCGATTGTCGGTTGAGCGTTGTGCTGCAGTGCGATAGGCTTGGCGCCCTGGCTCGCGTTGAACCGGGTACGCCGACACCGAGCAACGGTGCGGGCGCAAACCAGTGTAGTTTGCCAAGACCATAGCCAGAAAGGCGGCCAACGATGGCGGATAAAGCCAATAATCTGCAGGACGTGTTCCTGAATGCCGTGCGCAAGACCCGCACGCCGGTGACGATGTTTCTCGTCAACGGCGTCAAGCTGCAGGGCATCATCACCTGGTTCGACAATTTTTCGGTGCTGCTGCGCCGCGACGGGCATTCGCAACTGGTCTATAAGCACGCCATCTCGACGGTGATGCCGGCCGCACCGCTGCAGCTGTTCGATGCCGAGAAGGTCGACATGGACGCTATCCCCGAGGAAGCGGCACGCGATTGAGCGACACCTTCCGCTCCGACGACCCGCACGTCACCCCCGGCTTCGGCGCCCAGCCGGGCTTCGACGCGCAGCGCGGCGTGCGCTTCGGCGCGCCGACGATCGTGGTCCTGCCCGAGCGCGACAAGGACGGCCAGCTGCCGCGCGACGGCGATGCGCGGCTGGCGGAGGCCGAAGGTCTGGCGCGCGCGATCCAACTCGACGTCGTGCATTCGGAGATCATCCGCGTCCGCAAGCCGTCGGTCTCGACGCTGTTCGGCAAGGGCCAGGTCGAGCGCATCGCCGCCGCGGTCGCCGCGCACGATGCCGAGCTGCTGGTCGTCGACGGCGCGCTGTCGCCGATCCAGCAGCGCAATCTCGAAAAGGCCTGCAAGGCCAAGGTCATCGACCGCACCGGGCTGATCCTCGAGATCTTCGGCGAGCGCGCCTCGACGCGGGAGGGCGCGCTGCAGGTCGAGATCGCGCACCTCGATTACCAGGCGTCGCGGCTGGTGCGGTCGTGGACCCATCTCGAACGCCAGCGCGGCGGCTTCGGCTTCCTCGGCGGTCCCGGCGAGACGCAGATCGAGGCCGACCGCCGCCTGATCCGCGACCGCATGGCGAAGCTGAAGCGCGAGCTCGACGACGCGCGCCGCACCCGCGGGCTGCACCGCACCCGGCGGCAGGAGGCGCCGTTCCCGGTCGTCGCGCTGGTCGGCTATACCAATGCCGGCAAGTCGACGCTGTTCAACCGGCTGACGGGCGCGACGGTGATGGCCGAGGACCTGCTGTTCGCGACGCTCGATCCGACGATGCGCGCTGCCGAACTGCCCGGCATCGACAAGGTGATCTTCTCCGACACCGTCGGCTTCGTCTCGGCGCTGCCGACGCAACTGGTCGCCGCCTTCCGCGCCACGCTCGAAGAAGTCATCGAGGCCGATATCATCGTCCACGTCCGCGACATCGCGCATCCCGACAGCGACGCGCAGGCCGCCGACGTCGCCGACGTCCTGCGCGGGCTCGGCGTTATCGACAACCCCGACGCGCGCCCGTTGCTGACGGTGTACAACAAGCTCGACCTGCTCGATGCCGACGCCCGCGCCGCGCTGCTCGCCCGCGCCGACGCCGATACCGTGGCGATCTCGGCGGTGACCGGCGAGGGTGTCGAGGCGCTGCGGCTGGCGATCGCCGACCGGCTGCAGCGGCTGAGCAAGACCTACGAGATCGTGCTGAACGCCGATGAAGGCAAGCGGCTCGCGTGGCTCTACAGCCACGGTGAGGTGGTTGAGCGTACCAACGACGACGAGGGCCGGACGCAAGTGCGCGTTCGGCTGAGCGAACCGGACAAGGCGCGGTTCGACGCGGGGTCCAAGACTGCTTAAATCAATTCGTGGGAGCACCTTAGATGTACTTGCGCCAAAACGTACGACTGATGGCGCTTTCCATACTATTATTTTTAAGTTCTGCGATTACGGAAGCTCAAGCCGTAGAGAACCCGCGACTTACTTCAGCGCAGGTACATGAAATACTTACTAGCCGCATCAAAGATGCTCCAATGCCATCTGATGTGGCTACGCTCGACAAGCTCTGGTCGAGACAGGATTTAGCGAGATTGACAGCACGGCTTCGCGACGTTTCGAACATCAAAGATGCTTGGCTTGATATGAACTGGGAGAAAGCGCGAATTCTGGATGGAGGCGGTTTAATCATCGTTTACGCGTATATGACGGACCTTTGGCGTCTAGGTGCGACGACCCGAGCGAGCGACGGGGAGGGATTGAAACAGGCTGCGGGTATGATGCTCGCCTACGGGATCGACCTCATCATACTGGATGGGTTGAGGTGCGCAGACCCATCCGCTCCAGTGCATCGGCGTGATCAACTCATGACTCAGAATCCGGAGCTAATACGCTTCATCGCAAATTCTCCGAAAAGCGTGCGAATGTCGATGGGAACAATTTCGCTTGCTTTCGAGGCCGCAACAGCACCGCTACGGCATAATGACGAAGTATTGTGCAGCGGCGGCCTGTCGCAAATTTCAGCCGGACTGAAGGCCCAAGGAGATAAGCCGCTTGTACAGTCGCCCTCAGCCCCTGGCATGATTGGTAAGACCTACCAAGTCCCGGCACCGCCGGGTTACAAGCCCGAGTTTGTCGGTGAGCAGATTTGGCGACCTAAGCAGAACCAAGCACGAGCCACTATGGCCGCGCTACTGACAAAGCTTCTCACAATGCCGTCGGACAGTCAGCAGGGAGAGACATCAAGTCCCGAGGTGGGTAACAAGCACTAGAATAGGAGCTTTCGCAGTTCATCTCCTCCTGGAGAGGGACTCCTCTTCACTGATTGTGGTTGTCCTCCCGGTAAGGGCCGGGACCCATGACCTTCAAGCTTCAAGGTCATGGGTCTCGGCCCTCGCCGGGATGACAATGATTGACGTGCTTCAGCCTCAGTGCAATCGGGTCTAGCTGGCGCGCTCGCGCTTCGCCGCCTCCCACAACGCCTCCTTCGCCACCATCCCCAGCCCCGCAAGATCCGCCACACTCGCCTCCATCGCCCTGAACCGCGCCTCGAACTTCGCATTCGCGCCGCGCAGCGCGACCTCCGGGTCGACGCCGTGGTGGCGCAGGTAGTTGACCACCGAGAACAGGAGGTCGCCGCCCTCGTCGACCTGCTCGGCCGGGTTCGCGGCGGCGTCGAACTCGGCCAGCTCCTCGGCGATCTTGGCGCGCGGGCCGCTGGGGTCGGGCCAGTCGAAGCCGGTGCGGGCGGCGCGGCGCTGTAGCTTGTCGGCGCGCATCAGCGCGGGCAGCGCGAGCGCCACCCCGGCGAGCGCGCCCGAGCGCGGTTTCTCGCGCGCTTTCAGGGTTTCCCAGTTGGCGATGACCGCGGCGGCGTCGCTCGCGCCCGCGTCGCCGAACACATGCGGGTGCCGCCGTTCCATCTTGTCGGCGATGCCGCGGATGACGTCGGCGAGCGCGAACGCGCCCGCTTCTCGCGCCATCTGCGCGTGGAAAACGACCTGCAACAGCAGATCGCCGAGCTCCTCGCAGAGCGCCGCCATGTCGTTCGAGGCGACCGCGTCGGCGACCTCATAGGCCTCCTCGATGGTGTAGGGGACGATCGTCGCAAAGCTTTGCTGCAGGTCCCAGGGGCAGCCGCCGTCGGGATCGCGCAGCCGCGCCATGATCGCGGCGAGGCGGGTCAGTTCGGTCGCGGCGGGCTCGGTCATCGCGGTGGCCTAGACAGCGCGCGGCGGAGCGGCACGAGAGGCCTCGCGCGAACGTCGCGTCTGGAGCGCGGGATCGTGAACACCGTCGGGGGAGCATGCGG
>JANOOK010000074.1:0-2598 GCA_031421275.1 Sphingomonadaceae bacterium
GGCTGCCTCGACGCGATGGCGCTGCTGACCGGACACATGACGCTCGCCGGTGTCGGGACGATGCGCGGCGACGTCCCCGTGGCCGACTTCGGCACGGTCGATCCGGCCAAGCGGGTATCGTGCAACGCCAGCTACGTCGTGTTGTCCCATTACGACCGCTATGTTGCCGATGGTGACCACTTCGGCTCCGAGATGGCAGCTTATGAACTTATCCGACAAAAAGGCGTCGAGGTAGCGAGATTTTTGCCAGTTCCCGGTGCCATTGGCGGCCCGACAGTTCGTGTCATCCGTCTAGGTCATTAAGGTGTTAATAGCATCACGACAGTCTTGATTTCGGCGAATTAACTTAGACGGGCGGTGCGAGGTTGATCTGCCATTACAAACAGTGATCAAACCAATTCGCCGCGCTCCGATATCCCTATCAGAGGCAGGGCTTTGACCGTTAGGCAACGACCGCAAGCAATCCGGCACAGGTCGCCGCTGTTGCCGACCTGCCGGTCCCCTATCTTGATAACCCCTACTTGCGACCGTAACACGGCCGAGCGGGCCGCAAGTCCAGCGAAATTGGCTGCCTCGCCTCGATGCTCGTAGGAATGCGCGAGATCGCCGTGCTCCTTCCCAAGCCGGCCGCATTAGTGAGCCAATGACGCGGGCGTGGAAGATCGTGCGGCCAACAGTTCAAGGGTAACGTCCGGCCCGGTCGAGTGCAACCGGCCGGCCGGCGATGGCAACCGGGACGCGGGCAGCCGCGTCATCGATGCCAATGCCTTCGATGACGATATTCCGAGAGGCGCCGTCAATCGCGACGCCGACGTCGAAAGCGGTCGAGCCGCCGGCAATGCGCGGACGCAGATAGACGCGGTCTGAGCGTTCGACGCGGATTGCCGGACCACCCTCTCCCGCCCGGTTGTTAATCGCTAGCACAAGATCTAGCCCTCGCGACGCAAGCACTTCGACCGGCCGTCCAAAACCCAGCAGTTTGATTCCGGCGGCTTCGATGCCCCGGCTTCCAGCAATCCTGAGGCCGACCGCGTGGCCCGCCGCGACCCAGCCCAAGAGTTGTCCTCCCACGAGACCGATGTTGCCGCCCGATACGTCGATGTCGATGCCGACCCGGCCGCCCGGTGCGAGCGCGACATAGGGTCGGGCGATTTCGACCAGGGCTTCCCCGCCCAAACCTGTAATCGCTATCCCGCGCCCGGAGCATTGATCGAGAACCGGCCCCTCAATGTGCAAGTCTACGTGACCTAACCGCGTCTCGTCGGCACTGCGAAGCGATGCCTCGCCGTCGACCAGGATGCCGACCGCGAGCTCCGTCGTCTCGAATCTGATGATGAAAGTGTCCGAAAAGCCGCCGCGCATGCGGCAGCCGACCGAAGTGGTGAGAGTCGGCCGCCCGCCAGTCCGCGCTAGGCAATCGATCAGATACAGCGAGGCATTGGCTCCGGTTGGGATGGGCGAGCTGCGGCCGTCCAGTTCGAACGCGACGAAACTATCCCCATGGCCGGTCTCGGACGACGCAGTGCGCAGTGCCGCACAGCCGCGCAGGAACGTCCGAACCGCCCCTTTTATCGAATAGCCGATTGCATGCTCGTCAGAATCCAGACCTTCGAAATTGCATAACAGGACATGGCGGACCGCGAGCCCGACGGCGCTCTCGGAGGTCGGCGCACTAGTCCGTCCGAGCGCGATGTCGCGTAGCTCGACACCGCGCAGATAGTCGTTGATCTGGGCCGGCGGGTCTTCGGTGCCGACCAAGACGACCGCGCCTACGCCGCCGCGCAGCACCAGCCGGGTGCCCCCGACGCCTAAGCCCCCGACGCCAGCGACGCGCGCGCCCGGTCGGTCGATTTTCCACGTCGACTCCAGGTAATAGTCGCCCCGTCCGAGCTGGAGCACCGGGTGCGCGGCGAGACATGCTGCCAACGCTGCGCTGCAATCGCATGCTGCGTCGTTGGCCGTCGCGCCCCACCATTCCGGCCTGGCCGCGGCAACACGGCTGGCACCAAGATCTACTCGGCCCGGCCCGTCAAAGATTCGTACGCTTGGCGCAGTCAGGTCGCCGTCGAAGGTTAGGGTGGCGCCCGTGCCGACAACGAAGCCGCTGCCCGATGCAATGGTCACGGCACCCGATAAGCGCGTATCTCGGTCGATCCTCAGCCATTTCGAGGGTACGAGAGCGTCGGCTGGAAGGGGTGCCGCCACAGCCAACCCTGAGGCGGCAACACCCAGCGCGGCTCGGCGCGACCAGAGATGCGTTGAACATTCACGCGAGATACTCAATTTCTTAACCTTGTATCTGTATTATGCACAATCTGTCGCTCTGGGACCTCTGTCCACGTCGATGCGAAATATCGCCACCGTGGAGATTGCCCCGCGTGCGGAACATCGTGCGTTTGTACGTGGCATAGGCGAAACAGAGGCTGATGGCCTGTGCGATTAACAGACCCAGCATGTACTGGCGCTGCAGTACCGGTATGCCCCACAACAGCGCGGGATACAGGGCCAAACCGAACAGCGTGTTAATGTCGCCAACCAGCGGGAACGTGACAAGCTGGCGGTAGCGAGCTGCCAGGGCGCGCGCGCGCGTTAGCGTTG
>JANOOK010000075.1:0-26236 GCA_031421275.1 Sphingomonadaceae bacterium
AGGTCGAGCATTTCATACGTAGTTGAAGTAGTGCAATGTGCCCAAAACCGCTCATCCCGAGCGAAGTCGAGGGACGCACGACGCTGGGGCAGAGACGGGTGGCGCAATGAGCCTCGACATCGACTACTACGAACTGCTCGAATGTGAGCGCACCGCCGACGACGGCGTGCTCAAGGCGTCGTACCGCCGGCTCGCGATGCAGTTCCACCCCGACAAGAACCCCGGCGACGCCAATGCCGAAGCGCGCTTCAAGGCGATCAGCGAGGCGTACGACTGCCTCAAGGACCCGCAGAAGCGCGCCGCCTACGACCGCTACGGCAAGGCGGCATTCCAGCAAAGCGGCGGGCGCGGGCCGCAGGGTGACGACCTCGGCGGCATCTTCGAGGACATCTTCAGCCAGTTCATGGGCGGCAGCCGCGGGCGTCAGCAGAACAACCGCGGGGCCGACCTGCGCTACGATCTCGAAATGAGCTTCGAGGAGGCCTATACCGGCAAGAACGCTACGCTGACCATGGAAGTATCGGTGACCTGCACGCCGTGCAGCGGCAGCGGTGCCAAGCCCGGAACCTCGGCGAAAGCCTGCGCGACCTGCGGCGGTCAAGGCAAGGTCGGCATGCGGCAGGGCCTGTTCATGATCGAGCGCACCTGCGTCACCTGCCGCGGCCTCGGGCGCGTCATCACCGATCCCTGCAGCACCTGCCACGGCGCGGGGCGGGTCGAGCGCGAGAAGACGCTCGACGTCAAGATACCCGCGGGCGTCGACGACGGCACCCGCATCCGGCTGGCGAACGAGGGTGAGGCGGGCACGCGCGGCGGGCCGCCGGGCGACCTGTACATCTTCGTCCAGCTGAAACCGCACACGCTGTTCAAGCGCGACGGCACGACATTGTTCGCCGAAGCGCCGATCTCGTTTACCACGGCAGCGCTCGGCGGCGAGATCGAGGTGCCGTGCCTCGACAAGGCGGCGGCGGTCATCAAGGTGCCGGCCGGCACGCAAAGCGGCAAGCAGTTGCGGGTTCGCGGCCGCGGCATGCCGGCACTCGGCAGCAACGGCATCAGCCACGGTTTCGGCGACCTCGTCGTCCAGCTCGACGTCGAGACGCCGGTCAAGCTGACCAAGCGCCAGCGCGAACTGCTCGTCGAGTTCCAGGCGCTCGAGGAGGCCGAGGACGGCCGCAACAACCCGGGACAGACGGGGTTCTTCGCCAAGCTCAAGGATGTCTGGGCGGAGCTGACGGAGTAGATCGAGCCCTCTCCCGCGAAGGCAGGAGAGGTAGCAGGAAGGTGGAGGCGGCCGTTGACAACGCCCTCCCCTTCGCTTAGTTCGCTCGCTCCGCACGGCACCCCTTCGGGGCGCTGGGCTCGTTTATTTCTGACCTAAGGTTCACCACGATGTTCGCAGTAGTGCGCACGGGCGGCAAGCAGTACCGCGTTGCCGCCGACGACAAGATCATCGTCGAGAAGCTCGACGGCGAGGCGGGCGACACCGTTACGCTCGAGACGCTGATGCTCGGCGACGCGGGTGCCTTGACCGCGGGCGGCGTCACTGCCGAGATCGTCGCGCAGACCAAGGGTGACAAGGTCATCATCTTCAAGAAGCGCCGCCGTCACAACTACCGCCGCAAGAACGGGCATCGTCAGCAGCTGACGGTGCTCAAGATCGTCAGCGTCGGCTAAGCGAGAGTATAGAGCATGGCACATAAGAAAGCCGGCGGTTCATCGCGCAACGGTCGCGACTCGGCCGGACGTCGCCTCGGCGTCAAGCTGTTCGGCGGGCAGGCCGCGACCGGCGGCAGCATCATCATCCGCCAGCGCGGCACCCGCGTCTATCCGGGCCGCAACGTCGGGCTCGGCCGCGACCACACGCTATTCGCGCTGAACGACGGCATCGTCGTGTTCCACGAGGGCCGCCAGGGCCGCAAGTACGTCAGCATCGACGCGGCTGTCGCCCGCATGGTCGAGCCGGTGGCGGTCGCTGCCGAGTAAGGCGGAGGCGCGCTAAGCGCTTCTACTTCCGATTAGGCTCTGATCCGCTCATCCCGAGCGAAGCGAGGGACCTGCCTGGAGATCGTGCGTCCCTCGACTTCGCTCGGGATGAGCGGTTTAGTTTATCGCAAACTGGCTCGAAGTCGTGCGCCTCGCCGCTCACACTGGCAAAAGGTTGGCGCGTGCGCCACATAGGCAGCCATGAAGTTCCTCGATCAAGCCAAGATTTACCTACGTTCGGGTGCGGGCGGCGACGGCGCGGTGTCGTTCCGGCGCGAGAAGTACGAGGAGTTCGGCGGCCCCGACGGCGGTGACGGCGGGCGCGGTGGCAACGTCATCTTCGAAAGCGTCGCCGGGCTCAACACCCTGATCGACTTCCGCTATTCGCAGCATTTCAAGGCCGGGCGCGGCCAGCACGGCATGGGGCGCGACCGCACCGGGGCCGGGGCCGACGACCTCCACATTAAGGTCCCACTCGGTACGCAGGTCTTCGACGACGAGCGCGACGTCATGCTCGCCGACTTCACCGCGATCGGCCAGCGGCTGGTGCTGCTCCACGGCGGCCACGGCGGCAAGGGCAATGCGTTCTTCAAGAGCTCGACAAACCGCGCCCCGCGTGAGTTCACGCCCGGCGAGCCCGGCAGCGAGTTGTGGGTCTGGCTGCGACTCAAGCTGATCGCCGATGCCGGGCTGCTCGGCATGCCCAACGCCGGCAAGTCGACGCTGCTCAATGCGATCACCAACGCCCACGCCAAGGTCGGCGCGTATCCGTTCACGACGCTCAAACCGCAGCTCGGCGTCGTCGGTCATAAGGGGCAGGAGTTCGTCCTCGCCGATATTCCCGGGCTGATCGAGGGTGCCGCCGACGGCGTCGGTATCGGCGACCGCTTCCTCGGGCACATCGAGCGCTGCCGCATCCTGCTCCACCTGGTCGATGCCGATGCCGACGATCCGGTCGAGAACTACCGCGTCGTCCGCGGCGAACTCGATGCGTACGGGGCCGGGCTCGAGGACAAGGACGAGATCGTCGCGCTGAGCAAGTGCGACCTCGTCGAGCCCAAGTTGCTGGCGAAACGGCAGAAGGCGCTGGCGAAGGCGACCGGCGCACCGGTGTTCCTGCTGTCGGCGGCGACCCGCACCGGGCTCGATGCCGTGCTCGACCGGCTGGTCGAGGCGGTCGGCCGCGCCAAGGCCGTTGGCGCCAAGGACGTCGCGTGGACGCCATTCGCCTGAACGAGCGCACCAACGCCTTCAGCCCGTCGGGCTGCGCGCGACTGGTCGTCAAGATCGGCTCGTCGCTGCTGGTCACCCCCGCGGGCGAGCTGCGCCGCGACTGGCTCGCGGGCGTGCTCGACGACATCGCCGAACGGCACGCGGCGGGCCAAGCCGTGGCCGTCGTCTCGTCCGGCGCGATCGCGCTCGGGGCGCGACGGCTCGGGCTGCCGAAGGGCGGTCGCGCCAGCCTCGAAGACGCGCAGGCGGCCGCCGCTTGCGGGCAGATCATGCTCAGCGGTTGCTACGCCGAGCTGCTCAGCCGCCGCGGTATCCAGGCGGCGCAGATCCTGCTGACGCTCGGCGATCTCGAAGACCGGCGGCGCTATCTGAACGTGACGGCGACGCTCGACCGCCTGCTGGTGCTCGGTGTCGTGCCGGTATTGAACGAGAACGACAGCGTCGCCACCGCCGAAATCCGCTTCGGCGATAACGACCGCCTGGCGGCACGCGCGGCGCAGGCGGCGCGGGCGTCGGCGGTGGTCCTGCTGTCCGACGTCGACGGGCTGTATACGGCCGATCCGAACGCCGACGCCGATGCCGAATTGATCGAGACCGTGACCAGCGTCGACGCGCGGATCGAGGCGATGGCGGCGTCGGCCAGCAGTTCGGGGCTGGGCACGGGCGGCATGATCGCCAAGCTGCAAGCGGCGAAGATCGCGCAGGCGGCCGGCATCCATCTCGCCATCGTCGACGGTCGTGTCGACCGCCCGCTGGCGCGGTTCGCCGCCTCGGGGCGCGGCACGATCTTCGCCGGCGGCGACGGCGAGCGGGCCAAGAAGGCGTGGCTCGCCGGCCGCCTGACCGTCGCCGGGCGCATCTATATCGACGACGGTGCGGTGGCGGCGCTCAGGCACGGCAAGAGCCTGCTGGCGGCCGGGGCGAGCCGGATCGAAGGCAGCTTCAACCGCGGCGACGCGGTCGAGGTCGTCGGCTCGAACGGGCCCTATGCGCGCGGGCTGGTGAGCTATGATGCCGCCGATGCGGCGCGGATCATCGGCACCCGCAACGACGCGCAGGCGGCGCTGCTCGGCTATGCCCCACGCGCCGCGCTGATTCACCGCGATCACCTGGTGCTGGTATAAACATGACGGATGACGTCGTGATGTCGAGGGCGGGCCCTGCTGGAACCAGCGCTGCCGCTCGATTGGTGGCGAGCGCAGCCGATGTGATCGCGACGATGGGCGCGGCGGCGCGCCGGGCCGCCGCCGTGCTGGCGCAAACGCCGACGGCTGCCAAGGCGGCGGCGTTGCGTTCCGCCGCCGCGGCGATCCGGTCCTCGGCGGCGGGGATTCGCGATGCGAATGCGCGCGACATGGTGACCGCCAGCGCGCTGTCCGGCGCGCTCCGGGACCGGCTGATGCTCAATCCGGCGCGGATCGAGGCGATGGCGGCCGGGCTCGACACGGTGGCGGCATTGGCCGATCCGGTCGGTCGTCAAATTGACGCGTGGGCGACGCCGAACGGGCTGCAGTTCGAGCGCGTCCGCGTGCCGCTCGGCGTCATCGGGATCATCTACGAAAGCCGCCCCAACGTTACTGCCGATGCCGGGGCGCTGTGCCTGATGGCGGGCAATGCCTGCATCCTGCGCGGCGGCTCGGAGGCGGCGCACTCGAACCAGGCGATCCACGCTGCACTCGTCGCGGGGATCACCACGGCAGGTCTGCCCGCCGACGCCGTCCAGCTCGTCGCCGGCACCGACCGCGCGCTGGTCGGGGCGATGCTCGCCGCCCACGGGCTGATCGACGTGCTGATCCCGCGCGGCGGCAAGGGGCTCGTCGCGCGGGTCCAGGCCGAGGCGCGCGTGCCCGTGCTGGCGCACCTCGACGGCATCAACCACGTCTATGTCGACGCGTCGGCCGATCCGGCGAAGGCCCGCGCTATCGTGCTCGACTCGAAGCTGCGCCGTACCGGCGTCTGCGGCGCAGCGGAGACCTTGCTGATCGACCGCGGCTATGTCGCTCCGGGCGCGCTGCTGACCGCACTGCTCGACGGCGGCTGCGAGGTCCGCACGACGCCCGAACTGCAGGTGCTCGACGCCCGCCTGACCGCCGCCAGCGATGCCGATTGGGATACCGAGTATCTCGACGCAGTGATCGCCGTGACCCTCGTCAACGGCATCGCAGGCGCGGTCGACCATATCGCCGCGCATGGCTCGCATCACACCGACGCGATCGTCGCCGAGGCTCCTGCCGCAGCCGCCCGCTTTCTGGCCGAGGTCGACAGCGCCATCGTGCTGCACAATGCCTCGACCCAGTTCGCCGACGGCGGCGAGTTCGGCTTCGGGGCCGAGATCGGCATCGCCACGGGACGGCTGCACGCCCGCGGCCCGGTCGCGCTGGAGGGGTTGACGACGTACAAGAATGTGGTGCGCGGCACGGGGCAGGTGCGGGGGTGATGCGGAGATTGGCAAGGTTGCGAGATTACGACTTACCTTCGTGATTATGATCGGGTCGCCGCAGTCAAGGTGATGGGCGCCATTCGCGGTCGTGCGCAGCTTTTAAGATCGCATCCTCTCGCAGGCGAGCGCGTCGAGGATGGTCCGCTACGCAAGCTGTCGATCGCGTCTTATCCCCACCTATTGGCTTACCTGGCTTCTGATGTCATCGAAGTCGCCCGCGTCCATCATCAGTCGCAAAACTGGCGTTCGCGATGACCGCCGTCGGCCTGCTCGGCGGGTCATTCAACCCCGCGCATGCCGGGCACCGGCACATCAGCTTGCAGGCGATGCGGCTGCTCGGGCTCGACGAGGTCTGGTGGCTGGTGAGCCCGCAGAATCCGCTGAAGGACCACGCCGGCATGGCCCCGCACGGCGTCCGGATTGCGGCAGCGCGCGCCTTGGCGCGGCATCCGAGGGTGCATGTTTCGGGGATCGAGGCCGAGCTGGACACCCGCTTTGCCGTCGATACCGTCCGGGCGCTGCAGCGCCGTTATCCGAAAACGCGCTTCATCTGGCTGATCGGGGCGGATAATTTGATCCAGCTGCACCGCTGGAAGGCGTGGCGGCAATTGGCGCACGCGGTGCCGATTGCGGTTTTGGCGCGTCCTGGCTATATCAAGGGTGGCCTGAGGTCGCCGGCGATGGCGTGGTTCAGGCGCTGGCGGCGCCGGGCATCGGACGCTGGAGCGTGGCGCGACTGGAAGCTGCCGGCGATCGTGATGCTCGACATCCGGTTGAGCCCGCTCTCGGCGACGCAACGCCGGGCGCGCGATCCCGACTGGGCGCGCAAGTTTGAACGGACAAGTCGCAGCGATAAGGAAGAGACCAGTTTGAGGACAATGTTTTGATCGGTACTGCCGCAGCTGACCCCGCCAGCCCCACGCAGCCCGTACGGTCGTCGATCCCACGCGCCGTCAATGCCGATGATCCCGCCGTGCAGGCGCTGCACGCGTTGATCCTCGCGACGCTCGACGACGACCAGGCGGTCGAGGTGGTCAGCATCCCGCTCGCCGGCAAGACCAGCATCGCCGATCATATGGTCGTCGCGAGCGGGCGCTCGACCCGGCAGGTCGCGTCGATGGCGGCGAAGATCGCCGAGCGGATCAAGGCCGAGCTCCGTCGCGAAGTCCGCATCGAGGGGCTGCCGACCGCCGACTGGGTGCTGATCGATGCGCAGGACGTTATCGTGCACCTATTTCGCCCAGAGGTCCGCAGCTTCTATAATCTCGAGAAGATGTGGGCTTTCGACGGCCCGTCGGGCTCGACCAGCGAGCGCCGCGCGCCGCCGAAGGTGGCATCGGAGCCGGCTGCCAGGGCTGCGTTCGATCCAGCCGGCGAGATCGCACCAACGACCAGTGCTACCGAGGCTTGAAGCTCCACATCGTCGCGCACGGCCGTATCGGGCAGGGTCCCGAGGCGGCGCTGGTCGGACGCTACCTGAGACGCATCACCTGGCCGGTCCAGCTGACCGAGCTGTCGGATAGCGGTACGGGCAAGCTTGCCGACCCGGTCACCCCCGCGGTGATCGTGCTCCTCGACGAGCGCGGCGAGGCGTTGGCATCGCGGACAATGGCGGCAAAGCTCGACGCCTGGCGCGACGCGGGCATGCGCGAGGCGCGCTTCGTGATCGGCCCCGCCGACGGCCATGGCGCGGCAGCGCGGGACCGGGCGACGCTGCTACTCGGCTTCGGACCGGCGACATGGCCGCATCTGCTGGTGCGGGCGATGTTGGCGGAACAGCTCTACCGGGCGACGTCGCTGCTGGCGGGGCATCCTTATCACCGTGGCGAGTAGCTGCCGAGCCGCCGCCATCGTTTTGGATCGCGTTAATCTCAACGCATGCTACAGGCGCTTGCGACGCTTTCGGAGGGCCTCCGCTTGAAGACGCTGACGCTGCTGCGCCATGCCAAGTCGGCGTGGGACGATCCGGTCGAGCGTGACTTCGACCGTCCCTTGAACGGCCGCGGTCGCCGCGCCGCAACCCGCATCGGGCAATGGCTGCGCGAGCATAATGCCGCCTTCGAACTCGTCCGCGCCTCACCGGCGCTACGCGTGCGGCAAACCATCGAGGGCATCGAGGACGGGCTTGGGCGAACGCTGGGAGCGGTCTTCGATTCCCGCATCTACATGGCCTCGGCAGCGACCCTGCTCGAATTGGTGCAGGGCTTCGACGTGGCCTCGAAGGCGCTGCTGATCGGCCATAATCCGGGGCTCGAGGATTTGCTGCTGCTGCTGACGCCGCCCGCCGACCCGCTGCGCGCCGAGGCCGAGGCGAAATATCCGACCGCGACGATCGCGGTGCTCGAACTGCCGGTCGAACGCTGGAGCGATGTTGCCGAGGGCAGCGCAACGCTGCGCGACTTCGTGCGGCCGCGCGACCTCGATGCGACGCTGGGACCGGACGACTAGATTATCTTGCAAGCCGATCGAAGCCCCGCCCCCGCTCGAGATGAGCGGGATTGTTTAGATCTGAATGCAAGCGGCTTAACCAGTCTTAGGAGTTCGCCGCCTTGTCAGCCTTGCGCTGCTCCCTCGCGGCTTTCGCATCGGCCTTGCGCTCGCGCTTGCCGCGCGCCCGGTCGCGTTTCGATTGGCTCGGCGCGACGGCGTTGATCCCGGAACCGACGATGCGGACCGGCGCGGTGACGATCGCCGCGGTGGTCTCGACGCATCCTGACAGTGCCAGCGCGAGCAACAGGGGTGCCGCGCGCTGGCGTAAGCCGATCAAACGGTGAAGCTCTCGCCGCAGCCGCAGCTGCCCTTCGAATTGGGATTGGTGAACACGAAGCCGGCGGCGAAATCGTCCTCGACCCAGTCCATCTCGGAGCCGATCAGGTACATCAGCGAGCCGCCGTCGACGAACAGCGTGCCGCCCGGCGTCGCCACCGGCTCGTCACCGGGGGCCGGCGTGGTGACATAGCTCAGCGAATAGGCCAGCCCCGAGCAGCCGCGCTTGGGCGTCGTCAGCCGGACGCCCGCGGCGGGCTCGGGAGCGTTGGCGATCAGGTCGGCAATGCGCGCCGCGGCGTTCGGCGTCACCGTGATCGGTGCCGGGCGCGGGCGGCGCGGGGCCAGCGGCGGTGCGGTTGCGGCAAGGGTGGCCATCACAGCATTCCCAGTTCGAGCTTGGCCTCGTCGGACATCTTGCCCGGATCCCACGGCGGCGACCACACCAGATTGACCTCGGCCGAGCCGACGCCGGGAACCGACCCGACCCGCAGCTCGACTTCACCCGGCATCGTCTCCGCCACCGGGCAGTGCGGCGTCGTCAGCGTCATCGATACCGCGACATGATCGTCGACGATATCGACGCCGTAAATCAGCCCGAGATCGTAGATGTTGACCGGGATTTCGGGATCGTAGATTTCGCGCAGCGACTGGACGACGGCCTCGTACAGATCGCCGCCGGGTTCGCCCGCGGTGACGACAGCCGGCTTTGCGCTGAGGAAGCCGTCGAGGTAATCGGGCGTCCTTCCGCCCTCGTGCACCGCCTGACCGACCGGCGGTGCCTTCGGCACGACCGGGGCCGTGTCGACCTCTTCGATACTGAAACTACGCTCGCTCATGCCGTCACCTACCCGAAAATCCGCGTCACGCGCTTGATGCCGTCGGCGAGCCGCGCCACGTCGTCCATAGTATTATACACCGCAAAACTCGCCCGCGCCGTCGCCGGCACGTCAAGCAGGTCCATCAACGGCTGCGCGCAATGGTGCCCGGCGCGGATGGCGACGCCGCCTTCATCCAAGATGGTGCCGATGTCGTGCGGATGCACCCCCTTCAGCGAAAACGAGAGGATGCCCGCCGACTCGGCGGGGCCGTACAGCGTCACCGAGTTGAACTGCGACAGCGCCTCGCGCGCCGCCGTGACCAGCGTGCGCTCGTGCGCGTCGATGACCTCGACGCCGATCGCTTCGACATAGTCGATCGCCGCCGCCAGCCCGAGCGCGCCGACGATGTGCGGGGTCCCCGCCTCGAAGCGTCCGGGAGGCGGCGCGTAGGTCGTGCGCGCGAAGCTGACCGTCTCGATCATCGCGCCGCCGCCCTGCCACGGCGGCATCTTTTCGAGAATCTCGGCCCGCGCCCACAGCACGCCGATGCCGGTCGGCCCGTACAGCTTGTGCCCTGAGAAGGTATAGAAGTCGCACCCCAACGCCGCCATGTCGAGCTTGAGGCGGGGTGCGGCCTGGCAGCCGTCGATCAGCAGCAGCGCGCCCGCCGCGTGCGCCGCATCGGCGACGCGCCGCACGTCGACGATGCTGCCGAGCACGTTCGAGACATGCGCGATCGCGACCAGCCTGGTGCGCGGCGTCAGCAGCGCCTCGAGCGCGTCAACGTCGATGCGCTGGTCGGCCGTCAGCGGCGCGACGTCGATCTCGATGCCGGTGCGGTCGCGGAGCAGCTGCCACGGCACGATATTGCTATGGTGTTCGAGCGCCGACAGCACGATGCGGTAGCCGGGCTGCAGGCGGCTGCCCCAGCTTTGCGCGACGAGATTGATCGCCTCGGTCGCCCCGCGGACGAAGACGATCTCGCTCGGGCTGCTCGCGCCGATGAAGCGCGCGACCTTGGTCCGCGCCGCCTCAAACGCCTCGGTCATCGCCGCCGAACGGGCGTAAACGCCGCGGTGCACGGTGGCGTAATCGGGCCCGTAAGCTTGCGCGATCGCGTCGATCACCGCCTGCGGCTTCTGCGCGGTGGCGGCCGAGTCGAGGTACGCCCAATTGTCGGCGAGCGCGGGGAAGTCGGCGCGATAGTCGCGCTGGAACAGGTGTGCGGACGCGTTCATACTTCACCTCGCAACCACGCCACCGCCTCGGCGGTCAGCGCTTCACCCAGCTCGGCGTCGCCGATGAACGCCTCGGTCAGCAGCGCCTTCGCCTCGGCCGGGCCGACGCCGCGGCTGGCCAGGTAGAACAAGGCTTGCGCGTCGAGCTCGCCGACGGTCGCGCCGTGCGCGCACTTGACGTCGTCGGCGTAGATTTCGAGCTCGGGCTTGGCATTCGCCGTCGCCGTACGGGCCAGCAACAAGGCTTTGAGCGACTGCGATGCATCGGTCTGCTGCCCGGCACGCGCCACCGCGACCTTGCCGAGATAAGAACCTGTGGCACGTTCGTCGACGACGGTGCGGACGACCTGGCGGCTGACTGCGCCGGGCGCGGCGTGATTGACCGTGGTGACGATCTCGAGCGTCTGCTCGGCCCGGCCAAGGATGACGCCGCCGAGTTCGAATACCGCCTTCTCGCCCAGTGTGACGTTGAGCGCGACGCGGCCGAAGCGGCTGCCATGCTGCAGGATGTTGAACCGGCAGTGCGCGCCGTCGCCGATGCTGACCGTGTAAAGCTGCGTCGTCACCGCATCGAGCGCCCGCGCCTGTGCGACGCCGACGGTCAGCTGCGCGCCGTCGCCGACGGTCACCGCGACCGCCTCGTTATGCCAGCCGTCCGCCTGCAGCCGCTCGTCGACGACCAAGGTCTCGCCCGACTGAACGGTGATCGCGCGGCTGCCCGCGGGCGTTTCGGACCAGACGCCGCCGAGCGCGGTCAGGTCGCTATAGCGCCACGCTTCATGCTTGCGCAGCGGCAGCGTCGACACCGGCGTCGACACGTCGGGCCGCATGGTGGCGACCGCGCTCATGCGGCGATGCCCATATAGCCGTCGCGCTCCAACTCCGGCCCGAGTTCGGCACCGCCGCTGCGGACGATGCGCCCGTCGACCAGGACGTGGATGAAGTCGGGCACGACATAGTCGAGCAACCGCTGGTAATGCGTGATCAGCAGCGTCGCGCGGGTCGCCGAGCGCCCGCGGTTGATGCCGTCGGCGACCACCCGCAGCGCATCGATGTCGAGCCCGCTGTCGGTCTCGTCGAGCACCGCCAGCCGCGGTGCCAGCACCGCCATCTGGACCATCTCGTTGCGCTTCTTCTCGCCGCCCGAGAAGCCGACGTTGACCGCGCGCTTGAGCATGTCCATCGACAGCCCGAAGCCGTCGGCCTTGGTCCGCACCAGTTTCAGGAATTCGGCTCCCGACGCTTCCGCCTCGCCGCGCGCGCGCCGCTGCGCGTTGAGCGCGGTCCGCAGGAAGGTCAGGTTCGATACGCCGGGGATCTCGACCGGATATTGCAGCCCAAGGAACAGCCCGGCGGCGGCACGCTCGTGCGCGTCGAGCGCCAGCAGATCGCGGCCCTCGAAGGTCACGCTGCCGCCGGTGACCTCGTAACCGGCGCGCCCGGCAAGGACATAGCTCAGCGTCGACTTGCCGGCGCCGTTCGGCCCCATGATCGCATGGACTTCGCCCGCGTCGACGGTCAGCGTCAGCCCGTTGAGGATCGCCTTGCCGCCAATGGTGGCGCGGAGGTCGGTGATTTGAAGCATCTATTTCCCTGTTTTCTCGGCCGCCTGCTGACGCTCGACGACCTTGATCACCGCCGCCGCCGCGATCGGCCCGTCGACATCCTTGACCGACTCCTCGGCGACGAGGTCGGCATAGTCCTGCCGCTCGGCCGGATGCCCGAGCTTGTGGAACGCCGCCACCTTCGCCAGCAACGCCAACCGCGCCGGGCGGCAATCGCGCACCACCCGGTCGACGATCGGGCCCGCGAGGTCGCCCGCCACCGGCACGACCCCGGCGCGGGCGTCGACGCAGTCGCTATACGCCTTCGTCGCCGCATCGACCCCGGCTCGCGCCTGCTGCCCGGCCACCGGCGCACGCGGCGGCGGCGAGCCGCAGGCGTCGAGGGCGAGTAGCACCGACACCGAAGCTATCGAGGTCGAATAGCGAATCACTGAACGCCGCGCGGATCAGGCCACCAATCGGGGTCCAGCATGTCCTCCAGCTCGAACGGGCAAAGACCCGGAAGCTCGTTCATGGTCAGTTCGATCAGCTTTTCATCATCAAATGTATGTAGCGCAAACTTGTGCGCTTCGCCGAGCGCATCTGGTAGTTGCCGTCGCAAAGAGGGACTTTCCGCAAGCAGCCGAGCAATCGAATGCCGTTGGCCGGCAACCGACTTCTTCCACTGCCGCCTCGGCTCCCAGCTTAGCGAAAAAGCTAGCTTCATCAGGTGCTCGTCAAGTTGCGCCAACCGGTTCACCAGCTGTGCCCGGTTGCTTCGCCCCATGCTGTCGACTTCCTCGGCAATATTTTCCAGATCAATGTCCAGATTGCTGCGCTCGATAAGCAGCTGCCGCAGCTTGCCGCTCTGGTCCTGCGTCCACGCGTAGAAGTCGGTTTCGTAAAGCGAAGCCATGATTATCCGACGCTCCCCTCCAGCGAAATCCCCAGCAGCTTCTGCGCCTCGACCGCGAACTCCATCGGTAGCTGCTGGAGCACTTCCTTGCAGAAGCCGTTGACGATCAGCCCGACGGCTTCCTCGCTGTCGAGGCCGCGCGACTGGGCGTAGAACAGCTGGTCGTCGCTGATCTTCGAGGTCGTCGCCTCGTGCTCGATCTGCGCGCTCGGGTTGCGCACCTCGATGTACGGCACGGTGTGCGCACCGCATTCCGACCCCAGCAGCAGCGAGTCGCACTGCGTATGGTTGCGGACGCCCTCGGCCCCAGCCGCGACGCGGACCAGCCCGCGGTAGGTGTTGTTCGACCGTCCGGCCGAGACGCCCTTCGACACGATCGTCGAGCGCGAGCCCTTGCCCAGGTGGATCATCTTGGTGCCGGTGTCGGCCTGCTGCCTGTTGTTGGTCACCGCCACCGAGTAGAATTCGCCGACCGAATCCTCGCCCGATAGCACGCAGCTCGGGTATTTCCAGGTGATCGCGCTCCCGGTCTCGACCTGCGTCCAGCTGACCTTCGAGCGTGCGCCTTTGCACAGCGCGCGCTTGGTGACGAAGTTGTAGATGCCGCCCTTGCCGTCCTTGTCGCCGGGGTACCAGTTCTGCACCGTCGAATATTTGATCTCGGCATCGTCCATCGCGATCAGCTCGACGACCGCGGCGTGAAGCTGGTTTTCGTCGCGCATCGGCGCGGTGCAGCCTTCGAGGTAGCTGACGTGGCTGCCCTTGTCAGCGACGATCAAGGTGCGCTCGAACTGCCCGGTGTTGGCGGCGTTGATGCGGAAATAGGTCGACAGCTCCATCGGGCAGCGCACGCCCTCGGGGATGTAGACGAAGGTGCCGTCGCTGAAGACCGCGCTGTTGAGGCAGGCGAAGAAGTTGTCGCGCATCGGCACGACGCTGCCGAGGTGCTTGCGGACGAGGTCGGGAAACTCCTTCACCGCCTCGCTGATCGAGCGGAAGATGACGCCGGCGCGCTCGAGTTCGGTGCGGAAGGTGGTGGCAACCGAGACGCTGTCGAACACCGCATCGACCGCGACCCGCCGCGACCCCTCGACGCCCGCCAGCATCTCCTGCTCCGCAATGGGTATGCCGAGCTTTTCGTAGGTGCGGCGAATTTCGGGATCGAGTTCGTCGAGGCTGGCGATCGTCGGCTTGGCCTTCGGCGCGGCGTAGTAATAGGCGTCCTGATAGTCGATCGGCGCGATGTCGAGCTTGGCCCAGTCGGGGCCGGTCATCGTCAGCCAGTGGCGAAACGCCTTCAGCCGCCAGTCGAGCAGCCACTGCGGCTCGGCCTTCTTCGCCGAGATATAGCGGACGGTATCTTCGTTCAGCCCCTTGGGGGCCAGCTCGGACTCGATGTCGGAGACGAAGCCCCATTTGTACGTCGACAGCTCGTCGACCGCGGCGATCAGCTCGGCGTTTATCGGCGCATCGGCGTCGAGTGCGGCAGCGCTGGCGAGGTCGCGCTGGATATCGAGTGTTTCGGTCATGCTACCAACTCGGCGTTATGGTTTGAGACGGTTATTTCGGCCCTGCGGGGCGGCACGGCGAGGTCCGCCAGTGTCACTGCGGCAAGCGCGCTGCGCACCGCGTCATTGATCGGTGCCCAGTGCGGCCGCACCGTGCAGCTGCCGTGCAGCGTGCACTCCGACGTCTCGCCACTATTGCAGTTGGTCAACGCGATCGGGCCATCGACGGCCTCGACGATCGCCGCGATACTGATCGCCGCCGCCGGGCGGGCGAGCGCGAAGCCACCCGCGACGCCGCGCGAACTCGCCAGCAGCCCGGCGCGGGCAAGCGTGCCCATCAGCTTGGCGACGGTCGGCGCGGGAATGCCGGTCGCTGCCGCCATCGCCGCCGCCGACGCGCGCGTCTCGCTGCAGCGCGCGGCCGCGGTCATCACGACGACGGCGTAATCGGCAAGATTGGTCAGGCGGATCAACGCTAAGTTCCTAAAGCGGAGCGAATTGGTCCGGCTTATGTGGGGCGGGGGTGGGAGGAGTCAAGGCTGCTGCCCTGCTGCTCCTCTTCCGTTCTGCCTGAAGAGGCCTAGAAAGCACGCATGTTCGCCACTCTCCGCCCGCTGCTCTTTCGGCTCGACCCCGAGCGCGCGCATGCGCTGACGCTCGCCGCGCTGCGCACCGGCCTCACCCCGCACGCTCCAGCCGACGAACCGATTCTCGCGACGACGCTGGCCGGGTTAGGCCTCCCCAACCCGATCGGGCTCGCCGCCGGGTTCGACAAGAACGCCGAGGTTCCGGGCGCGATGCTGCGGCTCGGCTTCGGTTTCGTCGAGACCGGCACGGTGACCCCCTTGCCGCAGGCGGGCAACCCGCGGCCGCGGGTGTTCCGGCTGGCGGACGACGACGCTGTCATCAACCGTCTCGGCTTCAACAACGCAGGACTGGCAGCGCACGTCGCGCGGCTGCAGCGGCGGCAGCCGGGCGGCATCGTCGGTGTCAATATCGGGGCGAACAAGGACAGCGCCGACCGGATCGGCGATTATGTCGCCGGGCTCGCCGCCGTTGCGCCGCACGCGAGCTACATCACCGTCAACATCTCGTCGCCGAACACGCCGGGATTGCGCGGGCTGCAGACCGCCGCCGCCTTGACCGAACTGCTCGACCGGCTCGCGGTCGTGAGCTGCGGCAAGCCGGTGTTCGTCAAGGTCGCGCCTGACCTCGGCGGTGACGAGATCGCGGCGCTGGCCGACGTCGCGCTGGCGAGCGGCATCGCCGGGCTGATCGTGTCGAACACGACGCTCGCGCGCCCGCTATTGCGGTCGAGCGCGGCAGGCGAGGCGGGCGGCCTGTCGGGGGCACCGCTGTTTGCGCCCTCGACCGAAGTGCTATGCGCCTTCGCCCGCGCGACCGGCGGCAGACTGACGCTGATCGGCGTCGGCGGCGTCGCCAGCGGGGCGCAGGCCTATGCCAAAATCCGCGCCGGGGCGAGCGCGGTACAGCTCTATACCGGGCTAGTGTATCACGGCGCCGGGCTGGTGACGCGGATCAAGGCCGAGCTCGCGGCGTTGCTCCGTCGCGACGGCTTTGCGTCGGTCGGCGACGCGGTCGGCGTCGACGCAAGCGCCGCTTGATCGAAGTTGCCGTCCGGCTATGGTCGGGCCATGGGGCAGTAAAGGGGTTGGGGTGAAGCATTTCGTCTTGCTGCTGGCGCTGGCTGTCGCGGCTCCGCAGACTGCGACGGCAAAGCCGCCGCGACCGCCCGCGACCGCACCGGCGACGACGGCGCGCGTTCCGGCAGCGCCCGGTGCCCTGGTCGCCCCCGCGATGGTCAGCGCCGCCGATCCGCGCGCCGCGGCGGCGGGCGTCGCGATGCTGCGGCAGGGCGGTAGCGCCATGGACGCGATCGCCGCGACGCTGCTGGCGCTGACCGTGGTCGAGCCGCAGTCGTCAGGCATCGGTGGTGGCGGGCTGCTGGTCTATCAAGCCGCCGGAGCCGCCGACCCGGTGACGTTCGATGGGCGCGAGACCGCACCGGCGTCGGCCAGCCCGGCGCTGTTCCTGACCCCCGACGGCAAGCCGCAGCCACGTAGCACGGCGATCCCCGGCGGCCGCAGCGTCGGCGTGCCGGGTAATGTCGCGATGCTGGCGCTGGCGCACGCGAGGCTCGGCAAGCTGCCGTGGGCGGCGCTGTTCGCCCCGGCGATCGCGCTTGCGGAGAACGGCTATATCG
Source organism: Sphingomonadaceae bacterium (assembly GCA_031421275.1). GTDB lineage: Bacteria > Pseudomonadota > Alphaproteobacteria > Sphingomonadales > Sphingomonadaceae > Polymorphobacter_B. The sequence goes on from JANOOK010000075.1 coordinate 16,677, forward strand.
TGACGCCGCGCATGGCGGCGGGAATCGCTGCCAAACGCGACGTGCTGGCGCGCAGCCCGGCGGCGGCGGCGCTGTACCTGAACGCCGACGGCAGCGCCAAGACGGCGAGGACGCGGATCGTCAATGCCGCGCTGGCGGCGACGCTGCGCGCAATTGCGGCGGGCGGTCCGGCGGCCTTCTATCGCGGACCGGTGGCGGCCGACATCGCGCAGACGGTCGGCTCCGCCCCGACCAACCCGACGGTGCTGACCGCCGCCGATCTGACCGGGTATCACGCCAAGGCTCGCCCGCCCGTGTGCACGAGCTACCGGGTCTGGCGCGTCTGCGGCATGGGTCCGCCGTCGTCGGGCGGTACTTCAGTGGCGGCGATCCTGAAGCAGCTCGAGCGCTTCGACCTGGCCGCGCTCGGCGTCGACAGCCCGGTCAGCTGGCACCTGCTCGCCGAAAGCGAGCGGCTGGCGTTCGCCGATCGTGATGCCTATCTCGGCGACAGCGATTTCGTCGCGGTCCCCGTCGCCGGGCTGGTCGACCCCGCCTATCTCGCAAGCCGTGGCGCGTTGATCCACGCCGATGGCACGATGGCGAGCGCCAGCGCGGGCACCCCGCCGGGTGCCGCACCGCGCGCCGCCTCGCCCGCCAGCGAGATCCCGTCGACATCGAGCTTCGCCGCGGCGGACGCGCGCGGCAATGTCGCCACGCTGACCTCGACGGTCGAGGGCGGTTTCGGCTCGGGGCTGGTGTCGGGCGGCTTCGTGCTCAACAACGAGCTCACCGACTTCAGCTTCGTGCCGAGCGCCAATGGTGGGCCGGTCGCCAACCGGGTCGACGCCGGCAAGCGCCCGCTGTCGTCGATGTCGCCGACGTTGGTGTACGACCGCAGCGGCCGCGTCGTGCTGGCGATCGGTGCAGCGGGCGGCCCGACGATCCCGGCTCAGGTGGCGAAGGCGATCATCGGCGTGCTCGACTGGCATTTGGCCGTCCAGGACGCCATCGCGCTACCGGTGATCATGGTGTTCGGCGATCTGCTGCTCGTCGAGAGCGGCCCGCAGGGCGCGCGGCTGGCGGCGATGCTGCCCGCGTTGAAGGCGCTCGGCCATGCTCGCACCGCGGTCGTCGCGCTGCCGTGCAAGGCGAACGGGCTCGAGCGCGTCGGCAGCGGCACGGCGGCGATGTGGCGCGGCGGTGCCGATCCGCGCAGCGAAGGCGTGGCGCTCGGCTTGTGAGCAAGGCGAAGCTTGCATCACCGCCGCTTAGCGCCGCCGACCGCGCCGACCGCTGCCCGAACCTCGTCGCGCTGTTCCTCGATCAGGTCGCCCGCTACGGCGACGCGCCGTTCCTGTCGCACAAGGCGGCCGGGCGCTGGCAGGCGCTGTCGTGGCACGCGACCGCCACCCGCGTCGCGCAGGTCGCCGAGGCGTTGCGCGCGGCGGGCATCAAGCGCGGCGACCGGGTCATGCTGGTCAGCGAGAACCGCCCCGAATGGTGCATCGCCGACCTCGGCATCATGGCGGCGGGCGCGGTCACCGTGCCGGCTTATGTGACCAACACCGTCGCCGACGACCGGCACATCCTCGAAAACAGCGGTGCGGTCGCCGCGATCGTCTCGACCGCCAAGCTCGCCGCGAACCTGATGCCGGCGGTCTACGACAACGCCGCCTGCCGGCTGGTGATCGGCATCGAGCCGCTGCGCAGCGCGCAGGAGTCGGGCGTCGTCATCTGCGAATGGGATGCGCTGCTCCGGGTCCAGCCCGGCGACGTCCGCGCGCTGCGCGCCGGCGCGACCGCGACCCGCGCCGACCTCGCCTGCCTGATCTACACCTCGGGAACCGGCGGTGCACCGCGCGGGGTGCGCCAGCATCACGGCGCGATCCTGCAGAACGTCGCTGCCGCATGCGAGATCATCGAGCAGGATTTCGAGCCCGCGCCCGACGTCTTCCTGTCGTTCCTGCCGCTCAGCCACGCCTATGAGCATACCTGCGGGCAGTTCACGCCGATCGGGCTCGGCGCGCAGATCTTCTACGCCGAAGGGCTCGAAAAGCTCGCGGCCAACATGGAGGAGGTGCGCCCGACGCTGATGGTCGTCGTGCCGCGGCTGTTCGAGGTGCTGCGGACGCGGATCGGCAAGGGCATCGAGAAGCAGGGCGGCACCGCGATCACGCTGTTCAATTATGCGCTGCGGCTCGGGCGCAAGCGCTATGAGCGCGGCGGCACGCTGCCGTTGGTCGACCGGGCCTTCGACGCCGTTCTCGACCGCACGGTGCGCAAGCGGGTGCAGGCGCGCTTCGGCGGGCGACTGAAGGCGCTGGTGTCGGGCGGCGCGCCCTTGAACCCCGATGTCGGGCTGTTCTTCGAGTCGCTCGGGCTGACGCTGTGCCAGGGCTATGGCCAGACCGAGGCCGGGCCGCTGATCTCGTGCAACCGCCCCAAGGCGCGGGTCAAGATGCACAGTGTCGGCCCGGCGCTGCGCGGCACCGAGATCCAGATTGCCGCCGATGGCGAAGTCCTCGTCCGCGGCGAGCTGGTGATGCACGGCTATTGGCGCAACGAGGCCGATACCGCGACGGCGCTGCAGGGCGGCTGGCTGCACACCGGCGACATCGGGCGCTTCGATGCGGACGGCCACTTGATCATCACCGACCGCAAGAAGGACATCATCGTCAACGACAAGGGCGAGAACGTCGCGCCGCAGCGTATCGAGGGCATGCTGACGCTGCAGCCCGAGATCGTTCAGGCGATGGTGGCGGGCGACAAGCGGCCGTATCTGGTCGGCGTCGTCGTCCCCGATCCCGAATGGGCGCTGAGCTGGGCGCGCGAGCATGGCATGCCGTGCGACCTCCACAAGCTGGCGCACGAGCCCGAGTTTCACCGCGCCGTGATGGCGGGCGTCGACCGCGTCAACGCCCGCGTCGCGCCGCTCGAGAAAGTCCGCCGCGTGCTGATCGCCGACGCGCCGTTCACCGTCGAGAACCAGCAGATGACGCCGTCACTCAAGGTCCGCCGCCACATCCTCAAGGATGTCTACGGCGAGCGGCTCGACCGGCTGTACGGCTGAGCCGCGGTGCGGACGGAGCACAGGTGACGCCGCTGCTCATGGTTGCGAGCGCGGTCCGGTGATCGGGAAAATTGCGTCCGCAGCGTGCGATGAAGTCGTCGATCCTGGCGAGAGGTGGCGCGGCGGTGGGCTCGTCGCGCAGCCGGTCGGCGGGCGGGAACGTCCCATAGCCCGCCAGTAGGCAGTGCCATGACGCGGGCGCATAGTAGCGCGCGATATCCTGCGCGGCGATCTCGGCGGCAAGTTCCTTGCCGGTATACCAGCAGGTCAGGATCGCCTTGAGCGAGTCCGACAGCCGGTGGTGCCCGGCATTGTCGCGCCAGTAATCGGTGTCGCTGCGCTGGTTCAGCTTATAGTGGGCGACGATGTAATCGCGGACGCCCTCGTAGCGCGCCGCGATGCGGGTGTTGAAGGCGTCGCGGTTCGCAGCCCCGAAGCCGTCGCCGGCGTACGCCTCGATGAAGCCCTCGACGGTCGCCTGGACGAGGTGCAGCGCGGTCGCTTCGAGCGGCTCGAGGAAGCCTTGCGCCAGCCCGATCGCCAGCACGTTGCTGCTCCAGCTCGTCTCGACGCGGCCGACGCGCATCTTCAGATGCCGCGCGGCGACCGGGCTGTCGAGCATGCCGAGATGTGTCCGCAGCGCGGTCTCGGCGGCGTCGCCATCGAGGTAGCGCGACGAATAGACGTAACCATTGCCGGTACGGTTGGTCAGCGGGATGCGCCACGCCCAGCCGGCACCGAGCGCGGTGGCGGTGGTCATCGATGATGTGGTCACCGGGTCGGCGGGCGTCGGCATGACGACGGCGCTGTCGTTGAACAGGTTGTCGGCGAAGCTGCGGAACGGCACCTTGAGCGCCTGGTCGACGAGCAGCGCGCGGAAGCCGCTGGCGTCGACGAACAGTTCGCCCGTGAGGCACTCGTCGCCGTCGAGCAGCAGCGCCGTGACTGCGCCGTCGTCGCCCTGCTCGACGCGGATCACCCGCCGCGACAGGTGCCGCACGCCGAGCTGTCTGGTCGCATGTTCCGCGAGAAACGTCCCGATCAGATGCGCATCGAAGTGATAGCCATAGCTGATGTCGAACGGAAAATTGTCGGCGGCGAGCGGGGCTTTGGCGTGGCGCGCGAGGTCTGCGGGCAGGAAGAAGCGGTCCGGGTGCGCGTCGACGTTGGCGGCGCGGCGCCGGGCCAGCGCGGCGGCGTAGAACTGTGGTGCCGTGAAGCCGTCGAGCGCGGTCGGGAAGGGGTGGAAGTAAGCCGTGTAACCCGGACGCTCGGACCAGCCGTGGAAGCCGATGCCGGTCTTGTACGTGGCGTTGCAGCGCGGCATCCACGCGGCTTCGGCGATGCCGAGCGTGTCGAAGAACGCCTTCAGCTGCGGGGTCGAGCCTTCGCCGACGCCAACGATGCCGATGTCGGGGCTCTCGACGACGGTGATCGGTGCCGCCGGCCACGCTTTCGCCATCAGGCACGCCGCCATCCAGCCGGCCGTGCCGCCGCCGACAATGACGATCCGCGGCGCGCTCACTGCTGCAGCGCGACGAACCGCACCGCCGCGCCACCACCGGGCGCGAGCGGCAAGGTCAGCGTATCGGCAGCGGTGACCGTCCGCGTCTCGACCGTCAGCGCGTGGCGCGCCGCGGTGCGGTAATCGGCCCCGGGGCCATCGCGATAGATCTGCGCGGTGTACTTCTGAAGGGGTGGCAGGAAGTCCAGCTTCAGCGTCAGCGTCCGCGCGTCGGCGTTGGTCACCGCCCCCAGATACCAGTCGCGCGAGGCCCGATCGGCGCGCGCGATCGCGACATAGTCGCCGACCTCGCCAGCGAGCACGCGCGTCTCCGACCAGTCGACCGGCACGTCCTTGATGAACCGGAACGCGTCCGGATAGCGGGCGTAATTCTCGGGCAGGTCGGCTGCCATCTGCACCGGCGAGTAGATCACGACGTACAGCGCCAGCTGCTTCGCCGCGGTCGACAGGATGTCGGTGTCGCCCTTGCCCTTGAGGCTCAGCACGCCGGGGGTGAAGTCCATAGGGCCGCCGAGCAGGCGGGTGAACACCAGGTTAGCCTCATGCTCGGGCGGGTTCTTGGGCACGCCCCAGGCGTTATACTCCATGCCGCGCTGGCCTTCGCGCGACAGCCAGTTGGGATAGGTGCGGCGCAGCCCGGTGTCCTTGACCGGCTCGTGCGCGACGATCGCGACGTGGCGCTTCGCCGCCTCGGTGACCACCAGCAGATGGTGGCGCACCATTACCTGCCCCTCGTGCCATTCATAGTGGATCTGCCCGTCCGCCCCGCGCGCCTGCACGCCCCCGGCATCCGAGACATAGCCGGTCTTGACCGTGTCAATACCGAGCCGCCGATCGAGGTCGAGCGCCGCCCCGAGCTGCGCCTCATAATGCGCGATGTTGGCCGACGTCTCGTGATGGCCGATCAGCGTCATGTGCTTCGACTGCGCATAGGCCTGGACGCCGGCCAAGTCGAAATCGGGATAAGCTTGCGTGAAGCTGAAACCCGAACCGTCGGCGAACCAGTCGCCGTCCCAGCCGGTATTCCAGCCCTCGACGAGCAGCCCGCCGAAGCCGTTGGCGGCAGCGAAGTCGATGAGCTTGCGCGCGTTGGCCGTCGTTGCACCGTGGCTCGGCCCCGACGACCAGCTCTGCGTGCCGAGGTGCATGCCCCACCAGATACCCATGTACTTGCGTGGATGCACCCAGCCGACGTCGCCCAGCTTGTTCGGCTCGTTCAAGTTCAGGATCAGGTGCGACATATACAGGCCAGGGGCATCGGCGGCGATCTGCAGCGTCCGCCACGGCGTGGTGAACGGCCCGCGGCGGCTGACTTTGGGTCCGCTCGACGACGGTGTCAGCACCGCCTTCAGCAGCCCGTCGTGGACCTTGGCGATGTTCATTGCGGCATAGTCGACCAGCGCCGCCTCGTGGAATGCGACGTGCGTGCCGTCGGCGAGCTTGAGCGTCAACGGCGTCTGCGCGACACCGACCTCGGCGATTGGCGTGCGGTGATACAGCATCTCCTCGCGGTTCGACTCGAACGCCTCACACCACCACGCCGTCGCGGGCTGCGCGACCGCGAACTGCGTCAGCTCCTCGGCGATGTTGACCGGGCCGGCGTCGGGAAACTCGTAGCGGAAGCCGACACCGTCGTCATAGACGCGGAACACGACGTCGAGCCGCCGCTGGCGCGGACCGGTCTCGCGCAGGTGCACGCGCAGCTCGCGGTAGTGATTGCGGATCGTCGCCCACTCGCCCCACGGCTGCTGCCAGGTCTCGTCGAACTCGCGCGTCGCGCTGCTTTCGATCGCCATGTCGCGCGCGATCTGCGGGGCGTCGGTGAACAGGAAGCCGAGTTGCGAGCGCGCAATCACCGGCTTGCCCAGCCGGGTGATGCTATAGACCGCGCGACCCTCGTCGCCGATCTCGACGGCGACCGCCAGCGTCCCACCGGGCGACTGGACCCCCACAGCACCCGCCGGTGCGAACCCGAACAGCGCGATCAGCAGCAGCAGCCAAGTTTTCATGCGATCCATCTCAGCAGCCTTGCGGCGTAGGGGTTCAGCAGGCATTCGCCGCCGCCATTGACCTCGTAGATCACGCGCCAGCGCTGCGGCTCGGGTGGCTGCCACGGCACCGCCGCGTCGCTCAGGTTGAACACGCACAGCAGCCGCTCACCCGCTTCGGCGCGCTCGAACGCCAGCACGGCGGCAGTGACCGCGACCAGCGTCAGCGTGCCGGTCTGCAGGGCCGGGTGCGCCCGGCGCAGCGCCAGCAGCGCGCGCGTCAGATGCAGCGCCGAGTCCGCCGCGGTCTCCTGCACGTCGACCGCGTGGCTGCCGTAATCCGCACCCTGGGGGAGCCACGGCACGTTGCTGCTGAAGCCGAACGCCGGCGCGGCGTGCCGCCACGGCATCGGCGCGCGTGCCCCGTCGCGGCTGAGCGTGTGCGGCCAGTTGGCGATCGCCTCGGGATCGCGCAACGCCTCGAACGGCATCTCGACCTGCGTCAGCCCAAGCTCCTCGCCGTAATACAGAAAGATATTGCCGCGCAGGCAGACAAGCAGCAGCATCTTGAGCCGGCCGAATGCGCCGTGCTGTTCGGGCGCGACCCAGCGCGACAGCGCGCGCGGCGCGTCATGGTTCTCGAACGCCCAGCTCGGCCAGCCGCCCGCGTCGTCGGACCAGCCGGCGAGCGCATCGGCGACGCGCTCGGGCGTCAGCCGGTCGGCGTAGAGAAAGCTGAAGCTATAGGCGCTGTCGAGCCGCCTTGCCGCGGTGAACGCGTGCATCTCGGGTTCGGCATTGCTGCCGCCGACCTCCGCCACCGTGAAGCGGTCGCCGTAGCTGTCGGTCCGCGCGCGCAGCCGCTCGAGGAAGCGCGGGATGTCGGGATGCGACTGGTTATAGCGGTGTAGCTGGTAATCGAACGGCCGGGTGCGCACCGCCAGGTTCGACGGCGGTGCGGGTGGATTGTCGCGCAGCAGCGGATCGTGCATCGCGAAGTTGATCGCGTCGACCCGGAAGCCGTCGACGCCGCGGTCGAGCCAGAAGCTCGCGGCGGCGAGCAGCGCCTGCTGCACCGCCGGCAGATGCCCGTTGAGCTGCGGTTGCGAGCTCAGGAAATTGTGCATGTAATATTGCTGGCGGCGGGCGTCCCACGTCCAGCCCGGGCCGCCGAACACCGATTGCCAGTTGTTGGGCGGGCTGCCGTCGACCTTCGGATCGGCCCAGACATACCAGTCGGCGCGGGGGTTGTCGCGGCTGGCGCGGCTTTCGGCGAACCACGCGTGCGCGTCGGACGTGTGGGCATAGACTTGATCGATGATCACCCGCAGCCCGAGCCCGTGCGCACGAGCAATCAGCAAGTCGAAGTCGGCGAGCGATCCGAAGATCGGGTCGACGCCGCAATAGTCGGAGATGTCGTAACCGAAGTCGTGCATCGGCGACGGGAAGAACGGCGACAGCCAGATCGCGTCGACACCGAGCCCCGCGACGTACGGCAGATGCGCGGTGATACCCGGCAGGTCGCCGATCCCGTCGCCGTTCGAGTCGGCGAAGCTGCGCGGATAGATCTGATAGATCGCCGCGCCGCGCCACCACGGCCTTGTGGCTTCTGCAGCAACTGTCAGCACTCTTACCGTTTCGGTCATCGCCCCGCCTGTGCGGCGCAGACCGCATAGCCGAGCGGAGGCAGCCTGAGCGCGAGGCTGCCCGGGGCGCGCGCCATTGCCGGACAGCTCCCGGCAAGCGCCACGAAGCGCGTCGAAGTGACCTGGACCTCGACATTGGCGGCGACCGCTGCGCCCGACGTGTTGAACGCGAGCAGCACCTCCGCGCCGGTCGCGGGATCGAAGCGCGACACGGCGAACAGCCCGGGGTGGTCGCCGGCGAAGCGCAGCAGTTGTCGCCCCCGCCGTAGCGCCGGAGTCGCGCGGCGTAACCGCGCCAGCTGCGCGATCTCGCGATACAGCGGATGCGTGGGATCGAAGCTGTCGGGCGCCGTCGGGCGCGTCGTGCCGAGCCGCAAGTCGTTGTTGTACGAGGCGACTTGCGACGCGAACATGTCCTGCCGCGCATCCTGATCGCCGCCCGTCCCGACGAAGCCCTGCTCGTCGCCGGCATAGATCGTCGGCACCCCGCGCAGCGTCAGCAGCATCGCGTTCGCGAGCATGACGCGCTGCAGCAGCTCGTCCGCCGATGCCTGCGGCAGCGCGCGGCGGAGCTCGGACGCCAGCCGGCCGTTATCGTGATTGCTGACGAACGTCGGCAGCCGCTGCGCCGCACCGGTCCCGCCGTCGTACAGTACGTCGGCATCGAACAGCCGGGCCAGGCCGTCGCTCGCGCCGCCGGTCACGGCATCGATGACGGCGCGGCGGAAGGCGAAGTCGAGCACGCTCGGCAGCTTGTCGACGCGGGTGTGTTCGGCCAGCAGCGCCGGGTCGTTGGCACCGGTCGCGACCTCGCCGAAAATGTGAAAGTTGGGGATGCCGCGGGCCTTGGCGCGGGCCAGCATCGCGGGGACGAACGTCCTCCAGAAGGCGGCGTCGACGTGCTTGGCGGTGTCGATGCGAAAGCCGTCGATGCCGCGGTCGATCCAGCCGCCGTAGATTTGGATCATGCCCGCGACGACGCGCGGATGTTCGGTCATCAGGTCGTCGAGCCCGGCGAAGTCGCCCATCGTCGAGCTCTCGCCGGCGAAGGTCGAGTCGCCGCGGTTGTGGTAATAGACCGGGTCGTTAAGCCAGGCCGGCACTTTGACGTGCGCCTCGGCGCGCGGCACCTCGACGGTCTAGGCGTAGTTCGGATCGGTCAGATGCGCGAAGTTCGCGATGCTAAGGTCGCCGTCACCGGCGAACCCGGCATTGAACGCGGAGCCGTCGCGCGCCCGGCGCTGGTACGGATAGTCGGCACGGCTGCGATAGGCGCAGTCGTTCGCCGGGCATTCCCGGTAGCGGATCACGTCGGCGGTGTGGTTGGCGATGATGTCCATATAGACCTT
>JANOOK010000076.1:0-24156 GCA_031421275.1 Sphingomonadaceae bacterium
ATAGACAGCACGAAACGTTCGCATAGCACCATTGGCTATGTAAGGGCCGTGGGAACCAGAGATCCGATCATGCTCGCGTGCTAGAAGGCCGGGGTCATTTCCGAACTCGGTGAGTGGTCGTTCAAGCCATGCACCAAAGATGCGCTCGATGTGATCGCGGTACCCTTCTATCGTCTTGGCGCTTCTACCTTTCCGCTCAAGATGCCCTTCGCGATACCGCAGCCATGCTGACCGGAGAGTTGTACCTACCGGAACATCAGGTGCGCACGCTTTCTGCTCTGGTGATGGCCTTGGATGTTCTCCCTTGGCAATCTGAGCCAGGTATCCTTTACCGATTGCACGAGCTTCTCTCGTCGTGGTCTCACCGGCTTCGCCGATCGCGAGCCGTAGGGTCTTGCGCGACCCGGATATTCTCAAGTCTGCCTGTACGGTGAACGTTTTCGTGCGTTTCCCGACTACGACGAAAAAACCTCTTAGCTCGGTATCGCGAGCGAGATACCATCCATCCTTTGCCAAGGGCAGACGAGCAACGTCTTTATCTGTCAGGTGCATCCGAACATCGGTCATCACAGAAACTCAAACGGTATTAAAACGGTTTTGGCATGCTCAGGAGTTAAATGATCTCTATGCGAGACAGTACGCCACTCTACGATTTAGGTCAATATTTGAATGGCTTATTCTGCCTTGTCGTATGATATCGCAGCGTAGCGAACTCTAGTGTGCCCTCCTGATTTGATTTGTAATCAGGGGGTCGCGGGTTCGATTCCTGCAGCCGGCACCGTGGGTGCGATGACTTAGGACGATTTTACCATTTTAGTTGCCTGCACCATCTGGAGGACCGGCACCGGGCGCCGGCGATCCACGAACATCTGCCTGCGCCGCCAGTGACAAAGACTGCGGCCGACTCGACGCGTGTCTCCGCGCAGCTGACGACCATCTGGGCGTTCCATCGCAAATGCTGTCATCCTACAAACGCTCGTTGCGTTAGCTAGTAAACGGGCGCGAAGACAGCGGTATCTTCACCGCCAAAAGCGCAGCGTCCGCCTATCTAGCCGCTGTCACCTCGTCGTAGGCGACACCCTGAAGCGCTTTTGCCACAGCCGGGGCGAGGCCGAGTTCGTGTGCGGCGGCTTCGCGTTCTCCCAACGTGCGCGGATCGACCCGGGTGACGCTGGCGAATATCACCATCGCTTCGAGATAATAGCCTGCAGCACTCGCGTGGTAATGATCCCACGACCAGAGATCGACCTTGCCGAAATCGGTTCCGTCGTACGGATCGCGATCGGCGATGCCCGTGGTGAACGCCCGGTTCCAGCTCTGGCCGACCGGAATGGCAGCGGCGATGTCGTGAGAACTCCGCAGCGCGAGCGCACTGGCAGCGGCAAGGTCGCTGAGCATCGCCGCAATCGGCTTGCCCGACCACGGGCTGCCGGGCCGGTATGCCAGGTCGGCGCGAGACCATGTCGTCACCAGCTCGACGGTCGCGTCCGGGTTTGCCGCCTTGAACAGTGCAGCGAGTTGGCCCGCCGCGCGGACGTGCGTCGCAGGGTTGCCCGGTCGCTCCGGGTCGAGTGTGCTGTAACCCTGCAGGATGACGACATCCCAGCGGCCCGCGAGTGTCGCGCGTTTTTCCGCATAGTGGAAGCTGAGATCCTTGCCCGGGGAGGTTTCGAGACTGACCTGCCAGTCGAGCCCGGCTTCGGTCGCGAAGGTCTTGAACAGCGCCGGTACCCCGCCGATCCCTTCGTGGTTGAGGTCGGTGACGCGTTCGGGATGGAAGGTCTGGACCGGTGAGTTCGCGCCGAAGGTGAAGCTGTTGCCGACGAACAGGATCGTCCGTGCGGTTGCCGGAACGGCCACCAGCAGCGCACCGACAGCAGCGGCGATCGAGCTTTTCAGGCACTGCGCCATTCGATGCCTACAGCAGGTTCATGATGCGCGCGCGCTGCGCGGCATCGGTACGGTTCTTGGCATGAAGCACCGCCTGGATGTGTGCGAGATGCGTTTTCACCGTGGCTGGCGACAGCTCAAGCGACTGCGCCACTTCCTTGTTGGATAGTCCGGACGCGACCAGCCGGAGGACGGACAATTGCCGGTCGGTCAAGCTGCTCGAAACGGCAGCGGCGGGATCGTGCACCGGCGTTGCGACACCGGTGTCGAAGCGTGACGCGGCGATCTCGGCAAGCCGCGGCGGCAGATAGCGGCCGCCAGCGGCAATCAGGCGGAGTGCCGCTTCGATGATCGCGCTGCTCGCAGTTTTGGGCGCAAACCCGCCGATGCCGAGGTCGAGCAGATCGAGCAGCAGCCGGTCGTCCTGCGTGCCCGTAACCACGAGCAGCGGCATGTCTGGAGCCGCGGCGCGAATACCTTTCACCCCGTCGATCGGTCCCGCACCGGGCATCATCAGATCGACGATGCACATGTCGTGGCCGTGCGCCGCTTCCGCCCAAGCGCGCGTGAAGTCGCCGACCTCGGTGATCGCCGCCGCGGGCCAGCCGAGGCGCACGGTGCCGGCCAGCGCCTCGCGTACCAGCACATGATCGTCGCAGATCATACACGACTTCATGCGACCGCCTGCCGCTCGACATCTGCCACCGCGCCGCCCGTCGCGCCTGCCGTCGCGATCGCTCCGACGGCGGGAAACTCGAGATAGAAAGCGGCACCGTTGTGCCAGCGTGGGTCGAGCCCGGCCGAGCCGTGCATGATGGCAGCGATACGGCGCACCGACGACAGCCCAAGCCCGAAGCCGCTGCGCACTGCACCCGCCGTGACCGCAGCCTGATAGTAATCGTCGAAAATATGCCGGGCATCGACGCGCCCGATCCCGGTACCGTTGTCGACGACCCACAGCCGGACTGCCGCGGGCCCGTGACGGCGCACCGCGACCAGTACGCGCGAAGCCCGGCTGTGCACGACCGCATTGTGCAGCAGATTACCCAGCGCCCGCTCAATCAGCGCCGGGTCGAGCAAAAGCAGGCGATCGGTTCCGGCGGTGGCGATACTGATCCCGGCGAGGGTAGCCGCGGGCATATATTGCGCGGCAATCCGCTGCAGCAGCGCCCGCACGGCAAGCCGCGACGGATGCGGCTCGACCGCATCCGCCTCGAGGCGGAGGTGTCCCAGCATGTGCGACAGCAACTGATCGGCGGCGGCAAAGGCGCGGCGGACGCCTTCGGCAGCGCGGGCGCGCGCAAGGTCATCGACCGCCCGCATCGTCTGGTCAAAGAATAGCGCCGCGGCCTGTAAAGGTTGGCCAAGATCGTGCGACGCCGCCGCGATGAACCGCGTCTTTGCATCACGCTCGGCGGCGACCGCGCCGAGCAACTGTTTGAGCTGCAATGCCGCCGCGTCGCTCGCCAATCGAGCCGCGACGGTGTCCCGAACCGTCTGGTTGACCCGGTCGGCGAGCACGAACATGACTAGCGCGAAGCCGCCGACGTACAATGCGGCCAGCGTCGCGGCTGCGACGTGGCGGGTGATGAAGAACAGCACCAGCGAGCCGAGTACACCAAAGACGCCGAAACGGTTGGCGACGCTGCTCTCTGGGCTGGCGATCACCTGGACCGGCACCGACCCCAACAGCGGGATCGCGATCAGCAGCTGAACGTCGAGCGTCAATCGCGGCATGACTCCCCAGATCAGCCAGATACAGGCAATCTGGCTACCGAGGATGATCGCGACCGCGCCGCGTCCCCACAGCCGGACGCGCTCGGCATGGGACGGCTGGCGGCTGGCCATTACCAGCATCGCCAGCAGCCAGATCACCAGGTACCCCGATGTGTATGTAAGAAGGGGCCGAACCGCCGCAGCCGGCGCGCCGCGCGCCGCGAAATAAACGATCGCGACCGACAAAGCGAACAACGTGAACGTCAGGGCACCGGCCGCGATCAGTGGCCGGAGTGGATGCGTTACCCCATAATCCGGCTCGGCGCTGGCAACCTCGTTCATCGAAATCAGCTTCGCTGCCCCAGCCTCAAACGTCAATCGCGCCTAGTGGCATCGGCCAAATGGTAGAGCCCCCGATCGGCGTTCGGGAGTGCTGTCCCGATTTGTCTCTAATAGTCCCGCATCGGACGTTGCTGCGTCCGGTTCACCATGACCTAAAGGCACGTGCATTCGATCGATGGGTCGACCGGCACGGCCATCCGGCTCCGCCATGTGGCGGATACCGGTGGGCAAGTGTGCCGCAGTATAAAAGCTTCACGACGACCGTAATACGGCAACCGTGCCGATAGTTTAAGGGGTAACTAACGTGCGCATCCACCGGAACAGCCTGCGCCTCGGCGCTTCGATCACCGTCGTCGCCCTCGGTGCGGCGATGCTGCCGGCACCGGCACTTGCGGCGAATTGCGCGTGGGGCGGCGGTAGCGAGTTCTGGACGACGGTCGCCAAATGGAGCTGCGGTATGGTACCGGGCAGCAGCGACGACGCGGTGATCACCGCACCGGGGTCGACGGTGACGCTGAACGGCATCAACGCCAGCGCCGCGACGATCAACCTGGGCGCGGGCAACAGTTTCGTCCTCAGCAACACCTTTCTGACTGTCTACAACCACGCCTTCACCAATAACGGCACGGTAACGATCAACAACGCCTCGCAGTTGCGCTCGGCATCGGGCACGGTCGCGTTCACCGGCACCGGCACCGTCATTTTGGACGACACGACGAACTATGCGCAGATCGGTTCGACCGGGGGCGGCTTCAGCTTCGACAGCAGCCAGACGGTCCGCGGTTCGGGCCAGATCGGCCTCAATCAAGCGGTGATCAGCAACGCCGGTCTAATCTCGGCCAATGTCGCCACCCGGGGCATCGATCTCGACGCGGCCGGCGGGAATGCCGGCGTCGCTGCGGGCACCGGCTTCGGCACCGGCGGTATCGCCGCACTGTACAACAGCGGCACGCTGCAGGCCGCGAACGGCGGCACGCTGTCGCTCGAGGGGGGGCTCTACGAGAACAGCGTCGGCGGCCTGATTCAGGCGCTCGCCGGATCGGTGGTGTCGTTCAACAGCGATTCACGTATCCTGAACGGCACGCTGAGTTCGGCCGGTAGCGGCGTCATCAACGCGCACGGGACCATCCAGTATCTGAACTCGGTGACGCTGGCGTCGGGGACCAAGGTCGACGTCAACAACGACTTCTTGTACCTGAACGCCGCGCTGGCGAACAACGGCACGATCACTATCGCGAATGCCTCGCAGCTGCGGAGCGAACTGGCGGCAGTGTCGATCGGCGGCACCGGTACGATCGTGCTCGACGACACCACCAATTACGCGCAGATCGGCTCGACCGGCGGGACGTGGGCGCTGGGCTCCGGCCAGACGGTGCGCGGCTCGGGCCAGATCGGCCTCAACCAGGCAATCGTCACCAACAACAACGTCATCGCCGCCGATGTGTCGGGCCGTGCCGTCGACATCGACGCTGCCGGCGGTAACGGAGGGGTCAGCGGCGGTGTCGGAGCCGACGGTACGGCCGGCCTCCTCAACAACGGCGTCATTCGTGCCACCGGCGGCGGCATTCTCAGCTTCGAAGGCGGTCAGTATGATAACCGCCCCGGCACGATCAGCGCGACCGGCGGCTCGACGATCAACCTTATCGGCGACTCGCGCATCGTCGGCGGTACGCTGTCGGCGGACGCGACCAGCGTCATCAATGCGCACGGGACCGTCCAGTATCTGAACTCGGTGACGCTGGCGTCGGGGACCAAGGTCGACGTCAACAACGACTTTCTGGTACTCAATACGACGCTGGCGAACAACGGCACGGTCACTATCGCGAATGCCTCGCAACTTCGTGCGGAGACGGCCACAGTGTCGATCACCGGTACCGGCACAATCGTCCTCGATAACCCCGGCAACTACGCGCAGATCGGCTCGACGGGCGGCAACTGGACGTTCGGGTCGGGGCAGACGGTCCGTGGCTCGGGGCAGATCGGCCTCAACCAATCGGTAACGACGAACAAGGGGCTGATCTCCGCCGACGTCACTGTCGCCGGCATCAGCGTTGACGCGTCGGGTAACAGCAACGGCGTCGGCGCGGGCAACGGCGTCGGTACCAACGGCAACGCCGGCTTCTACAACACCGGTACCGTCCAGGCGGTGAACGGCAGCACGATCGTCTTCGAAAGCGGCCTTTACGAGAATAGCGCAACCGGGACTTTTGCCGCCGTTGGCGCAGGCAGCACCTTCCTGATGAACAACGATGCGAACCTCTACAATCTCAAGACCGGCGGCGTTCTCAGCAGCGGTAATTACACTTCGTCGACCGCGGGTGCCGCGAGCACGCTCGACCTGCGCAGCAACGCCGCCGACTCGATCGTTCAGATCGGCACCAACGCGGTGGGTCCGCCGACAGCGATCGTAACGCTCGATGGTGCCAACTCAAGGCTTAACGTCCTTGGGTTCAGCAGTGGCACGCCGTCTTCGATCGACAGCTCGTTGACGACTGTTGGCCAGACCGGCGAACTTCTCATCAGCAACGGCCGGGTCCTCAACATCGTCAACGGCGGCGGGGCGTTCCTCAATGGCGGTCTGGTTCAGCTGAGCGGCGGCACGATCGGTGCTGCAAGCTATACCAACACCACCATCACCCAAGGCAACGGTGCGGTCACGGTCGACATCGCCAACAGCGGCTCGGTGGTCGCCTACGGCGGCACACTCTCGACCCGCGCGATCAACGGCACGGGCCTGATCACTTCAACCTCGGGTGGGACGATCGATCTGTCGGCCGCGACGATCAACTCGACCTCCGCGGGCCTGCAGAATTTCGGCAATCTTGCGCTCGGCACCCATGACGTTACCGTCGGGATCAACTACAATAATTCCAGCTTTGGCACGGGCAACGCGTTCAACGCGCATGACCATGTCACCGGAACCGGACTGATCCTTGCCGCGAGCGCGACGCAGACGCTGTCGGGGCCGGGGCTGACCGGCAGCACGCTCAACGTCGGCAATGTCCGCACCGGCGGATCCAGCGCGACGACGCTGACGATCACCAACAACGGCACGATGACCAATCTCAGGGGCGCGGTGCAGAACACCAACGCGCCGAGCGTCGCGCTGACCGGGGCCGACTTCAGCGCGGCGCACGGCGGCGGCACCGCGACGGTCGGGATCAGCTACACCGGGCTGATCGCAGGCTCGCTTGCCGGTCAGTCCATCAAGGTGGTCAACAATTTCGATAACATCGCGAGCGCGACGCTCAATCTCGCCGGCAACGTCTATCAGGTCGCACAGGCCGGGGTGCAACCCACGTCGGTGACACTTGCCGCGCGCCGGGTCGGCGATGCCGCGGCAACGAGCAATCTGACGATCGCCAACACCGCACCGGTAACGCCGGGCTTCAACGAGGCGCTACTCGCCAACGCCTCGACCGCGGGCGGCTTTACCGTCAACGGCGGCAGCAATGCCACCGCGACAGTTCCGGCGGGGTCGACATCGGTCGTCGTACTCGGCCATGGTACCGGCACCGCGGGCGCGTTCAGCAACGCCGTCGCCATCGCCAACACCTCGCAGGCGGTCGCTGGCAGCGGCCTCAGCGATCTCGCGCTCGCTGGCCAGTCGGTGACGGTCAAAGCGAACGTCTACGCCACCGCCGTCGCCACCATTACGCCAACGACGGTCGACTTCGGCACCGTCCGCCGGGGCGCAGCGAGCCCGACCGCCAGCGTCGGCGTCAGCAACACCGCGAGCGGGGCGCTCGCCGACAGCCTGATCACCTCGGCAAGCGGGCTGCCGTCGAAC
Organism: Sphingomonadaceae bacterium; assembly: GCA_031421275.1. Classification (GTDB taxonomy): domain Bacteria; phylum Pseudomonadota; class Alphaproteobacteria; order Sphingomonadales; family Sphingomonadaceae; genus Polymorphobacter_B. The sequence continues at coordinate 7,739 of JANOOK010000076.1, forward strand.
GTCACGGCCGTCGCGCCCGGGGCGCTTGCCGCAGGCACCTCGGGCGTCGTCGGCTTCACGCTCAACACCGCCACCGCAGGCATGGTCAACAGCACCGGCCAGCTCAGATTCGCCTCGCACGACGGCGAACTGACCGATGTGGCGCTGCTCTCCAAGGGGCTGAGCTTCGCCGGCACGGTCACCGAGCTGGCGAGCGCGATATTGTTCAAGGCGACAGGCAGCGGCAGCTTTTCCGGGTCGGGTACCAGCTACACGCTCAACTTGGGCAGCTTGGCCAGCGGCTCGGGTAGCTATTCGGACAACCTCGGCGTCGGCAACACCAACGGCGGCTTTACCTATTCGGAGCTGCTCGGCGGCAGCTTCGCGCAGGGTGCTGGAACGGGCTACAGCTTCTCGGGCGCGAACTTCGCCGGGATCGTCGGCGGTCAGCAGCAGGCCGGCGATCTCCTGAGCTTCGACACGACGGGGCTGAGTGCGGGCACTTACACCAAGACGATCACGCTGAATGGCTACAGCAGCTACACCGGGCTCGGTAACCTCGCGCTCGCGCCGATCACCTTGACGATTTCGGCGCTGGTCACCGGCGGGGCGGTCGGCGGTGTCCCCGAGCCGGCGAGCTGGGCGATGATGCTGGCGGGCTTCGGCATGGTCGGCGTCGCCGCGCGTCGCCGGCGGACGCTGCAGGTCGTCGCGTGAGCATCGCGACCGTGTCAGGCGCGACCCGGGGTGCCAACCCGCTTGCAGGGGAGGGATCGATGACGGGGCTGTCGCGCGATCGGCTGGGATTGGCTGCGACGCTATCGGGTGGCGTCGCGCTGATACTCGCCGTCGTCTCCGTGGTGCAGACAGGGACTAACCAGGACCTGCAAGCAACCGCGTCGGCTCATCAGGCGCAGCTTCAGAAAGCGCAGACGTTGGTCACCGTGGACACTAACCTCGTCCAGCTGCTGGCGAAAGCAGCGGCCGAGAGTAACGACAGCGATATCCGCGGGCTGCTGGCTCGGAACGGCGTCACCTTTCGCGCCCGGCCGGTCGACACGCCGCCACCGGGCGTCAGCGCTGGAGGAAAATTGTGAACATCCCAGCTCAGGTCGGCACTCTCCTCACCGCCGTCGCGCTGTGCGTCGTGCTCGGGTCGAACGTCGCCCAGCTAAGCCACACGCACGGCGATCTTGAAACCATCATCGTCAATCAGCGACTGGCACTCGCCAATGCAACCAAGGCCGAGACGCAACTCGACGCGCTCGCCAGGGGCACACAGGCGCTGGCGAACGGCGGTAACGCCAATGCTGCAAGGATAATCGCTGTCCTACAGGCAAACGGGGTCAGGATCAGCAATCGCTGAGAGCGCGGTTGCCGACGTCCGCAGCGCAGCTCGCCGTCCGAGAACACGACCGTCGGTCGCGCAAGCTTGCGGACGGGTCAGACCGTGGGACCTCAGACCGCCAGCCCGCAGTCGGGTGCAAACAACGTGAGCTAGCCGTCGAAGTCGACCGCGACGTCGTCGGTGAGCGGAACTGCCTGACAAGTCAGCACGAAGCCCTGCGCGACCTCGTCCGGACTTAGTCCGTAGTTGGCCTTCATCTCGACCTTCCCCGCAGTTAGCCGGGCGCGGCAGGTGGCGCAGACGCCGGCCTTGCAGGCGAACGGCGCGGGTAGCCCGGCGGCGCGCGCCGATTCGAGGATGCTGCCAAGCCCGGCGTGGAATTCGACCGCGCGGCGGCGGCCGTCGAGGGTGACCTGAACCATGCGGCCTTCGGCCTTGACTTCGAGGACGCGGGCTGCGGCGGCCTGCTCGGCCGACACCGGGCCGGCGGTAAAGCGCTCGACGAGGATGCGCGCCGGGTCGACCCCCGCCTCGATGAGCCCGCGCTCGGCGGCGTCCATCATGGCGGCCGGGCCGCAGACGAACGCCGCCTCGAGTCGGGCGCTGTCGACCAGGCTACGCAGCGCTTCGGCGATGCGGGGCGCGTCGAGGCGGCCGTTGAACAGCTCGACATCGTCGACCTCGGCGGTGAGGAAGTGATAGACCTGCAACCGCCCGAGATAGCGGTTCTTGAGCGCTGCGAGTTCCTCGAGGAATATGATCGAGTCGGATGAGCGGTTGCCGTACAGCAGCGTGAACCGGCTGCCGGGCTCGACGGCGAGCGCGGTCTTGAGCAGCGACAGGATTGGCGTGATCCCGGAACCTGCCGCGAACGCGACGTAACTCGCCGCGCGGCCGGGCACGAAATCCCACGTAAAGCTGCCGTTCGGCGGCATTGCCTCGATCACGTCGCCGGCGCGCAGGGCGCTGACCCATGACGAGAAACGCCCGCCAGCGACGCGCTTGATGCCGACGCGCAGTTCACCGTCGGCGGGCGCAGCGCAGATCGAGTAGCTGCGGCGGATGTCCTCGCCGCCGATGTCGGCGCGGAGCGTCAGATACTGTCCGGGGCGGAAGGCAAAGATTTCGGCGGCGGAGGCCGGCGCTCGCAGGCGCAGCGTGACGGCGTCGGCGGTCTCCGGCCGAACGTCGAGGACTTCGAGCGGGTGGAAGATGTCGGACACCGTGATCAGTGACACTTGAACCGGTCGAACGGCTCCAGACACGTCCGGCACCGCCACAGCGCCTTGCACGGGGTCGAGCCGAAGCGGCTGACTTCGACGGTATCGGTGCCGGAGCAGCGCGGGCATTCGACCACATCGAGCCCGCGCAACGAGCCTGCGTCGCTGCCCTTCGGCGGCGGCGCGATGCCGTAGTCCCTGAGCTGCTGCCGGCCGAGATCGGTGATCCAGTCGGTCGTCCACGGCGGCGACAGCGTCGTCTCGATCGCCACCGACGCGAACCCGGCCGTATCGAGCGCGGCGCGGATCGATTGCTCGATGACCAGCGTCGCCGGGCAGCCGGTGTAGGTCGGCGTGATCAGCACCGCGGGTGGCTCGCGCCGGATGCCGCGGACGATGCCGAGTTCGACGATCGAGACCACCGGGATTTCGGGGTCGGGCACGGTGCGGAGGACCGCCATGACCTCGGCTTCCGATGCGGCATCGAGCCCCCGGTCGAGCTGGTCAGCCACGGGCATGGTCACCACACCGCGTCGGGATAGGTGCGCTGCAGATACTGCATCGGCGCAAGCAGATGCCCGAGATGCTCGGTATGGTGGCCCTTGCGGCCGCCGGTGACCGCGCGCGGATAGACCGGTGCGGGCAGCGTCGCCGCGTTCAGCACCGCCGCCACGGCCGCATCGAAGCCGGGGCGGAGCGCCGCCTTGTCGACCGCGATACCGCGCGCTGCCAGCTCGTTCTCGACCGCGTCCATCTGGAACAGCTCGTCGACGAAGCGCCAGCACCAGTCGAGGCCGTCGGCCATGCGGGTGTGGCTCTCGGCCGTGCCATCGCCCAAGCGGATCACCCATTCGGCGGCGAGTTCGGCGTGGTAGCGAACTTCCTTGACCGCCTTCGCGGCGATCTCGGCGAGCCGCGGCTCGGTCGAGCGCGCCAGCGCCTCGAACATGGCGTATTGATAAGTCGAGAACAGGAACTGCCGCGCCATCGTCTGCGCGAAGTCGCCATTCGGCTGCTCGACCAGCAGGCAGTTGCGGAACTGCAGCACGTCGCGGTGGAACGCGAGCCGGTCGGCATCGCGGCCCTGTCCTTCGACCACGCCCGCCAGCCCGAGCAGCAGCGTTGCCTGCCCGATCAGGTCGAGCGCGAAGTTCGCCAGCGACAGGTCGACCTCGAGCGCCGGGGCGTGACCGCACCATTCGCTCAGCCGCTGGCCAAGGATCAGGCTGTCGTCGCCGAGCCGCATCGCATATTCGGCGAGCAGCTGCGGGTGGGTTTCGGCCGCGGGCGCGTCGAAGCTACCACCTGGATGCGGTCCCGCGGCGCGCGCCTCGACGTCCGCTTCGATGGTCGGCAGCGACGGCATCAGATGTGCTTCAGTACGTCGGGGATCTTGTAGAAGGTCGGGTGGCGGTAGACCTTGTCCTCGGCAGGCTCGAACATCGGTCCGGCGTAACCGGGATCCGAGGCGACGATGTCGTCGGACTTGACCACCCACAGGCTGACGCCCTCCATGCGCCGCGTATAGACGTCGCGGGCATGGCGCATCGCGAGTTCGCTGTCGGGCGCGTGGACCGAACCGGCGTGCTTGTGGCTTAAGCCGCCGCGGGAGCGGATGAATACCTCCCACAGCGGCCAATCCTGGCTCATGCCGACCTTACGCCGCCAGGCGCGCGGCGCGCTTGGCCTCGTGCGCCGCGGCGGCGTCGCGCACCCACGCGCCGTTGTCCCAGGCTTCGCGGCGCGCCTTCAGCCGCTCCTTCGCCAGCGGGCCTTCGCCGCGAACGACGGCGTAGAACTCCTCCCAGTCGATCGCGCCATAGTCGTAGCCCTGCCGTGCCTCGTTCCATCTGAGGTCGGCATCGGGGATGGTCAGCCCGAGATACTCGGCTTGCGGCACCGTCGCGTCGATAAATTTCTGGCGCAGGTCGTCGTTACTCTCGCGCTTGATCCGCCAGCGCATCGACTGCGCCGAGTTCGGCGAGTTATCGTCGGGTGGGCCGAACATCATGATCGACGGCCACCACCAGCGGTTGAGCGCGTCCTGCGCCATCTCTTTCTGTCCGGCGGTGCCGTGCGCCATGACCATCATGATCTCGTAACCCTGGCGCTGGTGGAAGCTCTCCTCCTTGCAGACGCGCACCATGGCGCGGGCATAGGGGCCATAGGACGTGCGCTGCAGCGGCACCTGGTTCATGATGGCCGCGCCGTCGACCAGCCAGCCGATCGCGCCGATGTCGGCCCAGGTCAGCGTTGGATATTTGAAGATCGTCGAATACTTCGCGCGGCGGCTGTGGAGCGCGTCGATCATCTCGTCACGGCTGGTGCCGAGCGTCTCGGCGGCGCAGTACAGATATAGCCCGTGGCCGCCCTCGTCCTGCACCTTGGCCAGCAGCACCGCCTTGCGGCGCAGCGACGGCGCGCGGCTCAGCCAGTTGCCCTCGGGCAGCATGCCGACGATCTCGCTATGCGCGTGCTGCGAGATCTGGCGGACCAGCGTCTTGCGGTAATTGTCGGGCATCCAGTCCTTGGGCTCGATGAACTCGTCAGCCGCGACCCGCGCCTCGAACGCCGCGACCAGCGCCGGATCGTCGCGGCTGATCGGCACGACGGCGGCGGCCGCCTGCGCGTCACCCTTGGTCATGTCGGTGGTGTACATCGCTAGCGCTCCCAAGTTCTGATGTCATATAGCGTCAGATGTCCGAACGATCAACGAAGCTGCCGGGCAGCGCCGTGCGTCAAACCCGCTCGATGACCAGCGCGATCCCCTGTCCCACACCGATGCACATCGTGCACAGCGCACGGCGGCCGCCGGCCCGCACCAGCTCCTCGGTCGCGGTCAGCACCAGCCGGGTCCCCGACATGCCGAGCGGGTGACCGAGCGCGATCGCGCCGCCGTTCGGATTGACGTGCGCCGCGTCGTCGGCCAGCCCGAGCTGGCGCAGCACCGCGAGTCCCTGTGCCGCGAACGCCTCGTTGAGCTCGACGACGTCGATCTCGCCGATGGCCAGCCCCAGCCGCGCCAGCAGCTTGCGGCTCGCCGGAACCGGGCCGATGCCCATGATCCGTGGCGGCACACCGGCGACCGCGCCGCCGAGGACGCGCGCCCGCGGTGTCAGGCCATGCCGCTCGGCCGCCGCCGCACTCGCGACAATGATCGCCGCCGCGCCGTCGTTGACGCCCGACGCATTGCCCGCGGTGACCGTGCCGTGCGCGCCGACGATCGGCTTGAGCTTGGCCAGCGCCTCGACATTGGTAGCGCGCGGGTGCTCATCGCGGTCGACGTGCAAATGATCGCCGCTGCGCTGCGGGATCTCGACCGCGACGATCTCGGCGGCGAAGCGCCCCGCGGCTTGCGCCACGCCCGCCCGCCGCTGGCTTTCGGCGGCGAACCTGTCCTGGTCCTCGCGTGACACGCCGAACTCGGCGGCGACATGCTCGGCGGTTTCGGGCATCGCGTCGGTGCCGAACTGGTGCTTGAACGCCTTGTTGACGAAGCGCCAGCCGATCGTCGTGTCCTGCACGGTGTTGACCCGGCTGAAGGGACTGTCGGCTTTGGGCATGACGAACGGCGCGCGGCTCATGCTCTCGACGCCGCCGGCGACGATCAGCTCGGCCTCGCCCGCCCGGATCGCGCGCGCTGCCATCCCCACCGCGTCCATGCCCGAGCCGCACAGGCGGTTGATCGTCGTGCCCGGCGCAGTCTCGCCGAGCCCGCCGAGCAGTGCCGCCATCCGCGCGACGTTGCGGTTGTCCTCGCCCGCCTGGTTGGCGCAGCCGACGATGACGTCGTCGAGCTGGCTCCAGTCGACGTGCGGGTTGCGGTGGTGCAGCGCGCGCAGCACGCCCGCCAGCAGGTCGTCGGGCCGGACGTGGGCGAGCGCGCCGCCGTAGCGCCCGATCGGCGTCCGCGCCGCGTCGCAGATGAAGGCTTCGGCCACCTTGGGTCTCCTCGACTGTGATCGCGTTTCCGACTAACGCGCCGCATAGGACTTGGGAACGACGATGACCAACTTGCTTCGCAATTACGCCGCCGACAGCTGGGTCGCCGCGACCGGCGGCACCGCGCTGCTGCGCTCGGCGATCACCGGTGCGGTCGTCGCCGAGACCGGCAGTCAGGGGCTCGACTTCAAGGCGATGCTGGGCCACGCGCGCCGCGTCGGCAGCCCGGCCCTGCGCGCGATGACCTTTCACGAGCGCGCCCGCATCGTCAAGGCGCTCGCCGAGGCGGTCATGGCCCGCAAGGACGAGCTGTACGCGCTGTCGTGGGCGACCGGCGGCACCCGCGCCGACAACGCGATCGACATCGAGGGCGGCGCCGGTACGCTGTTCAGCATGGCGTCGAAGGGCCGCCGCGAGCTGCCCGACGATACCATCCTGATCGACGGCGGCGTCGAGCCGATCAGCAGGCGCGGCAGCTTCATCGGCCAGCATGTCTATACCACGCTGCACGGCGTCGCGGTGCACATCAACGCGTTCAACTTCCCGGTCTGGGGCATGCTCGAGAAGCTCGGTCCGACATTGCTCGCGGGGATGCCGGCGATCGTCAAGCCGGCGTCGGCGACGGCGTATGTGACCGAGGCCGCGTTCCGCATCATGATCGAGGCGGACGTGCTGCCGCCGGGCGCGCTGCAGCTGATCGTCGGCGGCGTCGGCGACCTGCTCGATCACCTGACGGGGCAGGACGTGGTGTCGTTCACCGGCTCGGCCGACACCGCGGTGAAGCTCCAGTCGCACCCGGTGATGGCGCGCGAGGCGGTGCGCTTCGTCGCCGAGCGCGACTCGCTGAACGCCACCGTGCTCGGCCCCGATGCCGCGCCAGGCACGCCCGAATTCGACCTGTTCGTCGCCGAGGTGGCGCGCGAGATGACCGTCAAGGCCGGGCAGAAATGCACCGCGATCCGCCGGGCGTTCGTGCCGGCTGACCGGCTCGACGCGGTCGAGGAGGCGCTGCGCGACACGCTCGGTAGGGTCGTCGTCGGCGATCCCCAGATCGAGGGCGTCACCATGGGGGCGCTCGCCAGCCGGGCGCAGCTGGGCGACGTGCGAGCCAAGGCGCGCGAGCTGGCGACCGCGGCGCGGCTGGTGTTCGGCGACATCGACCATGTCGAGGTAACCGGCGTCGCGGCCGGAACCGGCGCGTTCATCTCCCCGCTGCTGTTCCGCGCCGACGCGCCGTGGGCGGCAACCCTCGTCCACGACGTCGAGGCGTTCGGGCCGGTGGCAACGCTGATGCCGTACCGCGACTTCGACGATGCGATCGCGCTGGCGAACCGCGGCCACGGCTCGCTGGCGCTGTCGTTGTTCACCCACGATCCCGCCGCCGCGCGGGCGTTCGTGCTCGGCGCGGCGGCGTATCACGGCCGCGTCGTGCTGATCGACCGTGACTGTGCGCGCGAGTCGACCGGGCATGGCGCGCCGCTGCCGGGCCTCGTCCACGGCGGCCCGGGCCGCGCCGGCGGCGGCGAGGAGATGGGGGGCGTGCGCGGCGTCAAACACCACATGCAGCGCACCGCGCTCCAGGGCAGCCCGCAAGCCATATCGGCCGTCATCGGCCGCTGGCTCCCCGGCGCACCGCAGCCGAGCGGCGACGTCCATCCCTTCCGCCAGCGCTTCGGCGAGCTGGCGCTCGGCTATACCCTGCACACGGCATCGCGCACGATCACGCTCGCCGACATCGAGCATTTCGCGCAGTTCACCGGCGACACCTTCTACGCGCACATGGACGAGGTCGCGGCGGCCGCGAACCCGTTCTTCCCGGGCCGCGTCGCGCACGGCTATCTGATCCTGGCGTTCGCCGCCGGGCTGTTCGTCGACCCCGCCCCCGGCCCGGTGCTGGCGAACTACGGCCTCGACAACCTGCGCTTCCTCAAGCCGCTGTCGCCGGGGGAGTCGATCAAGGTCGCGCTCACCGTCATGGCGAAGGCGAAGCGCAACGACGACTACGGCGAGGTCCGCTGGGCGGTCGCGGTGACCAACGCCGATGACGAGCTGGTCGCCAGCTACGAACTGCTGACGCTCAACGCGATGAGCGTGACCTAAAATTTCTTACAGTTAGATTCAGACTAGCCCGTTCATCCCGAGCGAAGTCGAGGGACCCGCCCGGAGGTTGTGCGTCCCTCGACTTCGCTCGGGATGAGCGGGCTAGTGCTTCGGCCTGACTGCAAGATAATCTAACGGTTAACTTGTTTGGCGACTCTTTCGACACACCCAGAATGGTTTTTCTACCCACCCGGAGCGGGTCGCGTTAACATCTCCGAAAGGCTAAGGTGAGGCTAAGGGGTGAGTCGGAACGATTGCATCGCGCCCGGCAACCGCCACCGCCCCGCATCGCCCGGCAGATCGCTGCTTTCGACATCGCCCGCCGTGGCATTCGCCGGATGCCACTGCCGCGGGGCCTCGTTCGGCGCGGCCTCGCCCGACCACGCCGTGCTCGGCGAGCGCGCGTGGGAACTCCTGCTGTTTGTACAAGGTCCAGCCGTCGTGACGGTGGCGCGGAGGATAAACGAGCGGGAGTGTGGTCATCAGCAGCGAATAACCGATATGGTGTGATTTGTCAAGGTCGGGCCGGCGCTGCCGGGGGGCTCACGTGCCAGCCTTGCGGCCCCTCGCCGTTCGTCCCGGGCAGCGGTCGCCGGGTCCGGGCCGAGGTCGCCGATGGCCGCGACAGAATACCACAATCGAGTCGGTGATATTGCGCACAGCGGGGCCGAACTTGCTGCCGTAATGATCACGGCTTTCCATTCTTCGACGATGAGCTTATGAGAGTATTGCGAACACATGCACGAACCGCGCCAGTTGCCGAGTCGTGGATGGTCACGGTGAGAGTCGAGGGGCGTTGATGGCCGATACCGCAGTTCTCGAACGGCCCGATAGCGTCGCGACCGCCCCCGATCGCGGGCTCGCGGTGGTGGCGATCGGCAAACGCTATGACAAGCGCGTCGTGCTGCGCGACGTTTCGCTCACCGTGCGCCGCGGCGAGGTCGTCGGGCTGCTCGGGCCGAACGGCGCCGGCAAGACGACGTGCTTCTATTCGATCATGGGGCTGGCGCTGCCCGATCAGGGACGCATCCTGCTCGACGGCTATGACATCACGGCGCTGCCGATGTACCGGCGGGCGGCGCTCGGGCTCGGCTACCTGCCGCAGGAGACCTCGATCTTCCGCGGGCTGACGGTGGCCGGCAATATCATGGCGGTGCTCGAGGTCGTCGAGCCCGACCGCAAGGTGCGCGCGGCGCGGCTCGAGGAACTGCTGAATGACTTCCACATCACCCGGCTGCGCGATGCGCCGGCGATGGCGCTGTCGGGCGGCGAGCGGCGGCGCTGCGAGATCGCCCGGGCGCTGGCCGCGAAACCGTCGATCATGCTGCTCGACGAGCCGTTCGCGGGCATCGACCCGATCTCGATCGCCGACATCCGCGCCCTGGTGGTGCAGCTGCGCGACCGCGACATCGGCGTGCTGATCACCGACCACAACGTCCGCGAAACGCTCGATATCGTCGACCGCGCCTGCATCATCTACGATGGCCGCGTGCTGTTCGAGGGCTCGCCCGCGGCGCTGGTGGCGGATGAAACGGTACGCCGGGTGTATCTCGGCGAGAGCTTCACGCTGTGACCGGCTAGCGGGGAGGCGGCAGCGATGAACATGGGCATCGGTCCGCGCCTCGACCTGCGGCAGAGCCAGTCGCTGGTGATGACGCAGCAGCTGCAGCAGGCGATCAAGCTGCTGGCGCTGACCAATGTCGAGCTCGAAAGCTTCATCGGGGCCGAACTCGAGAAGAATCCGTTGCTCGATGCGAGCGACGGGGAGCGCGGCGACGGTGACGGCCTAGCCGATAGCGGCGCAGGCGGCGGCAGCGCGTCGTCCGAAGCGCCGCTGCCCAATGCCGAGACCGCCAGCGCCGACGAGCTGATCCGCGCCGGCAACGGGGCGGGGGACGCGCCGCTCGATGTCGATTTCGCCGCCGAAACCTTCCACCACGACGGCCCGACCGACAGCCCGGGCAGCGCCGACGGTGGTCTGTCGCTCGGCCCGGGCGGCGGTGGCGGCGGCAGTTCGAGCGGCGAGTTCGCGGGCGATTTCGAGAGCATCGCGGCGGCCGAACCGTCGCTGCTCGACGTGCTCGCCGAGCAGGCGGCGGCGGCGTGGGGGCACGACCCCGCGACGCTGCTGATCGCGCGGCACCTGATCGACCTGATCGACGAGGCGGGCTACCTCGGCGGCAGCGTCGACGACGTCGCCGCCCGGCTCGACGCAGATCCGGCAACGGTCGAGGCGGTGCTGACCACCATCCAGCGCTTCGACCCGGTCGGGGTCGGCGCGCGCAGCCTGTCCGAGTGCCTGTGCATCCAGGCGCGGGAGGCCGACCGGCTCGACCCGGCGATGGCGGCGCTGCTCGCGCACCTCGACCTGCTGGCGCGCGGTGACCTGACCGTGCTGCGGCGGGTCTGCCACGTCGATCAGGAGGATTTGTCCGACATGATCCGCGAGCTGCGCGGCTATAATCCGAAACCGGGGCTGGCCTATGGCGGCGAGCGCCCGCAGGCGGTGGTGGCGGATGTGTTCGTGCGGCGGCTGGCGGGCGGCGACTGGGTCGTCGAGCTGAACAGTGCGACGTTGCCCCGCGTGCTCGTCGACCGCGGCTATCATGCGCAGCTGGCGAGCGGCACTGCCAAGGGCGAGGCGGGCAAGGCGACGAAGACCTTCCTCGCCGATTGCCTGACCTCGGCGAACTGGCTGGTCAAGGCGCTCGACCAGCGCGCCCGCACCATCGTCAAGGTCGCGACCGAGCTGGTCAAGCAGCAGGAGGCGTTCTTCGCGCACGGCGTCCACCACCTCAAGCCGCTGACGCTGCGCGCCATCGCCGACGAGATCGGCATGCACGAATCGACCGTCAGCCGGGTCACCTCGAACAAATATCTGAGTTGCGACCGCGGGCTATTCGAGCTCAAATATTTCTTCACCAGCGGCATCCAGTCGGCCGACGGCGGCGACGCGGTGTCGGGGCGCGCCGTGCAGGACCGCATCGCACGGCTGATCGCGGCGGAGAACAGGGCCGTGCCGCTCAGCGACGACAAGCTCGTCGAGGTGCTGCGCGGCGAAGGCTTCGACATCGCCCGGCGGACGGTGGCGAAATACCGCGAGGGCATGAACATCGGCTCGAGCGTGGCGCGGCGGCGGGCGCAGCTGCTCGAGGCGGCGGCTTAGCGCGTCGCCGCGAGGGCATCGAGCGCCACCGCGATCGCCCCGAGCGACCCGGCCTGCGCCCCCAGCCCCGGCGCGCAGATCAGCCGCTCCAGCCCGGCGGCGTCGAGGGCCGGGACATAGCCCGCCAGCAGCCCGGCCGTGGCAGCGCGGATCAACGGCAGCAGCTGCGGCTGGCCGTGGCCGACGCCGCCGCCGACGACGATCCGCTCGGGCGACAGCGTCATGATCAACGTCGTCATCAGCTCGGCGAGTTCGGTGGCGACCAGCTGCCAGACCGGCGCGTCGGGTGCCAGAGCCGCCGCGTCGGTGCCGGTGCGCGCCGCGATCGCGGGTCCCGCGGCGAGGCCCTCAAGGCAGTCGCCGTGGAACGGGCAGTGGCCCGCGAAGCTGTCGCCGGCCACGCGGCGGACCCGGACATGGCCGATCTCGGGGTGCATCAGGCCGTGGACGGCGCGGCCGTCGATCACGACGCCGCCGCCGATGCCGGTACCGATGGTCAGGTAGACCTGCACGCCGCAGCCCTGCGCCGCGCCCCAGCGCCCCTCGGCGAGTGCGGCCCCGGCGACGTCGGTGTCGAAGCCGACCGGCAGGGCGAAGCGCGCCCTGACCGCGCCGAGCACGTCGACATTCGCCCAGCCGGGCTTGGTCGTGGTCGTGATATGCCCGAAGTCGGCGCGGCGCGGATCGAGCCCGACCGGGCCGAAGCTGGCGATGCCGATCGCGGCGAGCGGCTCGGCCACGGCCGCGAGCCAGGCGGTGAGCGTTTCGAGGACGGGCCCCGGTTCGCTCGTCGGCACGGTCAGGCTGTCGACGATGCGGTGGCCGCGCGCGATCAGCGCGATGCACTTGGTGCCGCCGAGTTCGAGGCCGCCGGTCAGCGGGAAGGGTTCGTGGTCGGTCATTCAGGCTCCTGCAACGCTATCGTCGGGCGGACGCATTCTAAAACGCTGTCTGGGTAAGGCTGAAACACGTTCGAGACGCGGTTTCGCTTTGATTGAAACACGGCAGACCCCGCTCATCCCGAGCGCAGTCGAGGGACGCACGATCAACGGGCAGTGCGTCCCTCGACGGCGCTCGGGATGAGCGGGTTTGGTGCTGGATAGATCAACGCGTAGTTGACCCTAGCACGTGCGAACAGTCGCGATGCAATCGATTGTGCGACGCGCTCATCCGATGCTATGGCCGATGCGTTACAGCCAGTTCGTCGAGGGCAAGGAGAGACCGCGCATGTTCAGTGCTACCGCGCCGCTCGGCCTGACGCTAGCCAAGCCGCAGCTGTCGCTGTGGCGCATCCTCGAGATGAACCTCGGCTTCCTCGGACTGCAGTTCAGCTTCGGGCTGCAGCAGGGCAATATGGGGCCAATCTATTCGTACCTCGGCGCCAACGAGGCGGCGCTGCCGGTGCTCAGCCTCGCGGGGCCGCTGACCGGCTTGCTGGTCCAGCCGATCATCGGCGCGATGAGCGACCGCACCACCTCGCGCTGGGGGCGGCGAACGCCGTACTTCGTCGTCGGCGCGGTGCTGTGCAGCGCCGGGCTGCTGGCGATGCCGTTCAGCACCAGCCTCCTCATGGCCGCCAGCCTGCTGTGGGTGCTCGACGGCGGCAACAACATCACCATGGAGCCGTACCGCGCCTATGTCAGCGACCGGCTCAACCCCGATCAGCACGAGCTCGGCTTCCTGTCGCAGAGCGCCTTTACCGGGCTGGCGCAGAGCCTGTCGTTCCTGACCCCGTCGCTGCTGGTCTACGGGCTCGGCATGAACAAGGACGCGGTCGACGTGCATAATATCCCGACGATCACGCATGTCGCGTTCCTGATCGGCGCGGTGCTGTCGATCTCGACGATCCTGTGGTCGGTGCTGCGCGTTCCCGAACTGCCGCTGAGCCGCCGCGAGCAGGCGCGCATCGCGGCCGAGCCGAAGTCGGCGGGCGCGATCTTCGCCGAGGTCGGGCAGGCGATCCGCGACATGCCGCCCGTGATGCGCCAGCTCGGCGTGATGAGCCTGTTCCAATGGTATGCGATGGGGCTGTACTGGGCATACGTGATCTATTCGATCGGGCGGTCGGTTTTCGGCACCAGCCAGCCGAACTCGAGCGCCTTCCACGATGCGGTGCTGGCGAACGGCCAGATGGCGGCGTTCTACAATGCGGTGGCGTTCGTGGCGGCGTTCGGGATGATGCCGCTGACGCGCCGGTTCGGGCCGAAGGTCATGCACGCCGCCTGCCTGACGCTGGCGGGGCTCGGCATGATCCTGCTGCCGCACGTCCACGACAGACTGCTGCTGTTCGTCCCCGCGATCGGCGTCGGGCTGGGCTGGGCGAGCATCATGGGCAACCCCTACGTCATCCTCGCCGGCTCGATCCCGCCCGAGCGCACCGGCGTCTATATGGGGATCTTCAACATGATGATCGTCATTCCGATGCTGCTGATCGCCGCGACCTTGCCGTTTTATTATGACCGGTGGCTGGGCGGCGACCCGCGCCACGTGCTGACGCTGGCCGGCGTGCTGCTGATCGGCGCCGCGGTCGCGGTGAGCCGGGTGCGGGCGCCCGTCGCCGTGCTCGTCCGCTGAACCAGCCGATGCCGTCGCCGTCGCCCTGGACGGCCGCGCATGTCGCGGCCATCGCCGACGCCGCCATTCCCGAGCTGCCGGTGATCGGCGCGGACGATGCCCTGCCGGTGCTGCCGGGGTTCGACCTGTGGGATACGTGGCCGGTGCAGCATGCCGACGGGCGTACCGCACGCTTCGGCGACACCGAGCTGTGGCTCGTGCTGTCGGCCCCGGTCGGCGGCGATCCCGACGAGCGCCACGCGCTCTCCCGCATCCGGCTGCTGCAGTTCGAGCCGGAGCCGTCCGGGTCGCGCGGGCGCTGGCTCGACCGCGGCAATTTGCTGCCCGACGGCCTCAATCCCGGCAGCCGCGAATGGGCGGGGTCGGCGGTCTTGGGCAGCAGCGGCGCGCGGGTGACCGTGTACTTCACCGCTTCCGGTCGCCGTGGCGAAGCAGCGCTGACCTATGAGCAGCGGATATTCGAGACCACCGGGGCGCTGTCGTTCGCGAACGGGCTCGCGACCGTTACCGACTGGTCGCTGCCCTTCGAGACGCTCGCGGCCGACGGCGAATACTATGTGCAGGCCCGTGAGACGACCGGCGGGTCCGGGCGGATCAAGGGGTTTCGCGATCCGGGATATTTCCGCGACCCCGCCGACGGCGCCGACTATCTGCTGTTCACCGGCTCGGCAGTAGAACCGCCGCAGGACCATGACGCGGTCATCGGCATCGCCCGGCGACTGGCTGCCGACCGGTGGCAGCTGCTGCCGCCGCTCGTCTCGGCCGCCGGGCTCAACCGCGAGCTCGAGCGGCCGCATCTGTTGGTGCGGAGCGGGCTTTACTACGTCTTCTGGTCGACGCAGCGCAGCGTCTTCGTGCCCGGCACCGCGGGTCCGAGCGGGCTGTACGGCATGGTCGCTGACCATGTGCTGGGGCCGTATGTGCCGCTGAACGGCACCGGGCTGGTCGCCGCGACGCCCGCCGCCGAGCCGCGGCAAAGCTATAGCTGGCTGGTGCTCGAGACGCTCGAAGTCGTCAGCTTCGTCGACTATTGGGGGCTTGCGGGCCGCGATCCCGACGCGCATCCGGAGCGGCTGCGCCGCCAGTTCGGCGGCACCCCGGCACCGCGTTTCAGCATCGCGCTTGCAGGCGCGCGGGCGACGCTGGCGATCGCACCCGATACGACGCGCGACAAACCGCCGTCAGCTCGATAGCCGGACGACCAGTTCGGGCTGCATCACCACCGACGGGGCGTCCTCGCCCGCCAGCCGCGCCAGCAGCGCATCGACCAGCAGCCCCGCGCCGCGGGTCAGATCCTGCCGCACCGTCGAAAGCCGCGGCACGGCGTGTTGCGCGGCGGGCAAGTCGTCGAAGCCGATGAGGCGCATCGCATCGGGCACCGCGATCCGGCGCTCGGCGAGCACGCCGAGCGCACTCAAGGCGATGACGTCCGACGCTGCGACGATGCCGTCGGGAGGACTACCCGTCTCGCTCAGGAATGCCGCGATCGCCGGATGGGCGGTTTCGGCGACCAGATGCGCCGGCATGACGGTCAGCTGCTCGCTCAGCCCGGCGGCAGCCATCGCCGCGCGGCAGCCGTCGAGCCGTTGCGCGATCTCCAGCCCGCGCGGGTCCCCGAAGAACGCGATGCGGCGACAGCCGCGTTCGATCAGGTGCGTGGTCGCCAGCTCACCGCCGCGGCGATTGTCCGAGCCGACCGAGCAATGCACCTGCCCCTCGACATGGCCGCCCCAGACCACCAGTGGGCGGTAGCGAACCGCGAGCCGGTCGAGCGCCGCCGACTGGTCCGACTGGCCGATGACGATAACCCCGTCGACGCGCCCGGTGTCGACGATGCGGTCGAGCCAGCCGTCGGCGGCCGGCACGACGCGCGACAGCATCAGATCATAGCCGCGCTCGGTCAGCGCATCGGCGAGCAGCCCGAGCATCGTCATGAAGAACGGATCGGAGATATGCTGCCCGGTTTCGTGACCGAGCGGAATCACGACGCCGATCGCGCCGGTGCGCTGGATGCGCAGGTTGCGCGCCATGACGCTGGGCCGGAAGTCGTGCTCGCGGGCGAGCGCCTGGATGCGCTCGCGGGTCTTGG
>JANOOK010000077.1:0-17507 GCA_031421275.1 Sphingomonadaceae bacterium
GATCGCCATCGCGCGCCAAGTCAACGCCGATGCGGTCAGCCACGGCGCGACCGGCAAGGGCAACGATCAGGTGCGTTTCGAGCTCGGCTATTACGCGCTCGCGCCCGACATCAAGATCATCGCGCCGTGGCGCGAATGGGATTTGACCAGCCGCGAGGCGCTGATCGCCTTTGCCGAGGCGCACCAGATTCCGGTGGCGAAGGACAAGCGCGGCGAGAGCCCGTTCTCGACTGACGCGAACCTGCTGCACACCTCGTCGGAGGGCAAGGTGCTCGAAGACCCGTGGGAGGCGGTGCCCGAATACGTCTATTCGCGCACGGCGAACCCCGAAGATGCGCCGGATCAGCCGCAATATATCACGATCGACTTCGAGCGCGGCGACCCGGTGGCGATCGACGGCGTCGGCCACAGCCCGGCGGCGCTGCTCGCGGCGGCGAACGAGCTCGGGCGCGTGCACGGCATCGGGCGGCTCGATCTGGTCGAGAACCGCTTCGTCGGCATGAAGTCCCGCGGGCTGTACGAGACGCCGGGCGGCACCATCCTCGCCGCGGCGCATCGCGGCATCGAATCGATTACGCTCGACCGGGGTGCGGCGCACCTGAAGGACGAGCTGATGCCGCGCTATGCCGAGCTGATCTACAACGGCTTCTGGTTCGCCCCCGAGCGTGAGATGCTGCAGGCGGCGATCGACCATAGCCAGGCAAAGGTCGCCGGCACGGTGCGGTTGAAGCTGTACAAAGGCTCGGTCAACGTCGTCGGGCGCAAGTCGCCGCACTCGCTGTACTCGGCGAAGATCGTCACCTTCGAGGATGACGCGGGGGCTTACGATCAGCGCGACGCGGCGGGGTTCATCAAGCTCAACGCGCTGCGGCTGCGGCTGCTCGGGCGGCGCGACCGGTGAGCGGCGGCGAGCCTGACGGCGACGCGCTCGAAGCCGAACTGGGCGAGTTCTTCGCGAACTACGCCGCCGCGTGGTCGGCGTTCGACACCGAAGCCGTGGCGGCGTTCATCGCGGTGCCGTTCATGCAGGTCAGCGGCACGACGACCGAATTCTTCGAGACCGGGGCCGAGGTCGACACGCTGCTCGCCGCCGAGGCGGAGCGCTGGCGGGCGGCGGGCGTGACCGGGGCGGCAGCGCGGCTGCTGCAGGTGTTGGCGCTGCCAGACGATGCGGCGCGGGTCGACGTCGAATGGCTGCTCAGTGGCGCGGGCGGCGTCGAGCTGCAACGCTTCAAGGTGCGCTATACGCTTGCCGCGGAGGCGGGGCGGTGGGCGGTGATGGTGGCGGACGCGGGCGCACCGGCGCGCTGACGCTTAGCGCGCCCCGAACACCTTGCGGTAGCGCAGGAAGCTGTAGACCGCGGTCAGCCCCGTCGCGATGACGAAGGCGATCGTCAGCGGCACGCCGAGCCAGAGCAGCGACGAGTAGATGCCGAGGTTGAGGATGATGCAGCCGATCGCGACCGCGACATAGTGGCCGAACTCGCGCCAGCTCGGCGGCGCCGCGACCTTGAAGGTCAGGCTCCGGTTGAGCAGCCAGGTCAGCACCACCGACACCGAGACGCTGACGAAACGCCCGTAATAGGGTGACATCCCCTGCCAGATCAGCAACTTGAGGACGATATAGTCGAGCCCGGTCGCGAGCCCGCCGACGACGCCGAAACGCGCCGCGGCACCGACCCATTCGGGCAGTTCGCGCGTCACCGCCGTGCTATTCGGCGGTCAGCAGCGTCGCGAAGAAGCCCGTCACCAGCGCCTGCACGCCGAGCGCGCAGAGCAGCACCGACGGGATCGCTAGCCGCATCATGCGCTCGGTATCCATGTCGCCGTAGCCGGTTCCGGCCCAGCCCATCACCGCGCTCACCGCGATGCTGATGCCGACGACCAGCATGACCGCGCCGGCGACGCAGCCGCGGTCGATGGTGAACCAGCGCCGCGCCAGCTCGGTGCGCGGGCTCGACGGCCACAGCCGCTCGCGCACGCCGAACAGCCGCGCCAGCACCGCAAAGCTCATCAGCTGCGCGCCGATGATGATGCCCGCGGCAGCGAACAGCAGCGTGTGCACCCCGAGCCGCACGTTGCCGATCGGCAGATTGCCGGGCAGCAACGCCGCGAGCAGCACCAGCCCGGCGAGCGCCAGCGCCGCTCCGGGATAGAAGAACAGCCACTTCGGCGCATAGGTCAGCAGGAACTTCAGATGCCGCCAGCCATCGCGCCAGCTGCGTAGGTGCGGCGCGCGGCTGCGGCCGTCGGGCGACAGCGTCGTCGGCACCTCGGCAATGTCGAGCCCGGTGAGCTGCGCCTTTACCACCATTTCGGAGGCATATTCCATGCCGCTGGTCTTCAGTCGCAGCCCGAGTACCGCATCGCGGCGGAAGGCCCGCAGGCCGCAGTGGAAGTCGCCGATCTTGATATCGTAGAACAGCCGCCCGATGCCCGATAGCACCGGGTTGCCGAGATAGCGGTGCAGCGGCGGCATCGCGCCCTTGGCGATGCCGCCCTGGAAGCGGTTGCCCATGACGAGGTCGGCCCCGGCGCGCAGCTTCAAGACGAACGGCATCAGCCCGAGGAAATCGTAGCTGTCGTCGGAGTCGCCCATTGCGACGAACGGCCCGTACGCGGCTTCGATGCCGGCGGAGATCGCGGCCCCATAGCCGCGGCGCGGTACGTTGATGACGCGCGCCCCGAGCGCCGCAGCGATCGCCTGGCTGCCGTCGGTCGAGCCGTTGTCGGCGATGATCACTTCACCGACGACGCCGCTGTCGCGGAAGAACTGGTTGGCTTTCTCAACGCAAACCGCCAGCGTCTCGGCTTCGTCGAGGCACGGCATGACGATCGACAGTTCGATCGCGCGCGTGCCTGGCCGTATCGCCGTCGCTGTCAAGGTATCCATCGATGCCGCCCCGATATGTCTAAAGATGCTCGTGATAAGCGCTGCCAGTCCGGCAAGACGCATAGCAGGGCTTGCTTAAGCCAGTTTGAACGCTTCGCGAAGCCCGTCGATAACGAACTGCGCCGCCAGCGCCGCGAGGATCACGCCGAGCAGGCGGGTAATCATGCCCTCGATCCTGGTTCCCATCAGCCGCATCAGCGGCCCGGCCGCAAGCAGCCCGCCCGCAACCAGCGCCAGCACCGCCGCCAGTGCGGCAAGCACGACGGCGCTCTGTTCGAGGCTGCGGCTGCGCGCCATCAGCAGCATGATGCTGGCGATCGACCCCGGCCCGGCCAGCATCGGGATGCCCATAGGGAACACCGAAATATCCTCGTCGCAGACGGATCGCTGTTGCGCTGCCGCTTCCCGCACGACATCCTGTGCGCGCTCCTCGCGGCGCTCGGTGCGCTTCTCGAACACCATGTCGATGGCGATCAGGAACACCATGATGCCGCCGGCGATCTTGAACGCCGCGAGGCTGATCCCGAGCGCGTGCAGGAACGCCTCCCCGAAGACGCCGAACAGCAGCAGCACGATGCCCGCAATCGCGGTCGAACGCAGCGCCATGCTGCGCCGATGCGCGGCGCTCGCGCCGCTGGTCAGGCCGGAGAAAATCGGCACGCAACCGG
The DNA here is from genome assembly GCA_031421275.1 of Sphingomonadaceae bacterium. Taxonomy (GTDB): domain Bacteria; phylum Pseudomonadota; class Alphaproteobacteria; order Sphingomonadales; family Sphingomonadaceae; genus Polymorphobacter_B. Next base: position 3,562 of record JANOOK010000077.1, read on the forward strand.
GCGGATCGAGCACCACGAACAGTGTCACGAACGACGAGACGAAAAGCTCGATCACCGGCTACGGCTGGCGGAGAGGGTGGGATTCGAACCCACGGTACGCTTGCACGCACAACGGTTTTCGAGACCGTCCCGATCGACCACTCTGGCACCTCTCCGCTAAGGCTTGTCGCGGGTGGGGCGCTTCGGCCCCGGTCGAAGCGCGCCCTATAGCCATAGCGGGGCGGCTTTGCCAAGCCTGCGCGGGTCTTTTCGTGTGGTGCGAACTCCCTATATTATGCGGTGTACAGTAAGGGCAAAGGCCGTAGAGGACCGTATGACCGATATTCCTGCCAGCGGAATGCCCCTGCCACTAGATCCGGAGTTGCCGAACGCCGGCGCGCTGTCCACCGCTTCCTTCGGGCTGGGTGAAGTCGTGCGGCACCGGCTGTTCCCGTTCCGCGGCGTGATCTTCGACGTCGATCCGCAATTCGCCAACTCGGACGAGTGGTGGGAGGCCATCCCCGAAAACGTCCGGCCGCGTAAAGATCAGCCGTTCTACCACCTGCTCGCCGAAAACGACGAGTCGGCGTATGTCGCATACGTAAGCCAGCAGAACCTGATCCGGGAGGACGTCGCGACGCCGGTAGCGCATCCGGCCGTGACGCAGATGTTCGCCGACTTCAAGGAAGGCCGCTACATCCTCCGGCCGGAGGTGCGGAATTGATCGCTCCCGGCCGGAACTGTCGTTGCTGATCGGAATATTGGAGTAATGGCGATGCGCGCAGAATTGATCGGGGTCATCCTGCTGCTGGCGATGCCGGCCGGCGCGCAAACGATGTTGAAAGCACCGCCGACCGACACCTCGCAGCCGCGCCAGCGGTTGGTTACGGTATTCGGCACCGATACTTGTCCCAAGCCGACCAGCCCGGACGAGATCGTCGTCTGCACGCGGCTGCCCGATGCCGACCGCTACCGTATCCCGGCGCAGGTCCGCGCCGGCCAGCCCGCGCCGCGCAGCGCCACCGAGACCAATCGCAAGCTGGTGCTCGGCGACACCAGCGGCGGCGCGGGGGGCAGTATCGGCAGTTGCTCGGCGGTCGGGCCGGGCGGCGCGAGCGGGTGCCAGTTCAAGGCAAACGAAGCGTGGGGCGGGGTGCCGCGGTAGCGCGAAGTTGTCGCTCGGCTCCCTCTCCCGTGCTTACGGGAGAGGGCTAGCGAACCTTACGCCTTCACCGCATATCCATGCTGCACCTGGTGCGCCGCCAGTTCGCCGCCGCGCTTGATCGCATCGGCGAGTAGTTCGCCCGCACCATCGGCATCCATCCACGTGCCGATCGTGACCCATTTGCCCTTCTCCAGGTCTTTATAGTGTTGGAAGAAGTGCGCGATCTGCTCCTTCAGCGTCGGCGGCAGGTCGGCCATACTCTTGACGTTGGCGTAGAACGGATGGAGCGCGTCGACCGGCACGGCGATCAGCTTCTCGTCGCCGCCGCCCTCGTCCTCCATGACCAGCGCGCCGATCGGGCGGGCACGGACGACGGCCCCCGGAACCAGCGGTGTCTGCCCGACGACGAGCACGTCGATCGGGTCGCCGTCGGCTGACAGGGTGTGCGGCACGAAGCCGTAATTGCCCGGATAAAACATCGCGGTGTGCAGAAAGCGATCGACGAACAGCGCGCCGCTGGCCTTGTCCATCTCGTATTTGACGGGTTCGCCGCCCATCGGCACTTCGATGATGACGTTGATATCGTGCGGCGGCGCGCGGCCGATCGGGATTTTGCTGATGTCCATGGCTTCGCTCCGGGTGACGAGAGGATATGTGCGTGCCATAACGCGCCGGATCGCGGAGTGCCACCAATGACCGACCCCATCGTCATCCTATCCTACGCCCGCACGCCGATGGGCGGCTTCCAGGGAGCGCTGGGCAGCGTTTCCGCAACCGCACTGGGAGCGACAGCAGTGCGCGCCGCGCTGGAGCGCTCGGGTGTTGTGGTAAACGACAGCGTCGACGGCATCATCATGGGCTGTGTGTTGCCCGCCGGGCTCGGCCAGGCCCCGGCGCGGCAGGCGGGGTTCGGCGCGGGGCTGCCCGACAGCGTGCCGGCGACGACGGTCAACAAGATGTGCGGCAGCGGCATGCAGGCGGCGATCATGGCGTACGACGCGCTGGCCGCCGGAAGCAGCGACGTGCTGGTTGCGGGCGGCATGGAGAGCATGTCGAACGCGCCGTACCTGCTCGCCAAACACCGCGGCGGCGCGCGCATCGGGCACGATGTGGTCAAGGACTCGATGTACCTCGATGGGCTCGAGGACGCCTACGCCCCGGGCAAGCTGATGGGCGCGTTCGCCGAAGAGGCGGCGCAGGCGTACCAGTTCACGCGCGGCGCGCAGGACGAGTATGCGCTCGAAAGCCTCCGCCGGGCCAAGGCGGCGATCGCCGGCGGCGCGTTCGAGCGCGAGATCGTGGCGGTCGAGGTGACGGGGCGCAAGGGTACCGAGACGGTCGCGGTCGACGAGCAGCCGGGCAAGGCGTTGCCCGACAAGATTCCGACGCTGAAACCGGCGTTCGCCAAGGACGGCACAATCACCGCGGCGAATGCGTCGTCGATTTCGGACGGGGCGGCGGCGCTGGTGCTGAGCCGCGCCAGTGTCGCCGCGGCGCGCGGGCTGACGCCGGTGGCGCGTATCGTCGCGCATGCGGCCCACGCGCACGCGCCGGGGCTGTTCACCACCGCGCCGGTCCCGGCGATGCAGAAGCTGCTGGCGAAGGCCGGGTGGCGCATTGCCGACGTCGACCTGTTCGAGGTCAACGAGGCGTTCGCGGTCGTCGCGATGATCGCCATGCTTGAACTCGGCATCGACCGTGAGCGGTTGAACGTCAACGGCGGCGCGACCGCGCTCGGTCATCCGATCGGCGCGAGCGGCGCGCGCATCATGGCGACGCTGATCGCGGCGCTGCAGGCGCGCGGGCTAAGGCGCGGCGTGGCGAGCCTGTGCATCGGCGGCGGCGAGGCGACCGCGATGGCGGTGGAGCTGATCTGAACGGCATGGCGACCGCTGCCGATCCGACCGGCTCGCTGGCCACCGCGCTGGCGCATACGGCCCGGCTGCTGGCGCGCGACCCGACGCTGGCGGCGGAGCAGGCGCGCGAAATCCTCAACGTCGTGCCGGGTCACGCGCTGGCATTGCGGCTGCTCGGTGCGGCGCTGGCGGGGCAGGGCGACAGCGCTGGCGCGATCGCGGCACTGCGCGAGGCCACGGCCAGTGCGCCGCGCGAGGCCGAAGGCTTCCGCCTGCTCGCCGAGCAGCTGTCGCTGGCCGGCGACACCGCCGCAGCCGATGCCGCGATCGCGGCGATGCTCAAGGCGGCGGCCGCCTCGCCGCAGCTGATCGCGGCGGCGCTGGCGCTGGCGGACAATCGCCTCGCAGTGGCGGAAGCGGGGCTGCGCGCGCGATTGCAGGCGCATCCGGGCGATGTCGCGGCGCTGCGGATGCTCGCCGAGGTCGCCGGGCGGCTCGGGCGCTACGCCGATGCCGAGCGGCTGCTGGTCCATGCGCTTGAACTGGCCCCGGCGTTCACCGCGGCGCGCACCAATCTCGCCCAGGTATTGCACCGGCTCGGCAAGCCCGGCGAGGCGCTGGCCGAGCTCGATCGGCTGGCGGTGCACGATCCGCGCAACCCCACGCAGCGCACATTGCGCGCCGCGGTGCTGGCGCGGACCGGCGATACGCAAGCCTCGCTCGAACTGTATGCGGCGGTGCTCGCCGAATTTCCGCAGCAGCCGAAGGCGTGGCTGAGCTGTGGCCACGCGCTGAAGGCGGTCGGGCGGATGGCGGACAGCATCGCCGCGTACCGCACCGCGCTGACGCAACTGCCGAGCCTGGGGGAGGCGTGGTGGAGTCTTGCCAATCTCAAGACGCTGAGGTTCAGCGCGGACGACATCGCCGCGATGCAGGCCGCGCTGGCGGCACCGGGGCTCGCCACGGAAGACCGCTATCACCTGGATTTCGCGCTCGGCAAGGCGTTCGAGGACGCGGGCAACTATACTGCATCGTTCGATCATTATGCGCATGGCAATGCGCTGCGCCGGACCGAGCTGCGCTATGATGCTGACGAGGTCAGCGCTCATGTCGAGCGCAGCCGCGCGCTGTTCACCCGTGACTTCTTCGCCGCTCGCGCCGGTAGCGGCGACCCGGCGCGCGACCCGATCTTCATCGTCGGGTTACCGCGCGCGGGCTCGACCCTGCTCGAACAGATCCTCAGCAGCCACTCGCAGGTCGAGGGCACCTCCGAGCTGTCCGACATCCTGTCGCTCGCCAGCCGTCTCGGCGGCAAGTCGGGCAGGGGCGCGCGGTCGGCTTACCCCGAAGCACTGGCAAGCCTCGACCCGGTGGCACTGGCGGCGCTCGGCGCTGAATATCTCGACCGGACCCGCATCCAGCGGCACAGCGCCAAGCCGTATTTCATCGACAAGATGCCCAATAATTTCCAGCACATCGGGCTGATCCACCTGATCCTGCCGAATGCAAAGATCATCGACGCGCGCCGCCATCCGCTCGGCTGCGGCTTCTCCGGCTTCAAGCAGCATTTCGCGCGCGGGCAGGGGTTCACCTACAGCCTCGACGACATCGGCCGCTACTACCGCGATTATGTGGCGCTGTTGGCACACTATGACACGATGCTGCCGGACCGCATCCACCGCGTATTCTACGAAGCGATGGTTGCCGATCCCGAGGCGGAAATACGCGCGCTGCTGGCGTATTGCGGCCTGCCGTTCGAGGCGGCGTGCCTCAGCTTCCACAGCAACGACCGCGCCGTCCGCACCCCGAGTTCGGAGCAGGTCCGGCTGCCGATCTACTCCGGCGCTGTGGAGCATTGGCAACACTATGCAAACTATCTGGCCCCGTTGCGTACCGCGCTCGGTCCGGTGCTTGACAGCTATCCCGCGGTGCCCCTTGATGTAATGTGACATTGACGGGGAGGCTTGGGCGACCGGAACACCGGCGTCGCAACGTCATAAAGGGGATTTCCATGACCGTCCGCGCGACCAGCCGACTACGGACCACGCTGCTGATCTCGACCGCGCTGGCGATTCCGGGCGTCGCGCTAGCCCAAGCCGCGCCGCCGCTGCAGACCGCCGATGCGCGTGCAGCAGCGACCAATAGCGGGGTCGAGGAGATCGTCGTCACGGCGACCAAGCGCTCGGAGAGCCTGCAAAATGTCCCGATCAGCATCCAGGCGCTGTCGACCGCCAAGCTCGATCAATTGAAGGTCACCAGCTTCAACGATTATGCGAAGTTCCTGCCGAGCGTGTCGTTCCAGTCGGTCGGGCCGGGCACTGCCAAGGTTTATTTTCGCGGCGTCGCGACCGGCGGGGACGGCAACCACTCGGGGCCGCTGCCGTCGGTCGGTATCTACCTCGACGAGCAGCCGATCACGACGATCCAGGGCGCGCTCGATATCCACGTCTATGACATCGCCCGCGTCGAGGCGCTCGCCGGACCGCAAGGCACGCTCTACGGGGCCAGCTCCGAGGCGGGCACCGTCCGCATCATCACCAACCAGCCCGACCCGAGCAAGTTCAGCGCCAGCTACAATTTCGAGGCGAACACCGTCGCACAGGGCAGCCTTGGCTATATCGCCGAAGGCTATGTCAACGAACCGCTCGGCGATCACGCCGCGATCCGCCTCGTCGGCTGGTACCAGAAGGACGCCGGTTACATCGACAACGTGCCCGGCACGCGCACGTACGCGGTCTCGGGTATCACCATCAACAACTACGGCATCGCCCGGCACGACTATAACGGCGTCGAGACCTATGGCGGTCGCGCTGCACTGCGCCTCGAGCTCGGCGACAGCTGGACGCTGACGCCGACCGTCATGGGCCAGGTCCAGAAGACCCATGGTATCTTCGGCTTCGACCCCAGCGTCGGCGACTTGCAGGTCACGCATTTCTACCCCGAGCGCTCGCGCGACGCCTGGTATCAAGCCGGCGCGACGATCGAGGGCAAGGTCGCCGACTTCGACATCGTCTACGCCGGCTCGTATCTGCAACGCGCCTTCGACAACCAGTCGGATTACAGCGACTATTCGTTCTTCTACGACAAGGCTCCGTCTTCTTACGGCCAGTATATCCATGATAACGCTGGCAATCTGATCAACCCGTCGCAGCACATCAACGGCCACGACCGGTTCAGCAAGATGAGCCACGAGCTGCGCGTTTCGACCCCGACCGACAAGCGCATCCGCGCCATTGTCGGGGCTTTCTATCAGCGCCAGACGCATAACATCGAGCAGAACTACCTGATCGACCGCCTCGGCACCGACCTGATCGTCACCGGCCACCCCGACACTTATTGGCTGACCAAACAATACCGCGTCGACCGCGACTATGCAGCGTTCGGGCAGGCCGATCTCGATATCATCCGCGATCACCTGACGCTGACCGGCGGCGGGCGCTATTACAAGTACAAGAACACGCTGGTCGGCTTCTACGGCTACGGCCCGGCCGGCGGCGGCTTCGGCTCGTCGACCGGGCAGAACAGCTGCTTCGGTGGTCCAAACGGCCCGGTGCTGGTGCCCGGCGGACCCTGTACCGACTTCTTCGACCTCGACGCCAACGGCAAGCCGGTGGCGAAAAAGGCGCAAGGCGACGGCTTCATCCACAAGCTCAGCCTGAGCTACAAGATCGACCGCGACCATCTGTTCTACGGCACCTGGTCGCGCGGCTTCCGACCCGGCGGCTTGAACCGCGCGGCCGGAGCCGGTCCCTACGCGCCCGACTATCTGACCAACTACGAAGCCGGCACGAAGAACAGCTTCTTCGACCACCGCCTCGTCGCCAACCTGACCGCTTTCTGGGAGGAGTGGAAGGGCACGCAGCTGGCGACACTCGGCGCGAACGGGCTGACGGTCATCAACAACGTCGGTGCCGCCCGTATCCGCGGCGTCGAAGGTGACATCACGCTCCAGCCGATGAGTGACCTGACGCTCACCGCATCGGGCAGCTATACCGACGCGCGGCTCAAGAACGACTATCTCAAGGGCACCAAGGTCCTTGCGCCCGCCGGCCAGCAGCTGCCGGTGACCGCGCCGGTCAAGCTGAACGCGATCGCGCGCTATTCCTTCCCGGTCGGGGCCAACCGGGGGCATGTGCAGGGCGCGCTGGTCTATTCGGAAAGCAGCTGGGCCGACCTGCGCACGCTCGAGCGGTCCATCATCGGCAAGCAGAACGCCTATGAGCTGGTCGACTTCACGACAGGACTGGAGAACGAGCGCTGGACCTTCGAAGTCTACCTCAAGAATGCCTTCAACGGCCGCGGCGACATCTACCGCTATTCCGAATGCGCCATCGCGGTGTGCGGCACGCAGGCCTACCGCGTGGTGTATACGCCGCGGACGGTGGGGGTGCGGTTCGGGCAGAAGTTTTAGCGGGCACCGTAAAGTTCACGCTCGGTAACAACTGGTGCAGGATGATATTCGGTTGACCTGTTATCCTCGCCAAATCGAGGATCCCTCGCCGAAATGCGGAGGAGATAGGTCTCCGCATCCGCGGGGATAGCGATTTCCGAGGTGAGCGCATCCCGCTGTTGCGACATGCGCAGGTCGTACGAACACTGCCGAGCGCACTTGACAAACGTGCCGGTATGGTTACGAGCTTTATCGAGTTTTGCGTCGAGCAGGTCGACATATCGGAAAGTTCCTCTGACAAGAACCGGTAAGCAACTGATAATACAAAAGAAACTGCTGTTGAGTGAGGAACCTTTGAGGGAACTTTCGCGCGAGCCGAGAACACGCGGGTCTCCGCTTCGCGGAAGATGACATCTTCAAGGTAAACTCATCCCGCTCTAAGCCGTCAGATCAGGGGAGGCCGGATTGCTGTCGATTACTCTAGCGGCGCTGCTGGCGGTTACCGAGCCTTCGGGGACGCTCGCTGCGCCCAAGCCGGCGACCGCACAGGCGATGTTCGATGCGGCAAGCGCGGCCACGGAGGCGGGCCGCTGCGATGAGGCCATTGCCGGCTTTGCGGCGCTCGAAGCCCGTGCGAGCCTCCGCAATGCGCCCAAGGTGCTCGCCGTCGTCCAGCTGCGGAAGGGTGCCTGCCTGTTGCAGCAGGACCAGCTCGCCGCGGCAGGCGTCGCCTTACGGGCCGGGCTCGCGACGCTGCAGAACGATGTCGCCGCGCATCGGGGAGACATCGTCGACGCGCGCATCGGCCTCGGCCGGATCGCCTACCTCAGCTATGACTATGCGGCAGCTCGCGAGCAGTTCGAGATTGCCAAGTCGATCGTCGCGCCGGCGGACCGCTTCGGGACGTCGTTGTGGCTGGCACGCGCGACGATGTTCGACGAAGGGCCGGCAGCGTTGGCCTACGCCGACGACGCGCTCGCAGCTGCCGCCGCGACACCGGGAACGTCGAAGCTCGTGATCTCGGACCTGCAGACCCTGCACGCGCGCGCCTTGCTCAATCACGGGTCGAAGCCCGCGGCTTATGCCGAACTCAAAAAGGCGCTTGTGGCGCAAGGCGGGCTGACGATGCACGTCAGCGTTCACGAGGTCGTGACGCGATCCGATCTCGCACTCGCGGCGCTGCTGACCGGCGATAAGGATTCGGCACGCGAGTATCTGGCCTATACCGGTGCCGGCCGGACGGGCAAAACGCCATTCGCCACAGCGGCGGTAATGACGCCGCCACCGTGCGGTGGTGAAGCCGAGCTCCGGCCCGATGACGTCGCCATCGTCGAGTTCGGTATCCGCGACGACGGGTCGGTATCGTACGCAGGCCCGATCTATACATCCCGCCTCGGGCCGGCGGCGCTTACCTTCGCGCGCGCGGTCGCCGACTGGTCGTGGCGACCCGAGGACGTCAAGGTCGTCGGGCCGTTGTTCCGTGCCGTTACGCGTGTCGAACTGAGCTGCTCGGAGAGCTTCAAGCACCCGTCGGTCAAGGAACTGCTGCGCGGTGATCTCCACAGCTGGCTGGCAAGCCGGCAAGTCACAGGTGTTCCGCACAGCGACCGCGCCGCCGCCGCGGTTGCGGATCTGCGGCGCGAACTGGCGCAGCGACAAGCGGCGGGTGAGACGGTCGGGCTCGTTCCGGTGCTCGTCGCGCTCGGGGAGAACCCGGTGCTGCCGGTCCACGAGCGGCAGGAACTGCTCGGACGGGCGCGCCAGATCGCATCGGCGGCAAAGGCACCGGTAGCCGCGCGCTTGTTCCTTGAAGTCGACCAAGCGGACGATTTCCGCAACGGCCGATCCGAACCCGGCAAACATCGCGACCACCTCCGCGGCCTATTCGCGCAGCCCGACATGGCGGCCGACGCCCATGCCGCAGCAGCACTCCGCCTGCTGATCGCCACACCGTTCTTTCATGCTCCGGCACCCCCCGATGCCGTCGACCTGCTCAAGGCGGTCATCGGCGACGCGCGCTTGAACGCGACGGATCCACTGCGGATCAACGCTCTGGTCCGGCTTGCCTCGCTCCAGGCAGGTTCGGGCGATCTCGCCGCGGCAGGGACGACCTATCAGAACACCGGGCTCGATGCGCAGCAATGCGCGCTGCTCGATGCCAAGCCGGTACTGCAGCACGCCTCCGCCGACAGCAGCCGGTTTCCAACCGAAGCCCTGCGCTGGGGTTTCGAGGGCTGGGTCAAGACCGAGTACGACATCGCGGCCGACGGCCGAACCGCGCGCCCGCGCGCCGTCATCGCCTATCCGCCGTTCGTGTTCCGCGACGCTGCCGTCGGCATCGCCAGAGACCTGCGTTTTCAGCAGAGCTACCGACCCGAAGGCGCAGCCGGTTGCACAGCGGCACAACAGAGCGTCAACTTCCGCATCAACTAGTATCGGGGCGGGTAACCCACGTCGTGACGAAGCTTTGTCGGCGCGACGCGCTCAAGGACGATGGTCTGCGTAAGACGGTCCAAAATCGCCGGAGCCCGATCGGACGTTCAACCACACCTTCGCGGCGCAGCGGCCTTTCAGACCCAGTCCGAACACGATCGTCAGCCCGATCAGCACACCGCCCGCGAAGCCGGTAAGCGCATCGGGCGTGTGGACGGCATGCAGCCCGAGGATTGTCGGTGCGATCAGCGCGGCTGGGATGATCGATAACCTGCGGTTGTTCGAAATCATTTGCTCTCTCCCTCCAAAATTGTTGACGATATCGGCCTCAATTATCTCCGATGATCCGCTGCAGCGCGGCGACATGATCACTGAATCTGCGGCGGCCAGCGCGCGTGACACTGATCCATGTCCGCTGACGCCCGTTGGTCGCCCCCTTCCGCAGCGTAATCAACTGCGCTTCGGCGAGCGCCCCAAGGTGCTTTGACATTACCGAGTCGCTGCATTTCGTGACATCTTTCAGCCGACCGAACTCGGCTTCCTGGACCTGCACCAGCACTGCCATCACCTGCAGCCGCGCCGGAGCCTGCAACAGCGACTCGAACCCGGCGATCGGAGTACGGGTCTCAAGCACCGAGTTCACGGCGGAACACCTGCTGCCAGATCATGCTGCCGCGATAGGCGGCCATGAATGCGACCGCGGCCAACCCGAGGCAGATCAGCCGCTGACCCGGCTGGTCGCCGAAGTAAACGATCGCGGCACCGAGCGCGAAGACGACAAGTAATAGCGTGAACGTGACTGTGCGGGTTTTGCCGCGGCGAAAGCCGTTGATGAAAACGCCGAGGCGTCGCCGATCTGTCAGATAGATCGCCGCGATGCTGGCGTAGACCAGCACGAGCAGGACGAAGCGCGCCGGTATCGGTACCGCCTGAGTGGCAACGAGCGCCGCCACGACGGCGGCGAACGCCGCGTGTCGCCACGGGGGACACAGTGCCAATTTCGCCAGGTCCAACTCAGCCGCGCCTTTCGCTGCAAGGGCAACATGCGCTTCTTCGATCATCGTCATCGGCGGCTCCAAGCTTTCCAACACGGAAAGACTAAGTCCGACTTTCTAAACTAGCAAGTGAATAGTTTCCGTATCGGAAAGCGCGCGTTGGGCCGGGTAACATACGCTGACAGCTCAAGCAAAAACCAGGATCAGCGCCGCAGGGTCGTCGTTGTCATTGTCGGCCTTGGCCTGCGTCGGACGGCGAACCCGGCGAGCCCGGACGACACGCGCCACGTCGCGGCGGCGGAGCAGACGCCGTGGCAGCAAGCTCTTCAGCGCCCGCAACCGGACACTCGACGCGGCAATCGTGACCGCCGCAAGTGCGTCCACATAGCTCGTCATCTCGAACGTCGTCATCCAGACCAACATGTCCGGTGCGGCGATGCTCAGCATGCGGGCCGCTTCGCTGCCGATCAGCCATAGCACAAACGCCGTGCTGGCAAACACGGTGACCCCAATCAGCATGTGACCACGGGTGAGCTTTGTCAGCCATGCCGCTGGCAGGTCGACCATCGTCAAGCGCAACCATTTGCCAACGGGCGTATCGGGGCAGGCCCGCATCGTCAGCCAGAGCGCGAGAAATGTAACAACCGACAACCTGATCTCCCGGTCCAGCGGATCGATCCAGCGGGTTTAGATACCCTGCGCCGGTCGGGCAACGGGCAGCCTAGTCCCGTGGACAGCAACTGTCGGCGAAGACGTTCACAGCCGCACGATCTGCTGACACCGGGCTTCCCTCAGCGCGACGATTACGGCACAACCGTCGCTTGTCAGGAGCACCATCATGGCCACTGCGTTCAAGACCGTCGATACCGTCAAGGACAGCGTCAGCACTGAGGAGTGGGCAGTCCGTACCGACCTCGCCGCTGCGTATCGCCTCGTCGCGCACTACGGTTGGGACGACCTGATCTTCACGCATCTGTCGGCTCGGGTGCCCGGCCCCGAGCATCACTTCCTGATCAACCCGTATGAGCTGATGTTCGACGAGATCACCGCGTCGAGCCTCGTCAAGATCGACGTCGAGGGGCGTGCGGTCGCGCCGACGCCGTACCGGACCAACCCGGCGGGGTTCACCATCCACTCGGCGGTACATATGGCGCGCGACGACGCGCATGCGGTGATGCACCTGCACACCCCCGCCGGCCAAGCGGTGGCGGCGCAAGCCGAAGGTCTGATGCCGTTGACGCAGACCGCGATGCTGATCCGAGACGAGGTCGCCTATCACGAGTTCGAGGGCGTCGCGCTCGATCTCGAAGAGCGCGAGCGGCTCGTCGCGGACCTCGGTGCCAAGGACGCGATGATCCTGCGCAACCACGGCACGCTGACGGTCGGCAAGAACGTCGGGCAGTGTTTCCTGAAGATGTATTTCCTCGAACGCGCCTGCGAGGCGCAGGTCATGGCGCTGTCGGGCGGCGTCGCGAACCTGTATCACCCGCCGCAGGGCGCACCGGAGAAGACCGCGAGCCAAGGCAAGAACGGCCTCGACATGATCTCCGACAAGCTCGCGTGGCCGGCGCTGCTGCGCAAGATGGACCGGCTCGATTCGAGTTTTCGGAGCTAAGCAGGGGCGGTATGATCGCCGCCGCGCGCCTAACGCCGCCGCTCGGGTATGAACGGGGCTAGCGCCAGCCATAGCCAGCCGAGCAGCATTGCCGATCCCCCCGCCGGCGTTACCGCGCCGAGCCAGCGGGGCCCGCCGAGCGCGAGCGCGTCGAGAGTCGCGGCAAAGACCACGCTGCCGATCAGCAACGCCCACGCGCCGCCGCGGACAGCTCGCGTGTCGCGCCAGCCGAGCAGTGCGAACACCGCGATCGCGTGCGGCAGCTGGAACTGCACGCCGGTCTGCAGCCACGCTTTCGCCTGCGGGTCGGTAACGCCGTGAACCGCCGCGGCTCCGACGGCGATGGCGACGACCGCACTGAGTGCGGCAAGGCTCGGCAGCCAGCGCGTCATCAGTTCGCGGCGCGCAGCATCTCGCGCGCGATGATGACACGCATGATCTCGTTGGTGCCTTCGAGAATCTGGTGGACGCGGAGGTCGCGCCACAGCCGCTCGACCGGATAGTCCATCAGGTAGCCATAGCCGCCATGGAGCTGCAGTGCCCGGTCGACCACCGCCGAGCCGGTGTCGGTCGCCAGCCGCTTCGCCATTGCCGCGAAGCGCGTCTTATCGGGCGCGTTGGCGTTGACCTTGGCGGCGGCCTGATAAAGCAAAGCGCGCGCCGCCGACAGCTCGGTCTCCATATCGGCGAGCTTGAACTGCGTCGCCTGGAAGTCCGCCACCGCCTTGCCGAACTGCGTCCGCCCGCGGGTGTAGGTCACCGCCTCGTCGAGCGCGCGCTGGGCACCGCCGAGGCTGCACGCGCCGATGTTGAGCCGCCCGCCGTCGAGCCCGCTCATCGCGATCGCAAAGCCTTGCCCCTCTGCGCCGACGCGGTTGGCGACCGGCACGCGGACCTCGTCGAAGTTGACTTGCGCGGTCGGTTGCGAGTGCCAGCCGAGCTTGCGCTCGGGCGCGCCGAAGCTGACGCCCGGCATGTCGTGGTCGATGACGAGGCAGGTGATGCCCTTGGGGCCGTCGCCCTCTGGCCCGGGGAGGCCGGTGCGGACCATCGTCACATACACGTCGTTCGCGCCGCCGCCCGAGATGAACGCCTTGCTGCCGCTGATGACGTAATGCTCGCCGTCGCGGACTGCGCGGGTGCGCAGCGCCGCGGCGTCGGAGCCCGAGCCCGGCTCGGTCAGGCAATAGCTGGCGATCTTGTCCATCGGCACCAGCGCCGGCAGATAGCGCGCCTGCAGTTCGGGCGAGCCGTAAGCATCGATCATCCACGACGCCATGTTGTGGATCGAGATGAACGCCGACGTGCTCGGGCAGCCGTACGCCATCGCCTCCATGATCAGCGCCGCCTCGATGCGACCCAGCCCGATGCCGCCGTTCGCCTCGCTCACATAGATCGCGCCGAAACCCAGTGCCGCGGCGGCACGGATCGTGTCGACCGGGAAGACGTGGTGCTCGTCCCAGTGCGCCGCGTGGGGAGTGATGTCGCTGGCGGTGAAACGCTGCGCGACCTC
>JANOOK010000078.1:0-3604 GCA_031421275.1 Sphingomonadaceae bacterium
GGTGATGGCGCCGGTTCCGTCCTTGCCGCCGATATCGGCAGGCCGCGCCTTGCCCTGCCTGAATACCTGATCGACCGTGTTCTGGATGGCCTGGGCAGCCGTGAGCAGCGAATCCACGCCATGACGCTCGCCCAGCCACTGCAGCATCATGGCGGCGGTCAGGAAGGTCGCGGTCGGATTGGCGATCCCCTTGCCCGCAATATCCGGTGCGCTGCCGTGCGAGGGCTGGAACACGGCATGCTTGTCACCGATGTCCGCGGACGGTGCATAACCCATTCCGCAAATCAGCCCGGCTCCGAGGTCCGAGGTGATATCTCCGAACTGGTTCTCCATCGGACAGACATCGAACTCCCAGGGCTTGCGAATCAGATTGAGACAGTAAGCGTCGATATAGCAATGATCGGCGACGATGTCCGGGTGGGCCTTGGCACGCTCGCGAAAGACCTGGTTCATGAACGCCATCCCCAGGAACACGTTTGACTTGTCGATACAGGTGACCTTGCCTTTTTCCTGATTGCGGCGCTTGCGCGCAGCGGCGAGCTTGAAAGAGAAGTCGAACAGGCGCTCCGAGGCCTTGCGCGATATCTCGCATGTGTCGTAGACGGCCTCGTCGCCGCTCGCGGTCGTTCCCCGTTTGCCGCGTCCCCGGGCATAGAACCAGCCCTCGGTCGACTCCCTCACGATCACCAGGTCGATCTCCGCCGCACGAGGCGAGGCGAGTGGCAGCGGCAATCCCGGAATCGCGCGGATCGGACGCACGCCGGCATACAGGTCGAGATGAACCCGCAGGTCGAGCTGCGGCGCGATCTCGGTGCCGTCGGGATTGCGTATCTCGGGCCAGCCCATGGCGCCGAACAGGATTGCATCGGCGGCCTCGCAGGCCTTCATCGAGCTGTCCGGAAAGGCGTTGCCGGTCTCCCTGTAAAGATGGGCGCCGCCGGGACGCCTGTCGTATTTCAGGCTGAAACCAAAGCGGCTCTGCACCGGTTCGAGCAGCGCCAGGGTCGCATCGATCACTTCGACGCCAATGCCGTCGCCAGGTAGTACAACAATATTGAAATCAGTCTTCATGGGCTTTCTCCCGGCGCGTTTTGAGGGCGAACTTGCCAAAACCCGGCATCACAGTACGCAAAACCGTGTTTTCCACGACAGTCCAAGGTGCGATACCTGGTCTGAGGCGGTTGAATTTCCTATCTGTTAGATTTAATCACTGGCGATGCCGGCGACTGCGGCGTGCACAAACTTACAACAGGAGACAACACAATGAAAACGCTGAAATCCGCTATGGGAGCCATTCTTGCAATCGTACTTGCTGCGGCGCCGATGGCGTCGCAAGCGCAAGACTACCCGTCCAAACCGATCCGCCTGCTGATTCCGTTCACGCCCGGCGGCGGCACCGATTTTGTGTCGCGGGTGGTCGGCGCCAAGCTGACAGAGACCCTCAAATGGCAAATCGTGCTGGAAAACCGGCCGGGTGCGTCAGGCAATCTGGCGATCGAGCAGGCCGCCAAGTCGCCGCCCGATGGCTACACCATCGTGATGGGCCAATCCGACAACATGATGCTCGGCCCGTATCTGTATGCCAACGTCGGTTACGACACGATCAAGAGCTTCGCGCCGATCGTTCAAGTGTCGGAGGCGTCGCTGGCTTTGGTGACCAATGCGCCGGCAGCGGGCGCCCAACCGGGCCTGAGAAGTGTGGCGGATCTGATTACCAAAGGCAAAGCTTCGTCCGGCATCAGTTGGGCCACAGCCGGCAACGGCAGCATGGGACACCTGTATGGCGAGCAATTCAAGTCGGTCGCGGACATCAAGCTGTTGCAGGTGCCGTATAAAGGAGCCGCTCCCGCGCTGGCCGATGTGATGGGTGGGTCGGTGGATGTGGCCATCATGTCGGTACCGTCGGTGCTGGGGCTGGTCAGGGGCGGCAAGCTGACGCCGATCGCGGTGACCACGGCCAAGCGGTCGGCGATGCTGCCCAATACTCCCACTCTGGATGAGGCCGGTATCAAGGGCGTGGATACCGGGATCTGGCTGGGGCTGTTCGCCCCGGCCGGCACACCGCCGGCGATCGTTGCCCGGTTGAATGCGGAAGTCAACAAGGTCCTGCAGATGCCCGACGTGCGCGAAAAACTCGCCAATGGCGGGGCGACGCCTGTCGGTGGATCGTCAGAAGACTTTGCCGCGTTCGTGCGTGCCGACTATGCCAAGTGGGGGCGCATCGTCAAGGAATCCGGTGTAAAACTCGAGTAGTCCCATGCAGCTCGAAGGCATCCGCGTCGTTGATCTGACGCGCATTCTCTCTGGTCCGTTCTGCTCTATGTTTCTGGCAGACATGGGCGCCGAGGTGATCAAGATCGAAGACCCGGATGAAGGCGACCCGGTGCGTAAGCAGGGGGAGGCGCGCAACGGTTATTCGCTGTACTTCGCCAGCTTCAACCGCAACAAACGCTCGATCACGCTCGACTTGCGCAGCGCCGAGGGCGCGGACATTCTGCGCGACCTGATCCGCCGCGCCGACGTGGTGGTCAACAACTACCGCCCCGGCGTCATGGACAAAATGGGTTTCGGGCGCAAGGCGCTGATCGCACTCAAATCCGACATCGTCAGTTGCCATGTCACCGGCTTCGGGCTCGACGGGCCCTACAAAGACCGCCCCTCGTTCGATTTCATCGCGCAGGCGATGAGCGGCTTCATGAGCGTCAACGGTGATGACGGCGGCCCGCCGATGCGCGCCGCGCCGCCGATCTCCGATCTGGTGGCGGGCGCCTATGCCGCGATGGGCATCCTGGCTGCACTGGTGCGGCGCAACCGCACCGGGCAAGGCGAAGAAGTCGCCACCGCGCTCACCGACAGCCTGACCAGCATGCTGGCGTTTCACGCCGCCAACTTTTTTGCCACCGGCAAACAGCCACTGCGCACCGGCAATGACCACGCGCTGGTCTCGCCCTACGGCTTGTTTGAAGCGGCTGACGGGCAGGTGGCGATCGCGCCGTCGAACGACACGTTTTATTTCAAGCTGCTGGCAGCGCTGGACCTCGACCATCTCAAAGATCATCCCGACCTTCAGACCAATGCCGATCGATTCGAGCATCGCGCCGCGATCAACGCAGCGATCAGTGCGCGTACCCGCACCGGGACGGTGGCGTACTGGATCGAAAAGCTCAATGCCGACGGCGTACCATGCGGGCGGGTACTTGGCCTCACCGAAGTGTTCGACGATCTGCAGACCCGGCATCAGCAGATGCGCATCACCATCGACCACCCGCAGCACGGGCCGCTCGATGTGCTCGGCTTTCCTATCAAGTTCAGCGACGATCCGTGCCAGATGCACCGGCCGCCGCCGGTGCTGGGCGCGGATACCGAGGCCATCCTGGCCGAGTTGGGCCGCGATGCATCGACCATCGCTGCGCTACGTGCCGGCAATGTGATTTAAGCTCTTGGTTCTATATGTAAAATTAGCACAACATCACCGCAGAATCGCCATGTCACTCACCCCCACATCCGCAGACAATCGTTTTGTGCTGGTCACCGAAGTCGGTACCCGCGACGGGTTTCAGGCCGAAGCCAAATTTATCCCGACCGAGACCAAAGCCAAGACGAT
>JANOOK010000079.1:0-11289 GCA_031421275.1 Sphingomonadaceae bacterium
CCCCCCCGCGACGGGGGGGGCCCATAACCTACCTACTGCCGAGGTGTTTGGCCCCCCGCCTTCGCGGGGGTGACGAGTCAACTTGGACGATGTAGCCGACGATCAATGCGACGCATCGCACCTTGCGCCGCCCCGTAAAGGGCAGTATCACTGACCTACTCTTGGGGAGTACGACGCAATGGTTGCTGGCTTGGCTCCGGTTTCCCTGAACGACAAATATAAGTTCACCGAAGGCCGCGTCTTCCTGTCGGGGTTGCAGGCGCTGGTGCGGCTGCCGCTGGTGCAGCGCGCGCGCGACCGGGCAGCGGGGCTCAACACCGGCGGCTTCATCTCGGGCTACCGCGGTTCGCCGCTCGGCAATTACGACCAGGAACTGTGGCGCGCCAAGAAGCTGCTCGACGCCGAGAACATCGTCTTCGTGCCGGGCATCAACGAGGAGCTCGGCGCGACAGCGGTATGGGGCAGCCAGCATGTCGGGATGCGGCCCGGCGCGACCGTCGATGGCGTGTTCGGCATCTGGTACGGCAAGGGCCCCGGGCTCGACCGCGCCATGGACGTGATGAAGCATGCCAACGCCGCGGGCACCGCGCCGCACGGCGGTGTGCTGGCGATCGTCGGCGACGACCACGGTGCCAAATCGAGCACGCTGCCGCACCAGTCCGACCATAATTTCCAGGCGGCGTTCGTGCCGTTCCTGTCGCCGTCGTCGGTGCACGAATATGTCGAATACGGGCTGCTGGGGATCGCGATGTCGCGCTTTGCCGGGACGTGGGTCGGCTTCAAGGCGACCGCCGACACCGTCGAGACCTCGGCGACGATCGATCTCGCCAGCGAGCGCCGCAGCATCGTGTTGCCGCCGTTCGACTTTCCAGCGGGCGGCGTCGGCATCCGTGCCAACGATATCTGGCGCGAGGAGGACACGCGGCTGCAGCGCTACAAGGGCTTCGCCGCGTTGGCCTTCGCCAAGGCGAACGGCATCGACCGCGTGGTCTGGGACACGCCGACGCCGCGCTTCGGCATCGTCACCACCGGCAAGGCGTTCGCCGACACGATGGAGGCGCTGTCCGAACTCGGCATCGACGCCGGGGTCGCCGCCCAGATCGGGCTCAGGGTCTACAAGGTCGGCATGCCGTGGCCGCTCGAGCCCGACGGCATCCGCGCCTTCGCCGAGGGGCTCGAGGAGGTCCTCGTCATCGAGGAAAAGCGCGAGTTCATCGAGCATCAGCTACGCTGGCAGCTGTACAACTGGCGCGAGGCCGTGCGGCCGCGCGTCGTCGGCAAGCACGACGAGAATGGCGACTGGCTGCTGTCCCCCGACAACGAGCTGACGCCGGGCACGATCGCGCATGTCATCGCGGCGCGCATCCAGAAATATTACGATACCGATTCGATCCGCGGGCGGCTGGCGTTCTTCAACGACCAGGATGCGAAGTCCGCGGCGTATCAGGTGCCGATCAAGCGCAGCCCGTATTTCTGCTCGGGCTGTCCGCACAACACCTCGACCAAGCCGCCCGAGGGCAGCCGCGCGCTGGCCGGCATCGGCTGCCATATCATGGCGCTGTGGATGGACCGCGCCGAAACCTTCACGCAGATGGGCGGCGAAGGCGTCACCTGGGTCGGCGAAGCGCCGTTCACCACCGAGAAGCACGTTTTTGCCAACCTCGGCGACGGCACCTATTTCCACTCGGGGCTGCTGGCGATCCGCCAATCGATCGCGGCGAAGGTCAACATCACCTACAAGATCCTGTACAACGACGCGGTCGCGATGACCGGCGGGCAGAAGCACGACGGCGAGCTGTCGGTCGACCAGATCGCACAGCAGATGGTCGCCGAGAACGCCCGGAAGGTCGTCGTGCTGACCGAGGACCTGACGCGCTATGAAGGCGTCAAGCTGCCCGCCAGCGTCCGGCTGCTCGACCGCTCGGCGCTGCCCGCGATCCAGGACGAGCTGGCGGCGACGCCGGGCTGCACCGTCATCATCTTCGACCAGACCTGCGCGGCGGAGAAGCGCCGCCGCCGCAAGCGCCAGACCTTGGTCGACCCGGCGCAGCGCATCTTCATCAACAGCGCCGTCTGCGAAGGCTGCGGCGACTGTTCGGTGCAGTCGAACTGCGTCTCGATCGAACCGCTGGAGACCGAATTCGGCCGCAAGCGCCGGATCAACCAGTCGAGCTGCAACAAGGACTATAGCTGCCTCAAGGGCTTTTGCCCGAGCTTCGTCACCGTCGAGGGCGCGAGCATCCGCAAGGCGAAGGCCGCCGACGTCGACCTGACCGGCGTGCCCGAGCCGCGCATTCCGGCGGCCGGTCACGGCTATAACATCATGGTCACCGGCATCGGCGGCACCGGCGTGCTGACCGTCTCGGCGCTGCTCGGCACCGCCGGGCACATCGAGGGGCTGGCGGCGACGACCGCCGACATGGCCGGCCTCGCGCAGAAGGGCGGCGCGGTGTACTCGCACGTGCGCCTCGCCGCGAAGGACGCCGACCTGACCTCGCCGCGCATCATCGCCGGCGGGGCCGATCTCGTGCTCGCCTGCGACGCCGTCGTCGCCGCCGACAAGGCGTGCCAGACGCTGATGGTGCCGACGCGCACCGCGGTCGTCGCCAATGGCGACATCGCACCGACGGCCGACTTCGTCCGCAACCGCGATCTCGACTTCCGTTCGAGTGCGGTCGAGCGCGCTATCCGCAAGGCGTCTAACCCCAACGCCTGCGATTTCGTCGCCGCCGACACGGTCGCGACGGCGCTGCTCGGCGACGCGATCGGCGCGAACATCCTGATGATGGGCTATGCGTGGCAGCAGGGGCTGATCCCGCTCCACCTCGCCAGCATCGACACGGCGATCGAGCTGAACGGCGTCGCGATCCCGTTCAACCAGCGGGCGTTCGCGCTCGGGCGGCTGCTGGCGCACTCGCCGCAGACGGTGACGGCGATGGTCGAGGTCGCGCGCGGACCGGCCACGGAACCGCCCGCGACGACGCTCGCCGAGATGCTGCGGCGGCGGGTGGCGGACCTGACCGCGTATCAGGACGCGGCTTATGCGCAGCGGTTCACGACGCTGGTCGACCGGGTCGCCAGGGCCGGCAACGATCAGCTGACCGAGGCGGTGGCGCGCAGTTACTATAAGCTGCTGGCGTACAAGGACGAGTATGAGGTCGGCCGGCTGTACAGCGACGGCCGCTTCAAGGCGGCATTCGCGGCGCAGTTCGCGGGCGAGGTGAAACCGCGCGTGCAGCTGTCGCCGCCGCTGCTGGCGCGCACCGATCCGGCGACCGGGCGCCCGCGCAAGTACAGCTTCGGGCCGTGGGTGTTCAGCGTGTTCGGAATGCTGGCCAAGCTCAAAGGGCTGCGCGGCACCGCGTTCGACCCGTTCGGCTATAGCGCCGAGCGGCGTAACGAGCGGGCGGCGATCGGGGCGTACGAGGCGACGGTCGACCGCCTGCTGGCCGGGCTGCAGCCGCACAACGCCGCGCTGGCGGTCGAGATTGCGGCGCTGCCGATGAGCGTGCGCGGCTTCGGGCCGGTCAAGCACGCGGCAGCGGAAACGGCGGCGAAGCGCGCGGCCGAGCTGTGGGCGCAGTGGCCGGGTGTCGAGGTGCGGGCGGCGGCGTAGGGGCGTTTCTGATCCTCCCCGTCTTCGGGGAGGGGGACCATGCTCTTGCATGGCGGAGGGGCAGAACGACCGGGAACTCGTTACTGCAACGCATTAGGTTGAACCTCGTCGTTCAACGGGATCGCTCCCAGTCGCGCCTCCGATCCGTCGCGCAAGGGCGCGCCACCTCCCCGAAGCCGGGGAGGATTTCAGGGCCCCTACCCCGCCGTCACGAAACACGCCCGCCCCGCCTCGGACAGCTTTGCGCAGGCGCTCCGTGCCGCCTCGCGCGTCGGATACGGCCCGAGCTGGAGCTTGGTCACCGGGCCGTCGCTGGCGAAAATCGGCTTGACCCCAACCCCGACGCCCTTCTGCACTTGTGCCCAAGCGGCATCGGCCAGCTGGCGCTGGCTGAACGCGCCGAGCTGGACCCGCCACGCATCGGCTTTGACGACCGGTTTCGGCGTGAACTCGAATGGTTTGAGCGCAGGCTTGGCAGGCGAGACATCCGCGACAGGCTTGGCGGCGTTGGCACCGTTGTCGGTCGCCAGCTGGAGCGCACCGGCCCTCGGCATAACCATCGCTGGTGCAACCGGCTTGAGCGCTGCTGGAGCGATCGGCTTGGACGTGGCTGCCTCCACCGTGACGGCGGCCGGCTTTGGCGCGGTGACAGGCGCGGCAACCGGCTTCGAGACGGTCGGCGCCGGAACAACAGCCCGCGGCGGCAGCTTCTCCGGCACCGGCACGTTGGGCCGGAACGCGCCCAGCACCGTCGCCACCGACAGCGGTGCCGACGGCGGCGGCGGCGACTTGATCAGCGGCGGCGCGGCGAGCGGCGGCGCGGCGCGCAGCAAGGTCGTGCCGGGCGGCGCGGGCGAGGTGATCAGCCGCGGGCCGCTCGCCATCGCCAGCGCCACCGGCACGCCCTTGCCGCTGGCGAGGCTCGCCGCGACGGCGGCTCCGGTGGCGCGGTCGGGCGGACTCAGCCCCGGTTCGATGGTGGCCAGCGCCGCCGTCGCCTGCGGCAGGCCGCTTGCCGCCGCGCGGAGCAGATAGCCATAGCCGAGTCCGACGGCGCGCGGCAGCCCGTCGCCGTTGAACGCGGCGATACCCAGCACGTACTGCGCGCGCGCCTCGCCGCGGTCGGCGGCCTGCCGCAGCCAGCGCACCGCCTCGGGCTTCTCGCCTGTCTGGAACAGCGAGATGCCGAGGTTGGCCTGCGCCGGCAGGTGCCCCTTGGCGGCCGCCTTGCGGTAATAGTCGCGCGCCGTCGCCGGGTCGGCGCTGACCCCGCGGCCGAGCTTGTACGCCTGCCCCATGTTGAACATCGCGTCGGGGTCGCCCGCGGCGGCGAACGGCGTCCACAGCGCCACCGCCTCGGGCCAGGCCCCGGCGCGCCATTTCTCGACACCGGCGCGGATCGTCTGCGCCGGCGTCAGCGGGGCCGGTGCGCCGGCAGGTGCCGGCGCAACCTTCGCCGGCCGGGCCGCAACCAGCGTCGACCCGATCAGCATCGACGCTATTACGCTCAGGCCCCCGCCCGGCTTCAACATTCCCACAAGATCTCCCCGCCCTTGATCGTCATCGTCACCCGGCCCTCGGTCGGCAGCCCGTCGAACGGCGTGTTGCCGGCGCTCGCCAGCATCGCATCCGCATCGATCCGCCACGGCGCCTGGCTGTCGACCACCATAAGGTCGGCAGGTGCACCGGCGCTTAACCGCCCGCCGGGCAGCCCGAAGATACGCGCCGGATTGGCGGTCAGCTTGGCGAGCAGGTCGCGCATTGGCAGCCGTTCGTCGCGCACGAGCCCGAGCGACAGCGCCAGCAGCGTCTCGGCCCCGACCATGCCCGGCTCGGCATCGGCGAACGGCAGCCGCTTGTCCTCCTGGCTGCGCGGGTCGTGCCCCGAGGCGATGACGTCGATGGTGCCGTCGGCGAGCGCGTCGATCACCGCGCGGCGGTCGTCCTCGTGGCGCAGCGGCGGCGACAGCCGCGCGAAGGTGCGGTAGCCGCTGACCGCCTGCTCGTTGAGCAGAAAGTGCCCCGGCGTGACCCCGCAGGTAACGCGAATGCCGCGCAACTTTGCCGCCCGGATCAGGTCGAGCGCTTCGGTGGTCGTCACCTGCCGGAAGTGCAGCCGCGCGCCCGCCGCCTCGGCCAGCCGCAGGTCGCGGGCAACCGCCATGCCTTCCGCGAACGCGGGTGCCGCGGGCAGCCCCAGCCGTGTCGCGAACTCGCCCTCGGTGGCGACGGCGCTGGCGGTCAGCGCGGCATTTTCGGCATGGCTGACGACGACGAGATCGAACGCGCTCGCATATTGCAGCAGCCGGAACATCACCCCGGCGTCGGCGAGCGCGCCGCGCCCGGTGGCGACGCCGACCGCGCCCGCCGCCTGACACAACCCGATTTCCGCAAGCTCGACCCCCGCCAGCCCGTGCGTCGCGGCGGCCAGCGGATGCACCCAGATATGCGGCTTGACGTGCGCGCGCGCGAACTCGATCAGCGACGGCTCGTCCAACGGCGGCGATCCGTCGGGCATCAGCACGACGCTGGCGATGCCGCCCGCCAGGCAGGCGCGCGCGTCGGCGGCGAACACGCCCGCGTCGATCAGCGCCGGGCCGAGCACCCGTCCGCCGCAGTCGACCGTGCGCGCGTGGCTGGGCACCTCCGGGGCGGCGGCGGCGGCACCGACCCAGGCGATGTCGCGGTCGACGACGAGCAACGCGCCGGCCTCGTCGCGCGCGGCATCGACCAGCCGCGCATTGGTGAAGTGGATCACCACCCGTCGATGCCGCGCTGGCTGCGGGTCAGCACGTCGAGGCACGCCATGCGCACCGCGACCCCCATCTCGACCTGCTCGGTGACGCCCGAGCGCGTGATGTCGTCGGCGACCGCCGAGTCGATCTCGACGCCGCGGTTCATCGGCCCGGGGTGCATGACCAGCACGTCGGGCTTGGCCGCCGCCAGCCGCGCGCGGGTCAGCCCGTAATAATGAAAATACTCGCGCGCCGACGGGATATAGCCGCCGGTCATGCGCTCGCGCTGCAGCCGCAGCATCATCACCACATCGGCCCCGTCGAGCCCCGCGTCCATGTCGGTGAAGGTCTCGACATTCAGCCGGTCGAGGTCGCTCGCCAGCAGCGTCGGCGGCGCGACCGCACGGACCCTCGCCCCGAGCGAGCCGAGCAGCTGGAAGTTCGAGCGCGCGACGCGGCTGTGCAGGATATCGCCGCAGATCGCCACCGTCAGTCCGTCGATGCCGCCCTTGCGCCGGCGAATGGTGAGCGCATCGAGCAGCGCCTGCGTCGGATGCTCGTGCGCGCCGTCGCCGGCGTTCAACACCGGGCAGTCGACCTTCTCGGCGATAAGCTGGACCGCGCCCGACGAGGCATGGCGGATGACCAGCACGTCGGGATGCATGGCGTTCAGCGTCAGCGCGGTGTCGAGCAGCGTCTCGCCCTTCTTCATCGACGAGCCCGCGGTGCCCATGTTGACGACGTCGGCCCCGAGCCGCTTCCCCGCGATCTCGAACGACAGCAACGTCCGGGTGCTGTTCTCGAAGAAGGCGTTGATCTGGGTCAGCCCGCTGAGCCTGTCGTCGTGCTTGCGCTTGGCGCGGTTGACCGCGATCCACGCCTCCGCCTGATCGAGCAGCCAGCTGATCTCATGCGGATGCAGCTCGCCGGTGCCGAGCAGGTGCCGATGCGGGAACGGGTGGAGGTGCGGCGGGAATGGAGGGGTCGCGGTGGTGGGCGCGGTCATCGGGGGAGGGTGTAGCGGGTTGGGGGAGTGGGGGGAAGGCTTAGACGATCCTCCCCGTCTTTCGGGGAGGTGGCGCGCCCTTGCGCGACGGAGGGGCGGAGCGACTGGGCACCTGCCGCTTGCTGACGCCACAGAAGAGTATCAAGCCCCAGTCGCACCGCCCCTCCACCACGCCAAGCGGCGCGGTCCCCCTCCCCGAAGGCGGGGAGGATCAGATCACATGCATCAGCGCGTCGATCGCGCCTTGCAGAATATGCGCTGCCGCCAGCTTGTCGACCAGCGCGTGGCGCTTGGCGCGGCTCAAATCCGCGTCGATCATGGCGCGCTTTACCGCCACGGTCGACCAGCGTTCGTCCCAGAGCAGCACCGGCCGGGCGAGCGGGACTTCGACGCTCTTCGCGAATTGGCGGATCGACTGGGTGCGCGGGGAGTCGCTGCCGTCCATGCTCAGGGGGAGCCCGATGACGAGGCCGGTGATGCGCTCGGCGGTGAGCAGCGCCTGCAGCCGCGCCAGGTCGGGGGTGAATTTGGTGCGGATCAGCGTCGAATGCGCGCCGGCGAAGCTCCAGCTGGCGTCGCAGGTGGCGATGCCGATGGTCTTGGTGCCGACGTCGAAGCCGGCCAAGCGCCCGCCATCGGCGAGCGCGTCGCGGAAGGCGCGCGGTTCGAGCGTGATCACTCGCGGGTTTCGGTTGCCGGGTGCGGCCCGGGCGCGCCTGGACGCCGGGCCGGGAAAGCAGCGACGCGCGCCTCGGCATCGGCGCGGAGGTTGGCCCAGAACAGCTGATAGTCGTAGAAATGATAGCTGTTGCCCGGCAGCACGAACTCGCCGAAGCGCGCCGGCGGCGGACCGATCGACAGCACCCCCGACGGCAGGCAGCGCGCGCCGACGCCGTGCGGGACGATCGTCTGCGTATCGGGAACCAGCGCGCCGAGGTTGCGCACCGGTGCCTGCGGCTGCGCGGTGACGGTGCCGGTCAGCGGGTTGGTGCACAGGATAGCGGTGCCCCGGCGAGGCTGGCCGGTCAGGCCGGGATGCGCATCGAACAGCGCGCGAAAGCTGCGCGCGTCGGCGGGATCGGCGAAGCTCGACCAGCTGATGATGCAGCCGGTCTGCGCCGGCGCGGTGCAGGCGCTGAACCCGGTCGCGGGCAGGTCGGCCTGCACCGACACCGGCCAGCCGATCAGGTAGACCGCAGCGATGCGCGCCCGCAGCGGCGCGCCGGCGACGCGCTCGTTGAGCAACCGCAACAGCTGGCGTGCGCCCTGGCCGTGTCCGGCGAGGACGATCGGCGCGTCGAACGGGACCTGGGCGGCGAACACGTCGAAGGCGCGCAGCACGTCGGCATAGGCGAAGTTGAGCGCCAGCGTCGCGTCGCGGCTGGCGGTGACCGAGGCGGCGAAGCTGGCGGCGCGGTAGCGCGGAGCCCAGATCTCGGCGATGCCGTTGAAGACGCTCGCCTGCGCCTTCAGGAAGCGCGCGGCGCGGCTGTCGGTGGCAGCATCGGCCAACGGCATCGTCCAGCGGTCGTTGCCGAAATAGGCGCTGTCGGGGACGAAGAACGCCACCGCCGCCGGTTGCGGTGCGGCGCGGTAGCCCGGCGGCGTCCAGCGCGCCGGGTGGTTCAGCCGCGGCTGCGCCAGCCAGCCGCTGACCTGGCGGTAATTCGGCGGCTCCGACACCGGGCTCGCGGCGAAGCTGGTGCGCGGTACCAGCGCCGCCTGCAATAGCTGTTCACCGAACAGCCGGTAGGCGGCGGCAGCGGCAATGACGAGGATGATGAGGATCGCGATGACCCAGAGAAAGCGGCGGGCGGGCATGGCCGCGCTTATGGGCGAGCGGGCGGGCCCGCGCCACCCCGCTTGCTGGCCGAGAAAGTCGCATGCTCAGCGCGCCTGCATGGAAGCTGTCACCCCGGCGAAGGCCGGGGCCCATGATCTCGAACGATCGGAGTTCATGGGCCCCGGCCTTCGCCGGGGTGACAATTATCGGGTCAGGAGACCTCAATGTCCGTCGACGCCGCGACCGTCCAGCGTATCGCCAATCTCGCGCGCATCAAGCTGAGCGACGCCGAGGTCGCACCGCTGGCGAGTGAGCTCAGCGCCATCCTCGGCTGGGTCGAGCAATTGGGCGAGGTCGACACCGCGGGCGTCGCGCCGATGACGGCGGTGATGCCGATCACGCGGGCGTGGCGCGACGACGTGATCTCCGACGGCGGGGTGCGCGAGGCGGTGTTGGCGAACGCGCCCGCTGCCGAGTTCGGGTTTTTCGCGGTGCCGAAGGTGATCGACTGATGCCGGCACTTACCGATCTCACCCTCGCCGCCATGCAGTCCGGGCTGCGGGCCAAGTCGTTTTCGGCGACCGAGCTGGCGCACGCGCACATTGAGGCGGTGGCGGCCGCGCGGTCGCTCAACGCCTTCCTCGTCGAGACTCCCGGCCATGCGCTCGCCGCAGCCGAAGCCGCGGACCAGGCGCTGGCGCATGGCGACGCGCTGCCGCTCGCCGGCATCCCGCTCGGCATCAAGGACCTGTTCGCGACCAAGGGCGTCGAGACCACCGCCGGGTCGGCGATCCTCAAGGGCTTCGTGCCCCAGTATGAATCGACCGTCACCGCCAAGCTGTTCGCGGCGGGTGCGGGGATGCTCGGCAAGCTCAACATGGACCAGTTCGCGATGGGCTCGTCGAACGAGACCAGCGCGTTCGGCAACGTCGTGTCGCCGTGGCGCGCGCGTGACAGCAACCGGCCGCTGGTGCCGGGCGGGTCGAGCGGCGGCTCGAGCGCCGCGGTGTCGGCGCGGCTGTGCGCGGGGGCGACTGGCACCGATACCGGCGGCTCAATCCGGCAGCCCGCGGCGTTCACCGGCATCGCCGGGATCAAGCCGACCTACGGCCGCTGCTCGCGCTGGGGCGTGGTCGCCTTCGCCTCGTCGCTCGATCAGGCCGGGCCGATGGCGCGCGACGTCCGCGACTGCGCCATCCTATTGCAGGCGATGAGCGGCTATGACCCGAAGGACTCGACCTCGCTCGACATGGCCGTGCCCGACTGGGCGGGCGGGCTGACCGGCGACGTGCGCGGGCTGCGCGTCGGCATTCCGCGCGAGTACCGCCTCGACGGCATGGATGCGACCATCGCGGCGCTATGGGACCGCGGCGTCGAGTGGCTCAAGGCGGCGGGCGCCAGCGTCGTCGACGTGTCGCTGCCGCACACCAGATACGCCCTGCCCGCTTATTACATCATCGCTCCCGCCGAGGCCTCGTCGAACCTCGCGCGCTACGACGGCGTGCGTTACGGCCTGCGGGTCGCGCCCGACGGCGGCAGCCTGGCGGAGATGTACGCCGCGACGCGCGCCGCCGGGTTCGGGCCCGAGGTCAAGCGGCGGATCATGATCGGCACCTACGTGCTGTCGGCGGGGTTCTACGATGCGTATTATACGCAGGCGCAGAAGGTCCGCACGCTGATCGCGCAGGATTTCGCGAACGCGTGGGAGCAGTGCGACGTGCTGCTGACGCCGACCGCGCCGAGCGCCGCCTTCGCCAGCGGCGACAAGGTCGACCCGCTGGAGATGTATCTGAACGACGTCTTCACCGTGCCGTCGTCGCTCGCCGGGCTGCCGGCGATGTCGGTCCCGGCGGGGCTGTCGGAAATGGGCCTGCCGCTCGGGCTGCAGGTGATCGGGCGGCCGTTCGACGAAGCCGGCGTGCTCAACGCCGGCTATGCGATCGAGCGTGCCGCGGGGTTCAGCGCGCAGCCGGAGCGGTGGTGGTAAGGTGCTAGCTGCGTTCTAGCCCCCTCTCCTCTTGGGGAGGGGGTTGGGGGAGGGCCGCGGCCCAGGTAGCCGATCGCCTTACGCGGTGGCACCCCCCCGCCCCCCCCCCCACGGGGGGGGGGGGGGAGCCACCCCCGGGGGAGCCACCCGGGAAAACACCCC
>JANOOK010000080.1:0-3788 GCA_031421275.1 Sphingomonadaceae bacterium
ACGAAGCAATCGACGTAGAAAGCGAAGTCCTCGGCGAAGCGAACCGCTTCGTTATAGGCGATCCCATGCCGGGCGATGAAATCGCGGCGCATGATCGGCTTCAGGAAGCCGAAATTCATCCCCGGATAGCGAGCATCCGCGACGTTCCGAGCGATGAATTCCGTCATCTGCAAAGCGCGCGGAGCATCCAGAATCGCGGGCGGAATCATCGTGGTGCCGGCCGCCGTCAGCGTCCCGGGGCAGAGCAGGACATTGTCGCTGCACAGGTCGGCATCCTGAGCTTCGGCCAGCGCTACCAGCATCGCCAGCCGGTCGGGCGCATAACGATCATCGGCGTCGAGCAGCGCTAGCCACCGCCCCCGCGCCGCTGCGATGCCGCGGTTGCGCGCCGCCGCCGGACCGCGGTTGACCGGCTGCCGCAGCAGGCTGAGGCGCGGATCGCTCGCGGCGGCGGCGGCGACCAGTGCGGCGGTGCTGTCGGTCGAGGCGTCGTCGATGACGATGATCTCGATGTCGGCGAGCGTCTGCGCGGTTACCGACGCGAGCGCCTCGGCAATCGTGTCGGCAGCGTTGAACGCCGGGACAATGACCGAGACGCTGGTCACGCGGGTGCCGCCATCGGCCCCGGCGCAAATCGGTTCGCCGCCGCCAGCGCCAGCAGGACGTCCGCGTCGACCGCAGCGTCGAACTTGCGCCCGAACCACGACCGCGTCGCGGTCAATCGCGGCAGGTCGGCGGCGGTCAGCAGGCGCGGTCCCGGCCAGATGATCTCGCGGCCATAATGCGCCGCCACCCGGTCGCGATACGGGCCGTTCACCGCCAGCGTCTGCAGGATCAGCTCGTCGCTGAGCAGCCGCCGCCGCAGATAGCGCGTCACCTCGCGGGTCAGCGGCGCGGTGACCAGCCACTCGCAGAAGGCGCGCGGCAGCACCACCCACTGCGAGCCCTTATGGTCGATGGTGAAGCCGGGCGGATCGGGCGCGCGTTTCAGCTGGAGCGCGCGTAGCGGGGTCTCGAACATCGCCGGGGCGCTGCGATGCCAGTCGTCGGCGGGCAGTTCGGCGATCGGCAGCAGCTCGATGTGGACCTCGTCACCGGCGGCTGCGATCTGCCGCTTGATTTCGGCGATCGGCTGCAGGGGATAGCATTGCCCGCTCAGGTTAACGAAATGGCTCCAGTCCGGATCGCGCAGCGCCATCCGGATCGCATCGAGCAGCACCTGCGACAGCGACCAGCCGCCCCAATTGGTGAAGCGCGAGCGCATCAGCTCGACGTTGGGACGGCCCGCGACGATACGCCGGACGGCCGGCATGACGCCGTGCCGGTCGGCCTTGAGCCCGAGCCGCGACTTCGCGTCGACGTGGACCAGAAACAGATCGCCGGGGTCGTACAGCGCGTTCATCAGCCACGCGAACTGCGCCGGCTTGTGATGCACCATGATGAACCAGGCGAACTTTGCCGGTGCTGGCGGCACAGCTCAGAGCCGGCTCAGCACGGCGGTGGTCGCGAACACTTCCCGGTGGGTGCGGCGGACGCGGTAGCGGTCGAGCAGCGCCCGCGCCTCGCGCCGTGCCGCCTCGGCATCATAGGTCGCCGCCACCGGGCGCAGGTGTTCGATCGGCGTCGCATCAACGACGCCGATGCGGAAACCGTCGCGGCGCGCGATCTCGGCCCAGACGACGTCGACGCCCCACGCCCAGCGGCTTTCGGGGAACGGCAGCACGCGGTCGAACACGTCGCGGTGGAACGCCGTCAACGGCCCGCATTCGACGAAATGCGTCAGGTGCGCGAGGCTGTTCCAATAGCGCTGGGTGATCGCCCAGGTGGTATGCGAGCGGAAGCGGTGCGCCGGCTGCGCGATCTTCAGCGCTGCAGCTTCACAGGTATAGATGAACCGGTCGAGGAAGTGCGTCGGGAAGGCGACGTCGTCGTCGACGACGATCAGCCAGTCGACGCCGCTCAGGTCGACATCGGCCAAGCCGATGTTGATGTTCTGGAATTTGCCCCGGTCACCCAGTGGCGCGAGCGACGTGGTGACCTGATGACGGCTGTCGCGCAGCGCCCGGAATACGCCCTGCAGATCGTCCCGCCGGGCCGGCACATCGACCGCGACGACATGGACGCGGCGCACCGGCGCACTCGCGGCGCGGCGCGCGATCCGCCAGAACCGCGGGTTGAGCATGTTGGCGAGATCGAACAGCTTGTCGGTCTGCTCGCCTTCGGCATAGCTGCGCCAGCCCGTCTCGTCGCGGTTGCCGTAGCTCGCCTCGAGCAAGGCCTCATAGTCATCGGCGCGGTCGCCGGCATCGCCGTCGGGGAGAGCCGTCTCGGTTGCTGGCAGGGAGTCCATGTCGCGGCCAACGCGTGCTGCAGCGCAGCGTTCCGCCAGTCGCTACGGCTCCCCGACGGCGAGCAGCTGCGGATCGACCCGGACGCTGCCCCAGTTCATCGCCCAGTGGAGGTGCGGACCGGTCGCGCGGCCGGTCTTGCCGACCAGCCCGAGCCGGTCGCCGCGGCGGACATGGTCGCCCTCGTGAACATCGAGCCGCGACAGATGGAGGAACGCCGAGACCAGCCCGTGGCCGTGGTCGAGCATCACCAGATTGCCCTCGAGCAGCAGCGGCCCGTCGGCGAAGCGCACGACGCCGTCCGCGGGTGCGAGCACCGGCGTGCCCGCCTTGGCCGCGACGTCGACGCCGTAGTGTGGCGACTTCGGCACGCCGCCGAGGATGCGCTGCGAGCCATAGACGCCGCTGACCCGCCCATGCGCCGGCCACGCGAACGCCTGCGTCCAGCCGGTCTCGTCGCTGACCCCGGCGCGTGCCGCCGCGATCCGCGCGACCTCGATCGCGCGGCGCGCGTCGTAAACCGGATCGTCGACGGTCGACTGCGCCAGCGATGGGATCGACTCGATCCGCCACTGCCGCGGCTTGACGACGATGGCGCGCGCCGCCGTGCTGCCGTCGGCCAGCGTCGCGGCGAGTGTGCCACTCGTCGCATCGCGGCCGAAGCCGATCAGAAAGCGTCCGTCGCCCGCCAACCGCACCGGCTGACCGTCGAGGGTGAGCGCCTGTGTCCCGGGCGGCGCGGTGCCGAACAGCAGCCCGCCCTGTACCGCTTCGCCCGCGATGCGCCAGACCGCAGCCGCGGCCGGTGCCGTGGTCTGCTGGGGCAGTTGTCCGGCCGGCAGGGCGGTCGCGACCAGCGCAACGCCGATGGCAAGACACGCGATCACAAAGGCCAACCGCACGACAGAAGGCCACGGCTTGATCGCATCGTGTGTCGACGGCAGCGCCTCTCGCACTAAATCCGCCCGGCCTCGCGCGCCTCGCGGTAACGCCCCACCGCGACCTCGGCATCGGCATAGGCTTCCTGCAGCTCGTGCGACCAGTAGCGCAGGTTGCCGAGCGGGATGCGCTTGCCGGTGACCGCGCACAGCACATGGTCGCCGGGCGTCGCGACATGAAACGACCCCGACAGATAGCGCAGCCGGGCCGGGCGGCCGCTGCCGGCATTGCTGGTATCGAGCATCATAGCAGTTTCCCCTGGCGGACCGTATCGACCGCCACCTTAGCATCGCTGAACTGGATCGTCAGCCGCCGCCTCGCCCACGCGTCGCTGGCGGACTTGACGACATGGCCGTCGTCATCCCGCACGACGGCGTAACCGCGCCCCAGCACCGCCAGCGGCGACAATGTTTCGAGCAGCCGGGCCTGCGTCGCCAGCGCCGCCGCGGCGTGCGCGCTTGCGGTGCTCAGGATATACGGCCGCAGCGGGGCCGCCCGCCG
>JANOOK010000081.1:0-18721 GCA_031421275.1 Sphingomonadaceae bacterium
GACCGGGCTGCCGTTCGTCACCGCGCCGAACAAGTTCGAGGCTCTGGCGAGCCACGATACGATGGTCGAGCTGTCGGGCGCGCTCAACGTGCTCGCGGTGTCGCTGACCAAGATCGCCAACGACCTGCGGCTGCTCGGCTCGGGGCCGCGGTCGGGGCTGGGCGAGCTGCACCTGCCCGAGAACGAGCCTGGCAGCTCGATCATGCCGGGAAAGGTCAACCCCACCCAGGCGGAGGCGCTGACGATGGTCGCGGCGCAGGTCATGGGCAATCACGTCACTGTCACCATCGGCGGCGCGCAGGGGCACCTCGAGCTCAACGTCTTCAAGCCGGTGATCGCCTACAACGTGCTGCAATCGATCCGGCTCATCGCCGACACCAGCCGCAGCTTCGCCGACCGCTGCGTCATCGGCATGGAACCCGACCGCGCCCGCATCGCCGACCTCGTCGAGCGCTCGCTGATGCTGGTCACCGCATTGGCACCGGAGATTGGCTACGACGCGGCGGCAAAGATCGCGAAGCACGCGCACGTCAACGGCACGTCGCTGCTGGAGGCGGGATTGGCGCTGGGCCTGATCGACGAGCCGCGGTTCCGGGCGGTGGTGCGGGCGGACGCGATGATAGGGCCGGACAAGGGCTGAGCGTTTGCTCGTTGCCCCGCTCGGAACGTGACGGCTCTTGATTAACGATTGTCATCCCGGCGCAGGCCGGGACCCATGACCTCACTCGTCGAGATTTGAGGTCATGGCTCCCGGCCTTCGCCGGAATGACAAGCCAGCTTCGGCTTGTTACGTCGTATTCTGGGCAAGCAAGAATACCGCCTCGATCGCGGTCACGCACTCGCCGCTCAGCACGACACGGTCGCGCATCACATGGCAGCCGAGGTGCCCGCCGCGCGCGCTGGCCTGATAGGCGGTGAAGCGCTGCCGCCCGAGCCGGTCGGCCCAGTACGGCGCGACAATCGCGTGTGCCGAGCCGGTGACCGGGTCCTCGTCGATGCCTGCACCCGGCGCGAAGGCGCGGCTGACGATGTCGGCTCCCGACGGATCGCCGCCGCCGGGCGCGGTGGCGATGCACAGCACGTCGCCGGCCTGCAGCGCGGCGACGGCGCGGAAGTCGGGCTTGAGCGCGCGGACCTGCGCGGCGGTCGCGAACACGGAGACGATATAGTCGCTGCCGCGGGTCCGTACCTCGACGGGTTCGGCCCCGAGTGCGGCAGCAAGGCCCGCGACGGCGTACGGCTCGGTCGGCATCGCGGGCAGGTCGAGGGCATAGCCGTTGCCGTCGCGGGTCACGGTCAATACACCCGACTTGCGGGTCGCAAAGGTTACCGCATTGCGTCCTGGGTCAGCGCTGAGAATGTAATGCCCGCTGGCGAGCGTCGCGTGGCCGCATAATGCGACCTCGACCGCCGGGGTGAACCAGCGCAGGTCATAGTCCGCCGGCCCGCCCGGCGTCGGTACGATGAACGCCGTCTCGGCGAGATTGTTCTCGGCGGCGATCGCCTGCAGCGTCGTGTCGTCGAGCCACGTGTCGAGCGGCATTACCGCGGCAGGGTTGCCGGTGAACGGCTTGTCGGCAAACGCGTCGATCTGGTGAAACGGCAGGCGCATGGTTAGTCCTGATGCTGCAGCGGTCGATCGTAATGGCCGCGCGGGTCGATATGGATGAGGATTTCGGCTCCCGGGAAGGCCTTAGCGACATCGGCCTCGACGACGTCGACGATGTCGTGCGCGGCAACGACGGTCATCTCGGGGGCGAGCCAGATATGGAACTGGATGAAGTCGGTGACGCCGCTGCTTCGGGTGCGAATCTCGTGGACGCCCTCGACCAGCGGGTTGGCCCCGAGCACTTTCAGCAGCCGCTCGCGCTTATCGGCGGGCCATTCGTGATCCATCAGCATATCGACCGCCGCGCCCGCCGAGCGCGTCGCCCCGATCGCGAGGAATATCGCGATGCCGATGCCGAATACCGCGTCGGCACCGTGCAGCCCGGCCCAGACATCGAGCGCCAGCGCCGCGATCACCGCGAGGTTGAGCAGCAGGTCGGACTGATAATGCAGCTGATCGGTGCCGATCGCGATCGACCCGGTCGCGCGCACGATATGGCGCTGATAGGCGATCAGCAGCGCCGTCAAAACACTGGCGGCGATCGACACGCCGATGCCGATCTCCGGGCGGCGCGGCAGATCCGCGATACCGAGCTGCATGATTGCGCGCCACGCGATCGCCACCGCCGATCCCAGAATCACCAACGTCTGCATCAGCGCGGCGATCGCCTCCGCCTTGCCGTGGCCGAAGCGGTGATCCGCGTCCGCCGGCTGTGCCGCAAGCCATACCGCGTACAGCGTCGCCATCGAGGCGAACAGGTCGAGCGCGGTATCGGCCAAGCTGCCGAGCATGGCGACCGAGCCGGTAGCCCGCGCTGCCCACCACTTCAGCCCGAGCAGCAGCGATGCGACCGCCACCGACGCCAGCGCCGCCCGGCGGGTCAGGTCACCGCGTTCGCGGTAGGTCATCGCGGGGTCATGGATATAGGCTGCCGGTAGCCCAGCCGCCGGCGATGCGGGTGTAGAGCAGCCGCTCGTGCAGCCGGTTTTCGCGGTCTTGCCAGAACTCGATGGCGCTGGGGACGACGCGCCAGCCCGACCAGTTGCCGGGGCGCGGCACGGTCTCGCCATCGAACTTCGCCTGCATCGCGGCCAGGCGCGCCTCGAACGTCGCCCGGTCGGCGAGCGGGCGCGACTGGTCCGACGCCCACGCGCCGAGCTGCGAGTCGCGCGGCCGGCTGGCGAAATAGGCGTCCGCCTCGGCGCTGGCCACCGGCTCGGCGCGGCCGTCGACGCGAACCTGGCGGCGCAGCGACTTCCAGTGGAAGTCGAGCGCGACCTGGGCATTGCTGGCGAGTTCGAGGCCTTTGCGGCTGTCGAGGTTGGTGTAGAATACGAAGCCGCGGGGGTCCCACGCCTTCATCAACACGATGCGCACCGACGGTTTGGCGTCGGGCGTAGCGGTGGCGATCGCCATCGCGTTGGGGTCGTTGGGCTCGGAGCTTTGCGCGGCGGTGTACCACTCGGCGAAGCGCGGGAAGGGGTCGGGGGCGGACATAAGCCTGTCCTATCGTTGCGGCGCGGGCGCGGCAACCGTGGGGCTGTGCCGCGTCACTTGGGTACGCTAGTCACGTCATTGTGGACTTCGATCTCATCCTCGCCGGCGGCGGTCTCGCCAATTCGCTGATCGCGCTGCGGCTTGCCGAGCTTCGCCCCGAACTGCGCGTTGGCCTCGTCGAAGGCGGGCAGACGATCGGCGGCAATCACACCTGGTCGTCGTTCGAGGCGGACATCACGCCGGCGCAGGTCGCGTGGACCGCGCCGCTGATCGAACATCGCTGGGACCGGTATAGCATCCGCTTCCCGACGCACGTGCGGACGTTGATCGCGGGCTATCGCAGTGCCACCAGCGCACGACTGGCGACGGCGATCGCGGCAGCGCTGCCCGCCGACCGCCTGCTGCTCGATAGCCCCATCGTGGCGTTGACACCGACGTCGGTGACGCTCGCCGACCAGCGCGTACTGACCGCCGGCGCGGTGATCGACGGGCGCGGGCATTCACCGTCGGCGGCGCTCGATCTGCGGGCGCAGAAGTTTCTCGGGCTCGAGGTCGAGCTGACCGGGCCGCACGGGCTCGACGGGCCGATCATCATGGACGCGACGGTGCCGCAATTGGACGGCTACCGCTTTGTCTACACGCTACCGTTCGGGCCGCGGCGATGCCTGGTCGAGGATACCTATTACAGCGACGGCGGCGATCTCGCTCCCGACGTGCTGCGGACGCGCATCTTCGACTATATCAAGGCGCAGGGCTGGCAGGTCGCGCGCGTCATCCGCGAGGAGACCGGCGTGCTGCCGATCGCACTCGACGGCGATATCGCGGCGTTCTGGGACGCGGACGGGGCGCTCTCGAACTCCGACGCGCCGATCCCGGCGGCGGGGATGCGCGCGGCGTTGTTCAATCCGATCACCGGCTACAGCTTTCCCGACGCGGTGCGGACCGCCGATCTCGTTGCGGCGCTGCCCGACCTCGGCGCGCCGGCGGTGTACGCGGCGCTGCGACACCACAGCGAGTCGACGTGGGGCGAGCGAAAATATTATCGCTTGCTCAACCGGATGCTTTTCCACGCCGCCGAGCCCGCCAAGCGCTATAAGGTGCTGCAACGCTTCTACCGGCTTGACGCCGGGCTGGTGCGGCGGTTCTACGCGGGCCAGTCGACAGCGTGGGAGAAGCTGCGGATCCTGGTCGGGAAGCCGCCGGTGCCGGTCGGGCGGGCCATCGATGTCCTGCTGAAGTCTAGAGGGTGAATATGGGCGCAATGTTGGCGGCGAAGATGGCGACGGCGAATCCGGCAGCGAAGACCGCGGCGGTCATCGGTAGCGGTTTCGGCGGGTTGGCGCTGGCGATCCGCCTGCAATCGGCAGGTGTCGCTACGACGCTGATCGAGCAGCGCGACAAGCCCGGCGGGCGCGCCTATGTCTATGAGGACAAGGGCTTCGTCTTCGACGCCGGGCCGACCGTGATCACCGATCCGTCGTGTCTCGAGGAGCTGTTCGCGCTATCGGGCCACCACATCTCCGAATATGTCGAGCTGATGCCGGTGACGCCGTTCTACCGGCTGATGTGGGAGGACGGCTTCGTCTTCGATTATTCAAACGACGACGCGGCGCTGTTCAAGCAGATCGAGGCGAAGAACCCCAAGGATGTCGCGGGCTATAAACGCTTCCTCGACTACAGCGAGCATGTGTTTCGTGAAGGCTATCTCAAGCTCGGGCACGAGGCGTTCCTCGATTTCAGCACGATGATGAAGGCCGCTCCGGCACTGATGAAATACGAGGCGTTCCGCTCGGTCTATGCGATGGTGGCGCGTTATATCGAGGACCCGCAGTTGCGCGAGGCGTTCAGCTTCCACTCGCTGCTGGTCGGTGGCAACCCGTTCAAGACCAGCGCAATCTATGCGCTGATCCATGCACTCGAGAAGAAGTGGGGGGTGTGGTTCCCGCGCGGCGGTACCGGCGCGCTGATCCGCGGCATGGTGAAACTGTTCGAGGACATCGGCGGCACCGTCCGCATGGGCTCGGGCGTCGAGACGATTACCGCCGCCGACAACCGTGTCACCGGCGTACGCTGCGCCGACGGCTGGTCGGGCGAGTTCGACGCAGTCGCGTCGAACGGCGACATCGTCCACACCTACCGCGATCTGCTCGGCCATCATCCGCGCGGGCGCTCGGCGACTCGCATGATGAAGCTACGCAGCTTCTCGCCGTCGCTGTTCGTGATCTATTTCGGGCTGAAGACCTATCATCCCGAGATCAAGCACCACACGATTTTGTTCGGCGACCGCTACCGCGAGCTGCTCGACGACATCTACAAGAACGGCGTGCTGGCCGACGATTTCTCGTTGTACCTGCACCACCCGACCGCGACCGATCCGAACATGGCACCGCCGGGGTGCAGCGGCTTCTACGTGCTGTCGCCGGTGCCGCACACCGGCAAGTTCGATGCCGACTGGGACAAGATCGCCCCGCAATATGCGGACCGCATTCTCGACTATCTCGAGGCGCGGATGATTCCGGGCCTGCGCGAGGACCTGGTCACCATGCGGACCTTCACGCCCAAGGACTTCGCGGTCGAGCTGAACGCCCACATGGGGTCAGCATTCAGCCTCGAGCCGGTGCTATGGCAGAGCGCGTGGTTCCGCACCCACAACCGCGACGACGTGCTGTCGAACCTGTACTTCGTCGGTGCCGGCACGCATCCGGGGGCGGGGATCCCCGGTGTCGTCGGCTCGGCGAAGGCGACCGCCAAGCTGATGATCGCCGACCTCGGCGCGGTTCAGCCGGGCATCGGCCACAACAGCGCGGCTATCGCTGCGGAGTGAGTGCGCCCATCGTGAGTAAGCTATGACCGATACGCTGCTCGCCGCGTCACAGGCCGCCATCGCGCAGGGCTCGAAGAGCTTCGCGCTCGCCTCACGGCTGTTCGCGCCGCGCGAGCGCGACCGCGCGGTGTTGCTCTACGCGTGGTGCCGCCACTGCGACGACGTCATCGACGGGCAGGCGCTGGGGCAGGGGCATGCCGACTATGGCGGCACCCCGGCCGAGCGGCTTGCCGAACTCGAACTCCAGACCCGCGCCGCGCTGGCGGGACAGGTCACGCACGAGCCCGCCTTCGCCGCACTGGCGCGCGTCGCCGCCGAAACGCGCCTGCCTGAACGCTACCCGCTCGACCTGATCGAGGGTTTTCGTATCGACGTCGAGGGGCGGCCGTTCCGGACCTTCGACGATACCTTGACCTATTGCTACCACGTCGCGGGCGTCGTCGGCGTGATGATGGCGATCGCGATGGGGGTATCGCCAAGCGACCGCGCGACGCTCGACCGGGCCTGCGACCTCGGTATCGCGTTCCAGCTCAACAATATTGCGCGCGATATCGTCGAGGA
The DNA here is from genome assembly GCA_031421275.1 of Sphingomonadaceae bacterium. GTDB lineage: Bacteria > Pseudomonadota > Alphaproteobacteria > Sphingomonadales > Sphingomonadaceae > Polymorphobacter_B. The sequence continues at coordinate 6,492 of JANOOK010000081.1, forward strand.
CGCGCTCAACCGCCGCCGCTATATCCCCGACGATTGGCTGGCGAGCGAGAAGCTGCAACCGCGCAGCTTCGCCTTTCCCGCCAACCGCCGCGCGCTGGCGCGGCTGGTGACGCGACTGGTGGATCAGGCCGAGCTCTACGAAGCCTCGGCGCGCCATGGCACCGCAGCGCTGCCGACACGCGCGGCGTGGGCGGTGCTGGCGGCTGCCGACATCTACGGCGGCATTGGGCGCAAGATACGCGATCTGGGCATCGCGGCGCTCGATCAGCGGGTCAGTACAACTCCCGCCGCCAAACTTGCGGCGATTGCCCGCGCGCTGCCGCGGGCGCTCAGCCGCGCGCGGAAGTGGCCGGTGCCGGGTCCATCTCGCGCCGGACTTTGGACGATGCCTTAGTCTGGGCCGTCCTCAGCCGCCCGCCGCCATTGCGCTCGAGCTTGCCCAGCAGATCGCGTACCGGCGGTGCATATAGGAAGCCGAAACTGACGGTGCCTGCCTTGGTCTCGACCACATGGTGCAGCCGGTGCGCCTGGACGATGCGCTTCATATAACGACCCTTGGGTACCCAGCCGTGCGTCACCCGGCGGTGTACGATCACATCGTGAAAGCCGAAGTAAATCATGCCGTAGATCGTGATCCCAATGCCGATCCACATCAGCTCGAGCCCCATGCCGAGCTGCGACCCCATGAAGATCAGCGCGATCGCCGGGACCGCGCCCATGACCGCGAACCAGTCGTTGATCTCGAATACGCCGGTGCGCGGCGAATGGTGCGAGCGATGCAGCGACCACAGCGGCCCGTGCATGATCCACCGGTGCCCGACATAAGCGACGCCCTCCATCAGCCCGACGGTGAGCAGCATCAGGGCGATACCCTGTCCAATGGTGATATGGTCCATGCACCCTCTATAAAGTGACGCAGGGGGCTTTGCATCCGCTCGATTTCGCCGCAGGACAGACTTGTGAGCAACGGCACAGCCTTTCAGGTCTCCGCTCGGCCAGCCACGGGCATTGCGCTTGCGGCGGCGATCATGCTGCTGTGGCTGACGATCCATATCGGCGCGATCTTCGGCTTTGCGCTACACGGCTGGCACATTCTCGCGGCGGTACCCATCGTGCTGCTGCAGGCCTGGCTGTCGACCGGGCTGTTCATCACCGCGCACGACTGCATGCACGGCGCGTTTGCGCCGGGTCGACCCAAGCTTTCCCGTGCGGTCGGACGATCTGCGCTGATGATGTATGCGGCGATCGACTATGACAAGCTGCTGCCCAATCACTTCGCGCATCACCGGCATGTCGGGACCGCCGACGATCCCGACTTCGACGCAGAAAATCCGACGCGGGCGCTCCCATGGCTGAAACACTTCTTCTTCGGCTATTACACGCATTGGCAGCTGTTGCGGATCACCGTGATCCTGTCGATCTATCAGCTGCTCGGCGCGTCGCTCATCAACATCGTCGTGTTCTGGGCGATCCCGGCATTGCTCGCGCTCGGGCAGCTTTTCTACTTCGGCACCTTCCTGCCACACCGGCACGAGGCGGCGCCGTTCGCCGACCGCCATAATGCCCGCAGCAACGGCTTCAGCCGGTGGCTCTCGGCCGTCACCTGCTTCCACTTCGGCGGCTATCACCACGAGCATCACCTGTATCCGCAAGTGCCGTGGTGGCAGCTGCCCGCAACACGGCAGCAAGCCGCGCTTTAATCGCCGCCGCCCAGGCATCACGTCGAGTTTGCAACTGCGAAGGCAAGTTACGGTGACGATCCGCTCTTCGACCGCTATCGGGCTCGGTGCGTTGCTGACCCTCAGCGCTTGTACGACGCCCGCCGATCGGATCACCAGCAAGCTTGTCGAGCTCGGCGTGCCGGCGTCCCAGGCGCGGTGCATGGGTGTGCGGCTCGATCAGCGGCTGTCGCTGGCGCAGCTGCGCCAACTCGGCCGCGTGGCCAATGTCGACCGCGAGCAGGTCGGCCGCATGAGCCTGCGCGAGATCACCGCCCGCCTGCGCGACGTGCATGACCCCGCCATCGTCGCCGAGATCGTCCGCGCGGGAATCGGCTGCGCGATCTAGCGCGCCGGGCTGTCCGCGGCGTCAGCTCCTGCCGACGCTGGCGGACGCCGCCATGGCATCGAAGTCGGCGAGCGCCGCGGCGTAATAATGCAGCGCTGCGCCTGCGACCGACATCAGGTACAGCTTCGACCCGCTGATCGCCATCACCGAGCGGCCACGACGGCGGACATTGTCCTGCCCGACATAGCTATAATCGAAACGCAGCCCCGGCTTGCCGATGAAGGTGACCGGCGTGACATCGCCGGCCTCGAACACCGCAGCTCCGGCGGTGATGCGGTAATAGCTCTCGATCATCGCGACGAGATCGGGCGCGGTCATCGTGGCGCGGAACACCGGCACTTGACGGTCTGCCTTGGCACGCTGCTTGGCGATGGCCTGCCCGTCCGGAACACCGCCGACGAAGATGATGCTGTCGAGCAGCGCCCCGTTCGCGGTCCAGTTCTCCTGCCAGCGAACGTCGAGCGGCGATTTGGGTGCCCGGTTCCACAGGGTGCCGGGGGTGACGTGCAGCGTATTGCTCGCGACCTGCTGCGGTGCGGCGGCGACCAGCGTGTAGCTTGGCGCACAGGCCGACAAGGCGAGCGTCACCAGCAGCGTCGCTGCCGTCATTACGCTGGAAAACGCGGTCGGCCCGGTCCGGCGAAGTTGGTTCATGCGCGGGTTCCTTGTCACTGGTTGAGCGAAAAACGGACCATCGCCGCGTCATGCGCGTCGGGGCGGGCTTCGAGGTAGCGGCCGAGCGCGCTGCGGCCAGCCCCGCTTTGGCCCGACTTGAGCAACGCGTAGCCATGTGCGCGCCAGGCTTCGGGCGGCGCATCGGTGAACCCGACCGCTGTGGCGTAAGCGCCCGCCGCGGCCGCGGCATCGCCGGTTTCGTCGCGCAGTCGATAAGCCTCGCCGGCGTAATAATGCAGCGTGCCGTCCCAGCCGTCCGCCGCCAGCGCGTTAACCAGATACAGACTGGCCCCCGGATCGTTCTGCTTGATCTGCTCGTCGAGTAGCGCCGAGCGCAGCGGCGCGATGGCGCGCCGCCACTCGTCGCGACCATCGCGATACGCGCGCCCGTTGCTGGCGGGAGCGGCGACGATCTCGCGCGCCGAAGTGGCGAGATCGAGCATGCGCAGCTCGGTCGGCGGGTGGGTCGAGGTTACCGAGCGGCTGTTGTCATGGAAGCGCTTGTGATGCGCGCTGGCGCTGGCACGGCCTTCTTCGGCAAGCTGCTGCCAGACTGCGGCGGCGGCGTCGGGGCTGTAACCGGCATCCTCGAGCAGCCGCAGGCCATACGCATCGGCTTCGCTCTCCTGCTCCCGGCTGAAACTGAAGATCGATGCCGCCAGCGAGCCGTTCATGGAGTTGGCAAGATCGACCCAGCTCCGGGTGCTGGTGCCAACCCCCGCCAGGACCGCAGCGCCGCTGACCACGTTGGTACCGACCGCGACAAAGGCCATGATGCCGGTCTTGCGCTTGCGGTCGCGCCAGCCCGCCAGCGAATGACGTCGTAGATAATGGCCTGACTCGTGACCGAGCACTGCAGCGTATTGCGCTTCGTTGCGGACGCGCGCGAGCAAGCCGCTGTGAACGATCATCATGCCATTGGGTGTCATCGACGCGTTGAACGTCGGTTCGTTGACCAGATATACACGGATATCCTTCGCCTGCGGGCCGAGCAGCCGGGTAATCACGCCGACAGTGTATTCGTGCATGGCCGGCGACTGCAGCAGCAGGTTCGACGAGGCCATTTCCTCTTCGAGCCGATCGAGCGATTGCCACATGCCTTTTTCATCGGTCGCGTCGGGGCGGTAGCCCATGCTGACCAGCGATTGCATCGAACTCGGCAGCACCCGCGCTCCCGCGGACCCGGCTCGGTGCAGCATACAGGCGCACGCGCCGCCCGCCAGCAGATGACGCCGCGAGAGCTGCGGCATCTGCCTAACCTTTCTTCGCCCTCGCTCGAATGTCGGCCCCGGGCTTCATCTTGTCGAGCAGGTCGTGGACGACCTTGTCGGCCCCGTCGGCGGTGCGGATATCGCCGACCGTCGAGGCGAGGTGGTTGTACCAGACGATCTGCCCCGTATGAAGATCGACGAGCGAGACGAATGCCGCCTGCTGCCCGCCGCCCGGCATGATGCAGACACCGACCATGCAGCCCATGAACGCCACCGCCTGCAGGGCGACCCGGCCACTGCTGGCGAAACTATCGGTGACGTGGAGGAACAGCGCATAATCATAGCCGCTGCTCTGGCCGAAGGCGACAGCATCCTGGCCGAGCGTCCAGTCGAACTTGCCGGCCTTGGTCGGCAAGGTCAGCGCGGTATATTTGTGCAGCTTGATGCTGTTGCCGACCGCTTCGTGCAGCCGGTCGAGATCGGCGATGGCGACCGGATTGCCGCCGGCTTCCTCGCGTGTTGCCGCAATCTTGAGGACGCCACCATGCAAGGCTTGCTGGGTTTCGAGCGAATGCAGGATGTTGGTCCGAGCCGTGTTGGTCCATTCGTCGCGCGGCTCGACCATGCCGCCCGCAGTCAGCAGCCCGACCGACACGTCGGGCCGCATCACGATGAGCTTGTAGCTGCCGGCCGGCGGCTTGAAGCCGATATCGGCAAACTGCTTCGTCGACGTACACGCCGCCAACGCTAGCGCTGTGGTCAACAACAGATACTTGCGAATCATGTTCGAGCCCCCGCCCGTTCCGGGACCGGAACAAGATCGTGTGGAGGCTAATTTCGGGCGGAACGCAAGCGGTACATTCACACCGCACAAAGCGGTGTGAACTATGCCGCCTTATAAACGCGAGGCTGTATGCGGGCGAGCTCTGCGGCATGATCGCGGGTCGCCTCTTCGAGATCGTAGGCATTCTGAAGCCGGAGAAATAGTCCTTCGGACACGCCAAGATACCGCGCCAGCCGCAAATCGGTCTCGGCGTCGACCGGCACTCGTCCCGCAAGCAGATCGGTCATCCGCTCAATCGGAATCGCAGCGCGCTCAACCACCTCCGCTACCGATATCTCACTGCCGATCAGGAAGTCCTCGCGCAGCACGTCGCCTGGATGGACATTGCCCAGCCGGACGGCGTCAGCGATGATAGTCCTCGATCCGGACACCGTCCGCGCCTCCATCTGACCAGGCAAAAGTGATCCGCCACTGGTCGTTTATGCGGATACCATACGTCGCTTTGCGGTCGCCCCGCAACGCCTCCAGCCGATTGCCGCTCGGGACGCGCAGATCGTCGAGGCGGCCAGCGGCGTCGAGGAGACGAAGTTTGCGACGCGCAGTGTTCTGAATGTCAGGCGGAAGAGCGCGCGAACGAGTACCATCTATTACGCGCTGAGTTTCTTGGTCGCTTACAGTGCGAATCATTATGTCGATCCATCTTCGGCTCGACACACCAAGTAGAACAGTTCTCCCAAAGATGCAGAATTAAATCTAGTTTGTGCACATCCCTCCCCGATATCCACAATACAGGCGTGAAAAGGAGGTGGCTACCGCCGTCCTCCCGCCTGCCGCGCCCCTCTCGCCGCCTTTGCTTTCGCGAACCGTGTCGTTCGTGTCCCCGGCGTGCCGCCGGTCGCACGGCCCTGCACCGGGGCTTTGCGCTCCCCCGCCGGTATCCCCAGTTCGTCCGCCTCCAGCCGGCGGATCTGGTCGCGGATGCCGGCGGCGATCTCGAAGTCGAGGTTAGACGCGGCTTTCTTCATCTGCTCTTCGAGGTCGGCGATGTACGCCTTGAGGTTGTGCCCGACCATGTGCGGGGTCTCGTCGTCGCCGGTGTCCACCACCAGCCCGTCGCGCATCGACACGTCGGCGAGCACGTCGGAGATGTTGCGCTTGATCGTCGTCGGCGTGATGCCGTGCTCGAGATTGTACGCTTCCTGCCGCGTCCGCCGCCGCCCGGTTTCGGCCATGGCGCGCTCCATGCTGCCGGTGATGCGGTCGGCGTACAGGATGACGCGGCCCTCGACGTTGCGCGCGGCGCGTCCGATGGTCTGGATCAGGCTGGTCTCGGAGCGCAGGAAGCCCTCCTTGTCGGCATCGAGGATCGCCACCAGCCCGCATTCGGGGATGTCGAGCCCCTCGCGCAGCAGGTTGATGCCGACCAGCACGTCATAGACCCCGAGCCGCAGGTCGCGGATCAGCTCGATGCGCTCGAGCGTCTCGACGTCGGAGTGCATGTAGCGGACGCGCAAGCCCGCCTCGTGCATGAACTCGGTCAGGTCCTCGGCCATGCGCTTGGTCAGCGTCGTCACCAGCGTCCGATAGCCGTTGGCGGCGACCTTGCGCGCTTCGGCGATGCAGTCCTCGACCTGGTCCTCGACCGGCTTGATCTCGACCGGCGGGTCGACCAGCCCGGTCGGGCGGATGACCTGCTCGACGAAGACGCCGCCGGTCGCCTCCATTTCCCACTTGCCCGGCGTCGCCGAGACGAACACCGTCTGCGGCCGCATCGCTTCCCACTCCTCGAAGCGCAGCGGGCGGTTGTCGATACAGCTCGGCAGCCGGAAGCCGTATTCGGCGAGCGTGAGCTTGCGCCGGTGGTCGCCGCGCGACATGCCGCCGATCTGCGGGACGGTGACGTGGCTCTCGTCGACGAACAGCAAAGCGTTCTCGGGCAGGTATTCGAACAAGGTCGGCGGCGGCTCGCCGGGCAGGCGTCCGGTCAGGAAGCGGCTGTAATTCTCGATACCGGCGCAGCTGCCGGTCGCCGAGATCATCTCGAGATCGAAGTTGGTGCGCTGTTCGAGCCGCTGCGCTTCGAGCAGCTTGCCCTCGGCGTGCATCTCCTTGAGCCGCTCGGTCAGTTCGTGCTTGATGGCCTCGCTCGCCTGCTTGAGCGTCGGGCCGGGGGTGACATAATGCGAGTTGGCGTAGATCTTGATGTTCGGCAGTGTGGCGATCTTCGCCCCCGTCAGCGGATCGAACTCGGTGATCGACTCGATGTCGTCGCCAAAGAAGGTGACGCGCCAGGCGCTGTCCTCATAATGCGACGGGAACAGTTCGAGCGTATCACCGCGGACCCGGAAGTTGCCGCGCGCGAAAGCGGCGTCGTTGCGCTTATACTGCAACGCCACCAGCTTGCGGATAATCTCGCGCAGATCGGCGGTCTGCCCGACCTTGAGGCTGAAGGTCATCGCGCTGTAGGTTTCGACCGAGCCGATGCCGTACAGGCAGCTCACCGAGGCGACGATGATGACGTCGTCACGCTCCAATAACGCGCGCGTCGCCGAGTGGCGCATCCGGTCGATCGCCTCGTTTACCGAGGACTCCTTTTCGATGTAGGTGTCTGAGCGGGGCACATAGGCCTCGGGCTGGTAGTAATCGTAATAGCTGACAAAATATTCGACCGCGTTGTCGGGAAAGAAGCTCTTGAATTCGCCGTAGAGCTGCGCGGCGAGAATCTTGTTGGGCGCGAGCACCAGCGCCGGACGCTGCACCGCCTCGATGACCTTCGCCGCGGTGAAGGTCTTGCCCGAGCCGGTGACGCCGAGCAGCACCTGGTCGCGGTCGCCGGCTTCGGCCTGCGCGACGAGTTCGGCGATCGCGGTCGGCTGGTCGCCGCTCGGGATATAATCGGTGACCAGCCGGAATGCCTTGCCGCCCTCCGACTTTTCGGGCCGCGCCGGGCGGTGTGGGACGAAAGCCCCGGTGCTTTCGGGCTCGGCAAGCGACGTGCGAATCTGGATGGTCATCGCTGCAATATGGGCAGTTGCGGGAAGCGCCGCAATCGGACGGGGCGCCACGCGAAACCCGTCGCGATCGTCAACGATCGCGACGGGTCTGACGCGCAGCGCCGGGTCAGCGACCCGCGACCGGATCAGTGAACGACGCGGGCCGCCAGCTTGATCAGTTCGGCGATCTCGCGCAGGTTGGCGACGATGGCATCGCCGTTCTCGGAATAGTCGTCGACGTCGGCCGAGCGGCTGAGCGTTCCATCGGGACAATGCAAGGCCGTGAAACTGGCGATCGCTCGGGAAGCGTGGTCGGTGGTTGAAGCTATCATGTTACCCCAGGCTCGATTGATAGTGTAGCAGTCCTGTCGTCGAATACGAATCAGCCGGCAGCGCTGACCGATGAACGGCGCCGCCGCCGCATTGTCTTACCGATCATGCCGAAGCCGACAAGCATCAGCGCCCAGGTTGCGGGCTCCGGAACGGCATCGTTGGTGCTGACCGAGCGCCAGCCGAGCGTATTCATCAGCTGCTGATCGACGAGGCTCATTCTGAGATACTGGCCCGATGTCGCATAGGCGTCGAACGGATCGGCCGACGCACCCGAAGCCCAATCCATGACGTCGGCGAAATTGTTGTTCGGCGCATTGTACGCTCGCCCCAGCGTCTTGCCGCCATCGACCGAAAAATACACACCCGTCGCCGCGGCGCTCATGTTGAGAACGCCGGGTGCCGTGTAGCGCAGCAGGTCGATCGGGCTGTTCCACTTCCACGAATTCTGGCTCATGTTGGTCGTGCGGCCCATGAGTTCGGAAATCTCGTGCTCGAGCGCGCCGACGAGGCTGTACGCGCCTGCCGCCGGAGTCGTCATCCCGTCGAAGTTCCAGTTGGCGTTGGCACCGACATAGATGGTGCCGTCGGAGGTCGGATCATTGGCAGCGCTGAGCCCCAGCGCCTTGCTTTCGGCCGTGCTGACCCGGAAGCCGTCGGAGAGTGCCGAGCCCGGCGCGGTGCCCGGCAATGCGGCGGTCGCCGACATCGACGCTGCGGTGGAGGCGCTGCCGACCAGTGCACTGCGGATACTGGCGTAATCAGTGATCGAGCCGAAGTTGGCCACACTCGACGCCAAGGCACCGGCGGAAGTATCGGCTTGTATCGTGATGTGGAGCGTCACATCGTTCAAATATAGCGAGCTGAAATTCTTCGCCGCGATGATCGCATCTGCCTGTAACGCTGCAGTATTACTGTTGAAATAACTATCGAGCCCCGGCGCGAAATCGAAGGCTATGGTGAGCGCCTGGGCCTGTGGTGCGAGCACCAGCGCGGCCGCTGCGGCGGCCAGCCCCCGGCTCGCCAGGTGTACTGCAGAACGTTTCGTCATCCTCGTATTCCTCTCTTAAACAATTGGTTACACGTGCTTGCTAACGGAACTCGACCGACTTCATTGAGAATCCGAAGAGGATCGAATGCCCGTCCAAATTAGATTCTTCCTGGAATCTTATATTTTTATGGAACCTTACAATCCTGAGTACGTTGTGGCCCGCCGCTCTGCTCGGGATGAACAACTATCGCCGAGTTATTTCGTTTCGGTGTAGAAACGCGGAATAGTTCCGTCCTGCGGAAAATAAATATCGCGTTTTATTCTATGCGACGTCGTTGGTACGCGTGCTCCTCGACGCGCGACTGAAACCATCTTCGCCCCGCCTCGAGCGGCCCGGGTGCGTGGTCGAGCGGCGGCCAGTTCGCGCTCCGCGACGTTGCGTCATGCAACCCGGTTCCGCGTTGCCGCTTACGGAGAATGGGTGGAACTGACCCCTACTCGTGCCGGCGGGCTCGTCGTCCTGGCGGAATTCGTCGAGCGCGCAGGGCGCGACTACGCCGCGACGCGCAACGCCGATCACGGGCCCGACGAGCGCAGCAACGTCTCGATGCTGTCGCGCTATCTCCGCTACCGGCTCATTACCGAAAGCGAGTTGGTCACTGCGGTGCGCGCCCGTCATCCAGGCGAGTCGGCCGGCAAGTTCATCCAGGAGGTGCTATGGCGCACCTATTGGAAAGGCTGGCTCGAGCTGCGCCCCTCGGTCTGGGACGACTATCTCGCCGACTTGGATCGCCTGGAAGCGCAATCGGGGGGCTGGCGGCGCGATTATGACCGCGCGCTGGCGGGCGGCACCGGCATCGACTGCTTCGACGCCTGGGTCGGCGAGCTCGTCGCGCATGGTTACCTGCACAATCATGCACGGATGTGGTTCGCGAGTATCTGGATCTTTACGCTGCGGCTGCCGTGGCAGCTCGGTGCAGCATTGTTCTGGCGGCATCTCTACGACGGCGATCCGGCCTCGAACACCTTGTCATGGCGCTGGGTCGCTGGCCTGCAGACGGCGGGCAAGACCTATCTGGCGCGGCCGGACAACATCGTGCGCTACACCAATGGGCGTTTTTTCGCGCCAGGTCTGGCGACGACCGCGCCGCCGATCGCCGGATCACCGCCGCCGCCGCCACGCCGCCTTCCCACCGCCGACATCGCCCCGCCCGGTCGTATCGGGCTGTTGCTCGCCGAGGATGATCTGGAGCCCGGGACTTTGCCGCTGGGCGCAGCCGCAGTCGCTGCGGTTGCCAGCCTCGGTGCGAGGCACGGCCGCGATGCCAGTGTCGAAAACTTCATCGACGCCGGGCTCGGCGATGCGCGAACCCGCGCGGCGGCAACCTTCGACGTCGACGCGACCGCGTTAGCCGACACCACTGCCGCATCCATTACCAACTGGGCTCGGGATCGACAGCTCGACACGCTCGTGATCGGCTATGCACCCGTCGGTCCGAGTGCGACGATGCTCGATGGCATCGGCCGAGAACTTGCCGCGAACGGGATCCGACTGTTGCGGGTTCGCCGGGAGTGGGACAGCACCGCATGGCCGCACGCCCAGCGCGGCTTCTTCGCGTTTCACGAACGCCGTGCGTCGCTGACCGGGTAGATTGTCGGCGCGCCGCGCGGAAGCAGATCGACGGCACGACAGCTCAGGCCTCAACGCCCACCGGCACGACGTGTCCCGTCCGCGGCAGCAGCAGCTTGAGCAGCGGCCCGGTCATAATCGTCGTCACCACGGCCATGATGACCAGCATGGTGAAGACCTTCGGCGGGATGAAGCCGAGGTCGAAGCCGATGTTGAGGACGATCAGTTCCATCAGCGCGCGGGTGTTCATCAGCGTGCCGAGCACGAGCGACTCGGCGTGGTCGAAGCCGCTGGCGCGCCCGGCGCAATAGACCGGCACGACTTTGCCGAGGATCGCCGCCGCCAGGAACAGCGCCAGCCAGCCCAGATCGGCGACGCTCAGCCCGAGGATGTTGGTGCGCAGCCCGGTGAAGCAGAAGAACACCGGCAGGAAGAACACCAGCACGAACGCGCCGACCTGCCGCCGCCAGGCTTCGACGAACGCGGCGTGGTGATGGAACAGCAACCCCGCCGCAAAGCCCCCGAAGATCGCGAAGATGCCGAGCTTGTAGGTGACGATCCCGCACGCGAACGTCAGGCAAACCACCGCCGCCATCAGGTTCGGCGGCAAGTCGCCGTTCCGGAGCGGCAGCACGGCGACAAGGCGGTCGGCGAGCGGCCGGAGCGCCACCCACAGCACGATGCCGAACAGCACCAGCCCACCGACCTGGCCGATGAAGCTGCTCCCGGAGAACTTCGCCGTCGCCGTTGCCGAGATTCCGGCGAGCGCCAGCCAGCCGATGACGTCATTGATCGCCGCGGCCGAGATCGCGACGGTGCCGAGTTCGCTGCGGTGCAAGTCGAACTGGCGCAATATGCGTCCGAGCACCGGAACCGCGGTGATCGCCATTCCGACCCCGACGAACAAGCTATAGATCAGCGGGTCGGTCGCGGGCGCGAGGATCGGGGCTGAATAATGCCCGACGGCCAACCCCAGCCCGAACGGCACGGCGATCGATACCGCGGCGATAATGCCGGTGGCGCGACCGTTGCGGCCCGATCGCAGGTGGCCGAAATCGAAATCGCTGCCGATCTGGAACATCAACAGGATCAGCCCGACTTGGCTGATGACGGTGATCGGGGCCGAGGCCTTCGCGCCGAAGACCGCGAGGCTGGTCGCCGGAAATAGATGCCCGAACAGCGACGGTCCGAGCGCCAGCCCCGCGACGATTTCGCCGACCGCGCCCGGCTGGCCGAAGCGGCGGAACACGGTGTTCATCACGCGGGCGGCAGCGATCATCGCGATCAGCTGGACGAGAACCGAAAACAGCAGGTCCTCGTTGGCGTGGACCGCCGCGGTCAGCGTGGCGTGCAAGCTTGCGCTTTCTGGTGTCGGTCGAAGACGCCGGTAATGCGGGCGCGAGTCGCAATCCCCGCCTGACGGCTGATAGCCGCTTCCGCACCCGGCGTCTTCGCCTGTTCTCGTCGTGCCCGGCGGTTAGCGGACGAGCGTCGTCCGGCGGTTGGGTGTCGGGTTGCCCTCCGACGCCCAATATTGCGTGCCGAGCGA
>JANOOK010000082.1:0-8701 GCA_031421275.1 Sphingomonadaceae bacterium
CCGCGAAAGCGGGAACCCATCACCGGCTGCCTCCGGAGCGAGACTTTTTCCGGATACCTCGGGAGATGGGCTCCCGCCTTCGCGGGAATGACGATAAGGCACGCCCTAAACCGCCTCGAACCCCCGTGCGATCGCCGCCACCCCGGTGCGCGCCACCTCGACCAGCCCGACCTCGCGCATCAGCCCGATAAAGCTGTCGACCTTCTCGGGCGAGCCACTGATCTCGAACACAAAGCTTTTCGTCGTCGTGTCGACCACCCGCGCGCGGAACACGTCGGCGAGCCGCAGCGCCTCGACGCGCTTGTCGCCCGCGCCCGCGACCTTGACCAGCGCCATCTCGCGCTCGACGTGCGGGCCGAGCGCGGTCAGGTCGAGTACCCGGTGCACCGGCACCAGCCGGTCCAATTGCGCCATGATCTGCTCGATCATCGCCGGCGGCCCGGCAGTGACGACGGTGATCCGGCTCGTCGCATGATCGCCCGACACATCGGCCACGGTCAGGCTCTCGATATTATACCCGCGCGCCGAGAACAGCCCGACGATGCGCGCGAGGACGCCCGCCTCGTTGTCGACAAGGATGGAGAGCGTGTGGCGTTCGGAGGGGGCTGGTTTCATTTGGAGAGCATCGCCAGCCGTTTCACGAGATGATCCGTGAACCTAGTTGCGACGATACCGCAAATTATTCCAACAGCTATGGGTGTGTAAAGCCAAATCGAAGTAGTTTTGTCGCGTAAGCCCTTAAGTGTTTCGCTGTACAAAAAGGCATGTTGCATCTTAGCTGCCAGCAGAATTGCAAGAAGGAAAGAGACGGCCGCAGAGAGTATTCTAACAGTCTGATCAGATTTCACTATGGACGTATAACGGAGACCGCCAGCAATTATCAATCCGGGCAGCCAGACCGAAAAGATCCATTCAAGAACATCGATTAAGGGATCTGGCACTAAACCAACGCCTGCGCATCTTCGTCCGCCGCCGCGTGGCAATCGCCGCCTTCGAGCATCATCTCGGTATGCGCGGCCCCTGACGCAATCATCGGGAAGCAGTTCGCCAGCTTCGCCACGCGGCAGTCCACCATCACCGGGCCGTCGTGCGCGAGCATCGCGGCGATGCCGTCGTCGAGATGGTCCGCGGTCTCGATGCGGATGCCCTTCCAGCCGTACGCTTCGGCCAGTTTGACGAAGTCGGGAAGCGCGTCCGAGTAGCTTTCCGAATAGCGCGAGCCGTGGTTCAGCTCCTGCCACTGGCGGACCATGCCCATATACTCGTTGTTGACGATGAACACCTTGACCGGCAGCCGGTACTGCGTCGCCGTGCCGAGTTCCTGGATGTTCATCTGGATCGACGCCTCGCCGGCGATGTCGATGACCAGCGCGCCCGGATTGCCGAGCTGCGCGCCGATCGCGGCGGGCAGCCCATAGCCCATCGTGCCGAGACCGCCGCTGGTCAGCCATTTGTTGGGCGCATCGAAGCCGAAGTGCTGCGCCGCCCACATCTGATGCTGGCCGACCTCGGTCGAGACGATCGGCTGGCGCTTGTGCGTCGCCGCCCACAGCCGCCGGATCGCATGCTGCGGCAGGATCGCCTGCCCCTGCTGGTCGAAGCCGAAGCTGTCGCGGGCGCGCCAGCCGTCGATCTTCGCCCACCAGGCTTTCAGGTCGGCGGCGCGGTGCCCGCGGGCGCGCCAGACCTTGAGCATATCCTCGAGCACATGGCCGGCGTCGCCGACGATGCCGAGGTCGACGGGCACGATCTTGCCGATCGACGAGCGGTCGATGTCGACGTGGATCTTGCGACTGCCCGGCGAGAAGGCGTCCAAGCGCCCGGTGACCCGGTCGTCGAAGCGCGCGCCCAAGCAGACCATCAGGTCGCACTCGTTCATCGCCATATTGGCCTGATAACTGCCGTGCATGCCGAGCATGCCGAGGAACTGCGGGTGCGCGTCGGGGACGGTGCCCAAGCCCATCAGCGTTGAGGTCACCGGCGCGCCGCTCAGCCGCGCCAGCTCGCGCAGCAGCTGCGACGCCGCCGGGCCGGAATTGATGATGCCCCCGCCGGTGTACAGCACCGGGCGCTCGGCCGCCGCCAGCATTTCGACCGCGGCCTCGATCGCGGCAAGGTCGCCTTTCACCTGCGGCTGATAGGTCTTGTGCGTGATCTTGCCGGGCTTCACATAGCGGGCGCGGGCGACCTGGACGTCCTTGGGAATGTCGACGACCACCGGCCCCGGCCGCCCGCTCGTGGCGATGTGGAACGCCTCGTGCAGCACGTCGCCGAGCTTGGCTGTGTCCTTGACGAGGTAATTGTGCTTCGAACAGTGCCGCGTGATGCCGACCGTATCGCATTCCTGGAACGCGTCGGAGCCGATCAGGTGCGTCGGCACTTGGCCCGTCAGCACCACGAGCGGGATCGAATCCATCATCGCGTCGGCGATGCCGGTGACCGCGTTGGTCGCGCCGGGGCCGCTGGTGACCAGCACGACACCGGGCTTGCCCGTGGAGCGCGCATAGCCTTCGGCGGCATGCACGGCACCCGCCTCGTGGCGGACGAGGATGTGGCGGATGCGCTTCTGGTGGAACAGCGCATCGTAGATCGGCAGCACCGCGCCGCCCGGATAGCCGAAGACGATCTCGACGCCGAGATCGGTCAGCGCCTGGACGACGATTTCGGCTCCGGTCAGATCACGGTTGCTCACGGGCATTCTCGCTGCGGCTGGTCGGCGTGGCGTAAAGACATAAAGTTGCGTTGTCAACGCTGCAACAGCAAGATTGCTACTTAATCCGCGGCCTTTTCGGCTTAGGGTCGGGCACCTCCCGTGCCGTCGTCGCGATCAGCTTGGCCAGCCACGACGCGTCCTCGATCTGGGCGGTGACCACCAGACACGGCTTTGCACCCGGATAGGGCGGTGCTTCGGGAGCATCGGGGGCCAGCGCACGGCCGCCCGGCGTCGGTTTGACGAACAGCTCGCTGTCACCGATCAGCGCGACGAGCTTGCCGTCACAGTACAGGCTGTGCCCGCCGAACATGGCGCGCGCGGTTACGGCACCCGCCTCCGCCGCCTGATGGCAAACCTGCTCGACGAAGCTGCGGGTGGCGGTCATGCGGTGCCTATGCCAGTCGTATCAATGATAGTCATGCCGGAATGGTCCATTCGCTCCCAATCAGGCGTCTGATTGCGAAACCAGGTCTGTTGCCGTTTGGCGTAGTGGCGTGTGGCGGCGATGGCTGCCGCGGTCGCCTCGGCGAGCGTCAGCGTGTCCGCCAGCACGGCGAGCAGCGGCGGCACTCCGAGCGCCTTCATCACCGGCAGGTCGGGCGCGAGCCGGCGCGCCGCGAGTCTCTCGACTTCTGCCAAGGCTCCCGCCGCCAGCATTGCCGCAAACCGCGCCTCGATCCGGGCGTGCAGCTCGGCCCGCGGGCGGTCGACGACGATGCCGCGTACCGCCATCGTCGTGGCAGCGCCGCCGGTCGCCGCCGCTTGCCAGTCAGCGAGCGGGCGTCCGGTCGAGCGGATCACTTCGAGCGCGCGCATGACGCGCTGCCGGTCGCCGGCGGCCAGCCGCGCCGCCGTGGCAGGGTCCTCTCGCAGCAAAGCGGCATAGGCGGACGCTGGCGTCAGCGCGCGGACGTCGCGGCGCAGCTCGAGAGCAATCGATGGCACCGGGGCGATGCCGTCGAGCAGCGTCCGCAGATACATCCCGCTGCCGCCGCAGACGATCGGCAGGCGACCCTCTGCCAGCGCCGCCGCGATCTCGGCCCGCGCCAGTTCGGCCCAGCGCGCGGCGTTGCAGGCCTCGGCGCCGTCGATGACGCCGTACAGCCGGTGCGGCACGCGGGCGAGGTCGGCATCGCTTGGGCGCGCGCTGAGGATGCGCAGATCGGCGTAAAGCTGGCTGGCGTCGGCGTTGATGATCGTGCCGCGGCAGCGCTCGGCGAGGTCGAGCGCCAGCGCCGACTTGCCCGCCGCGGTCGGTCCCGCGATAACCACCAGCGGCGGCCGGTCGGGCTGCACTCGTTGACCGGAAGAAATCTGCATGCTCCCTGCCGCTATGGTCGCGACGCTGATCGCCGCCGGCCGCTTGTCACAGGCCGATGCCGATGCGGCAAGCGACGCGCTGCGGAGCCTCGGTGCCGAACCGGGGAAGGGCGGTTGGCTCGATCACGGTGACGCCTATGACCTGCCGTTCGGCGGCGACCGCGCCGCGGCGCGCGCGGTGCTCGAAGCGGCGCTGCCCGGCATCGACGTGATTGTCCAGCCGGTCGCGCACCGCGCCAAACGCCTGCTGATCGCCGACATGGATTCGACGCTGATCCAATGCGAGTGCATCGACGAACTCGCCGATTATGCCGGGATCAAGCCGCAGGTCGCGGCGATCACCGAGGCCGCGATGCGCGGCGAACTCGACTTCGTCGCGGCGCTCGATGCCCGCGTCGCGCTGCTCGCGGGCATGGACGCCGCCGTGCTCGACCGGTGCCGCCGCGAGCGCGTGCGGCTGATGCCGGGCGCGCGCGAACTGGTCGCGACGATGCGCAGCGTAGGTGCGCGGACGGTGCTGGTGTCGGGCGGCTTTACCGCGTTCGCCGGGCCGGTCGGGGCCGAGCTGGGCTTTGACCGCGTGGTGGCGAACACGTTGCTGGTCGAGAGCGGCAAGCTGACCGGCGGCGTCGCGCGGCCCGTGGTCGATGCTTCGACCAAGCTTGCCGAACTGCACGCGGGTGGGGTCGCGCTGGCCGCGTGCCTCGCGGCCGGCGACGGTGCCAACGATATTCCGATGCTGCGCACCGCGGGACTGGGCGTGGCCTATCACGCCAAGCCGGCGACGGTCGCGGCGGCTCCGGCCGCGGTCCGGCACGGCGACCTGACCGCGCTGCTGTGGGCGCAGGGTTACGCGCGCGCGGCGTGGGTTGCTGGCGTTTGACGGGTAAGCCGCCGTTCATGAGACGAATGCTTTAGCCCGGTTGTTGACGCGACGGGCCGGACCGCGACATGTTTCTCGACCAGACCAAAAGCCGCGAGCGCATCGTCGCCGCCGTCGCGACCATCGTGCTCGAAGCCGCGCTCGGCTATGTGCTGCTGACCGGGCTGTCGGGATCGCTCCCCGCCAGGATCGAGTCCAGCATCAAGCTGTTCGACATCACCCCGGTGCCGCCGCCCGCGCCCGAGAAGGTCGTCGTGCACCCGCACCGCGCCAAGGCCACCGGCCGCGCGGCCCCGTCGGCGCGCCAGGCCAAGGCGGCCGTGATCGTCGCGCCGCCGCCGGTTGTCGAGCCGCAGGTGCCGCCGCCGGTACTCGCCGCGCTGACCGCCGGGCCGGGTGCCGAGGCGCACGCCGGAGCGGCGCCGATGCCCGGCCCGGGCAGCGGCGCGGACGGGCAGGGGACCGGCACGGGCAGCGGCGAAACCGGCGACGGCGACGGTGACGGCGGCACGCCGTCGGTGCTGATCCACGGCCGCCTGCGCGATTCCGACTATCCGCGCGCCGCCTACGACGCCGGGATCGGCGGCACCGTCTCGATCCGCTTCATCGTCGGCGTCGACGGTCGCGTCACCAGCTGCCGCGTCACGCATTCGAGCGGCAACGCCGACCTCGACGAGGCGACCTGCCGCCTGATCATGCAACGCCACCGCTACCGCCCCGCCACCGACGCCAGCGGCCGCAAGGTTCCCGACGTGTGGACCGGCGACCATGTGTGGGCAGTCCGGCGCGAGGAGCATGTGGTCGAACCGCACGACGTGCCCGATGATGTCGGCGACCCGCGCCCGCCGGGATGATCACGATCCGCAAAAGGCGGGACCGGATCCGGGACGACGCGCGCTACCCCGCCAGCGCCGCCAGCAGGCGTTCGTTGACCACGGCCGGGTTGGCTTTGCCGCCCATGGCGCGCATGGTCTGGCCGACGAAGAAGCCGAGCAGCTTGTCCTTGCCGTCGCGATAATCGGCCAGCTTGTCGGGATTGGCCACTAAAACATCGTTAATCACGTCATCTATAATTGACGTATCGCTAACCTGATACAGACCACGTTCCTTGACGATTTTGCCGGCACGGTCACCAGTAGCGAGCATGGCCTCGAAGACCTGCTTGGCGAGCGGTCCCGACAATGTCCCATCCGCCGTTAGCGCAATTAGTTCTGCAGCATCGTTTGCATCAACTGGCGACTCCTCAATGCCAAGGCCTAACCCTTTGAGCGCACCAAAAAGATCAGATGTGATCCAGTTAGCGACGCGACGAGGGGCTTCGGGGGCAAGATCGCCGGTCGCGGCGAGCATGACCTCGAAGTATCGAGCCGTCTCGCGTTCAGCTGTGAGTACACTTGCCGTGTACGGCGTCAGACCCATCGCCTCGAAGCGCGCCCGCTTGGCGTCGGGCAGTTCGGGAAAATTCTGCATGCATTCTGCGAGAAATGCATCTGTAAGAACCACCGGGAGCAGGTCGGGGTCGGGGAAATAGCGGTAGTCGTGCGCGTCTTCCTTGCTGCGCATCGAGCGCGTTTCGCCGCGGTCGGGATCGAACAACCGGGTTTCCTGGACGATGCTACCGCCGCTTTCGAGGACGTCGACCTGACGGCGCGCTTCATACTCGATCGCCGCCATGACGTAGCGGACGCTGTTGACGTTCTTGGTCTCGGTCCGCGTCCCGAACGGCGCACCCGCCTTGCGCACGCTGACGTTGACGTCGGCGCGCATCGAGCCTTCCTCCATATTGCCGTCGCAGCTGCCGACATAGCGCAGCAGCGAGCGCAGCTTGCGGACGTAGGCCCCGGCCTCGGCGGGCGAGCGCATGTCGGGCTTCGAGACGATCTCCATCAGCGCGCAGCCCGAGCGATTGAGGTCGACGAAGGTCATCGTCGCATGGCCGTCGTGGACCGACTTGCCCGCGTCCTGCTCGAGGTGGATGCGCTCGATGCCGATCGACTTCGGCGCTGCCCCGTCGGGCTCGACGGTGAGCGCGCCCTCGCCGACGATCGGGTGGTACAGCTGGGTGATCTGATAACCCTGCGGCAGGTCGGCGTAGAAATAATTCTTGCGGTCGAAGCGCGAGAAGCGGTTGATCTCCGCGCCCAGCGCCAGCCCGGTGCGCACCGCCTGCCGGACGCATTCGCCGTTCAGCACCGGCAGCATCCCCGGCATCGCCGCGTCGACCAAGCTGACCTGCGTGTTCGGCTCGGCTCCGAAGCTCGCGGCGGCGCCCGAGAACAGCTTCGACGCGGCGGTGACCTGCGCGTGGACTTCGAGCCCGACGACGATTTCCCAGGGCCCGGTGGTGCCGGTGACGGTGTAGGCGGTTTCGGTCATGCGCACGCTTTTGCGGCGAAGTGGGGGATGGTGCAAGGGCGAGGAGTCCTCCCCGGAGACGGGAAGGATTTACGTTGGTCGTTCCGCCGCTTAGAGCGAGCGCGATGCCGCAATCGATCACCTTCAAGGACCGGCTCGACCGGGTGCGGGGCTTCGGTCCCGGGTTCGAGCTGACCCGGCTGGTGCTCGCGAGCGGGGTCGTGCTGTGGCATACGCTGGTCATCACCAGCTCGGAGCCCGAAGCGCGCGCGACGCCGCTGTGGCTGTTCGCCTGGGCGCTGGTGCCGATGTTTTTCGTGCTGTCGGGGTTCCTGGTCACCAAGTCGGTGCTGCGGCTCGACGTGCGCGATTACCTGCTCAACCGCGCCGCGCGGATCATCCCGGCGCTGGCGGTCGATATCGTGCTGTGCGCGCTGGTGATCGGGCCGCTGGTCACCATCCTGCCGCTGGCGGACTACGTCGCCGACCCCGCGTTCGGCCGGTATTTCCTCAACATCTTCGGCTGGGTGCACTATTTCCTGCCCGGCGTGTTCCTGAGCAACCGCTTGGCGGAGACGGTCAACGGCTCGCTGTGGACGGTGCCGTTCGAGCTTGGCTGCTACACCGTGCTGGCCGGGCTGATGATAGTCGGGGTGCTGCGCCGCGCGCGTTGGACGGCGCTGCTGGCGGGCAGCTGGCTGCTGATCTCGTGGGTGCTGACGCACTGGCACCTCGAGTCCCCCGGGGGGCTGGCCGGACACGCAGTCAACTTCCTGTTCCTGACGCAGGGCTCGAAGCTGGTGCCCTATTTCCTCGCGGGGTCGACGCTGTATCTCGGGCAGGCGTACATCCGGTTCGACTGGCGGATCGCCGCAGCGTGCGTCGCGGCGCTGCTCGCCGTGTCGCTGCTGGTCGACGGTGCGGCTTACTGGTTCCGTCCGGTCGTGCCGCTGCTGGCGTGCGCGCCGCTGGCCTATCTGACGATCTTCTGCGGGCTGAGCCGCCTGCCGACGCCGCCGAGCATCGCCCGGGGCGACTATTCGTACGGCATCTATCTGTACCATTTTCCGCTGCTACAGGTCATCGACCAGTGGCACCGCTTCGATCAGTGGTGGCAGCTGCTCGCCGCCGCCGTGCTGCCGGTGGTCGGGCTGGCGATGTTCTCGTGGCATGTCGTCGAGCGGCCGACGCTGGCGCTGCGGCGGCGGTTCTCGCTGATGGGCGCGCGCGTCGCGGTGGATGCGACGCTTGCTGCACCTCGGCTTGCTGCTCCCCCTCCCCACTTGGGGAGGGGGCCGGGGGGAGGGACCGCGTAAGGCGATCGGCTACCTGGGCCGCGGGGCGCCCCCCCCCCCCCCCCCCACAGGGGGGGGGGGGGGGAAGCAGCGAGCACCAGAACACCCCCCCCCCCGCCGCGGGCGGGAACCCCC
>JANOOK010000083.1:0-2604 GCA_031421275.1 Sphingomonadaceae bacterium
CGGCATGATCCCGGGTTCAAGCTGGCGCTGGGCAAGCTGCCCACTGGCCCGGTCGGTCTGGCGAGCCAACCGACGATGTCCCGCTGGGAGAACGCCCCGACGACACGCGAGTTGATACAGCTGCCGGGCGCGTTGATCGACATCTACTGTGCAAGCTACCCGCGCGGCCGTTCCGCATGCCGATGGGAAGGAACATCAGGATCAGCATCGCGAGGGCCGCCCATCCGGGCGCGTTGCCGCCGAAGCGGACGCCGACGAAAATCTCGACGGCAAAGAAGGCGAGCAGCGCAAGGCAGCCGCGCGGGCCGAGGAAGAAGCCGAGAAGCGCACCCACAATCTGCACCAAAGTCTCCGCTGATCGATCGAGCTGTAAACGACATCCGGCTGCTGGCGATGAGTGCGGCTCGCCGTAGCTTCAGAATTTCGGCTTCGTCGCAGCGGATGCGGCCGCAGCGGCACCCGCCGCATCGATGCGGCGATTGAGGTCGATAAGCGCGCGGTCGCCACCGGTCAGCTTGACCTGCTCCTCGTGGTCGTCGGTTTTGACCATGAACCACGGGCCGTCCTCGCAGGTGGCGAAGCCTCGCGAGCACCATGTGGCGACCAGGTCGTTGTTGCCGACGTGGGTGTGCACGGCGGTGACAAACCAGGCCAATGGATCGTCGGCGCAGGGTCGATGAGGGCGGAGTAAAATCCGGCCATTGGTTAGGCTGGTCCCTTTGGGGGCGGCCGGGGATGTTTGCCGTGGAGGTTTACGCCGCTGTCCGGCGCTTCGTGTTTGTCGAGGGCCACAGCCGGCGCGAGGCGGCACGGGTTTTCGGCCTGAGCCGCGAGACGGTGCTGAAGATGTGCCGGTTTTCGCTGCCGCCGGGATATACGCGGACGGCACCGGTGGCGAAGCCCAAGCTGGGTGCGCTGCTGCCGGTGATCGACATGATCCTCGACGCTGACCGGACGGCACCGGTGAAACAGCGGCACACGGCGAAGCGGATCTTCGAGCGACTGCGTGATGAGCATGGCTTTGCCGGCGGGTACACCGTGGTCAAGGATTATGTCCGGCTGTGCCGGGCGCGCGGCCGCGAGACGTTCGTGCCGCTGGCGCATCCACCGGGTCATGGTCAGGTCGATTTTGGCGAGGCGGTGGCGGTGATCGGCCGCGTGCTTTGTGAAGGCGTATCCGCGCGAGACCACCGAGGCGTTCCTCGACGGCCACGTGTCGGCGTTCGGGTTCTTCGGCGGGGTGCCGCTGTCGCTGCTTTACGACAACCTCAAGATCGCGGTGGCCAAGATCTGCGGCGACGGCAAGCGCGAGCGGACGCGGGCGTTCACCGAACTGGTCAGCCATTATCTGTTCGCCGACCGCTTCGGCCGTCCGGGCAAGGGCAACGACAAGGGCCCCGTCTGGGCGTCGTACGGCACGGACGCGACGGCATCGGCACGAACCGCAGCCGCCTAGCGCCGAACTCCTTCGCCGGCGACGACGGCGGGACCGGGACTTTGCGTGTGACGGTGACCATCGACGTCGCCTTCAGGGCATGGGTCGAGCATCGTTCCTCGAGAAAGAAGGGCAGCGACCAGTCCTGAGGCAAGCGAGAGAAGCATACGACCTAGACCTGCGATGCACCGGCCGCAAAGCGCGAGGCCGGTGCATCGTCACGTCCTCCCATACACCGGCGACACGTCCCGCGAACATGCCGAACAAGCGAGAGCTGGGCCTCGGCGACGGCAGAAACCAGTCCCCGGGAGTACGCCATCCTGCTTACGCCACGCGGGCGTCACGAGAATAGCGCCCGTTCTCGTAGGATCCACCGGCGGCGCCGGAGGCGGGCTGCGTGAGGCGTCCGTGGCGACGCGACGCGGTTAAGACGCCCTGCAGAACGATCGCCCGGAACGATTTTGCCGGAAAGACTTCTTCTCCGGCGACGAGCGGCGACCGACAGTTGATCGCCGGAGTGCGGGCCCGCCCCGCCGCCTGCGACTGCTTACGACACGACATCGGCCACAATACGCCGCTCGACGGCAACGCAACTGCGCCGGTCAGCTGAAGGGAAGAACGTCGTCTTCGGACGCGGGGATCGGCCTCGTCAAAGCCGGTGGTGCGTCGGATGAGCCTATGCGGCACCGATTATGTGCGAGGCGACAGCGGCGAGCACGACAAGGCCACGGGTCGTCGGCGATCATTCTGGCGCCGGCGTCGCATCGTGGTACGATGGGACTCCACGATAAGGTGACGGAAGTGAAAAGGCTCGCGTTTCGCTTCGACGGTACCTGGAACAAGCTGGAAGCCCCCAATCCCACAAACGCCGTCATAACGGCCGAAAGCATCTCGCCGATCGCGAAGGACGGAACCGTCCAGATCATCCACTACGATTCGGGTGTGGGCACAGGCCAAGCCGATCATTGGACCGGAGGCCTGTTCGGTGAAGGCGTACTCGACAAGATCGTCGTCGCCTACACGTTCCTGGTCTTCAACTACGAGCCCGGCGACGAGATCTACATATTCGGCTTTTCGCGGGGGGCGTTCTCCGCCCGGGCCTTCGTCGGCTTCATCCGCACCTGCGGGATCATTCAACGCAAGCATGCCGCCAAGATCGCCGACGCCGC
>JANOOK010000084.1:0-3759 GCA_031421275.1 Sphingomonadaceae bacterium
CGCCGCGCAACGTCCGCATGGACCTGCCGATGGCGCGCGACGCGGTCAAGGCGGCGAGCGCGGCGGCGATCGGCTTGCAGGAGCAATTGTTGTGACCACGCAATTCAACGACCGCACCACGCCCGCCAGCCTGCTCGCCACCCGCCGCTCGGGCAAGGCGCGCGACATGATCGAGCCCGGCCCGAGCGCCGCCGAACTCGACATTATGCTGGCGACCGCCGCGCGCGTCCCCGACCACGGCAAGCTCGCGCCGTGGCGCTTCGTCACCATCGCCGCCGACCGGCGCGCCGCCTTCGCCGACGTGCTCGAAGCGGCGTACCGCGTCGACAAGCCCGACCCCGGCCGGGTCGAGCTCGCCGCGGTGCGCGACTTCGCCGCACAGGCCCCGGCGCTCGTCGTCGTGCTCAGCGTGCCCGTGGACAGTCACATCCCCCGTTTCGAGCAGGAGCTGTCGGCGGGCGGCGTCTGCACGATGCTGTGCGCCGCGGCTTCGGCGCAGGGCTATGTCGCGAACTGGCTGACCGGCTGGGCGGCCTATTCGCCCGCCGTCGTCGCCGCGCTCGGCGGCCCGGCGGGCGCGAAGATCGCCGGGTTCATCTTCATCGGCTCGCCGGCGCGGGCCCTCGACGAGCGCCCGCGCCCCACGCTCGTCGATATCGTCCGCGCGTGGTGAGCGGCCATCGGGTTGACACCTCCGCTGTTCTAGCGCGATACCACAGTCATGTGGCAAGCCGACCGACCGATCTACCTGCAGATCCGCGATATCATCGTCTCGCGCATCCTGGCCGGGGCGAGCGCGCCCCGCGCCGCCGGGCTGCTGCAGCTGGCGTCGGTGCGGGCGCTGGCAGCCGAGCTCGACGTCAACCCGCTGACGGTCGCCAAGGCGTATCAGGAACTGCAGGCGGCCGGGCTGATCGTGGCGCGCAAGGGCGTCGGGCTGTATGCCGAAGCGGGGGCGGCGGCGGCGCTGCTGGCCTCCGAACGCGCCGATTTCCTGCGCACCGAGTGGCCGCGCGTCAAGCGCCGCATCAACCAGCTGGGCCTGAGCACCGCCGACCTGTTCGAGACCGTCTGACGCCCGCATCGTGAGTAGCACGACCGCCCTGCTTGACGCGCTCGCCCCCGCCGTGCGCGCGGCCGGGCGGCTGATCGAGACGATCCGGCTGGGCGGCCACGCGGTCCGCCACAAGGCCGACGCCTCGCCGGTGACCGAGGCCGACGAAGCCGCCGAGGCACTGCTCGCCGCCGCGATCCGCGCCGTCGACGCCGCGCCCATCGTGGCTGAGGAGGCGCACGCCGGCGGCCACCGGCCCGAACCGAGCGCGCGGTTCTGGCTGATCGATCCGCTCGACGGGACCAAGGACTTTATCGCCGGCCGCCCGGCCTATTCGGTCAACGTCGCGCTGATCGAGGCCGGCCGCCCGGTGCTCGGGCTGGTGCTGGCCCCGCGCGACGGCATGCTGTGGGCGGGCGCGCTGGGCCACGGCGCCTACCGCGAGGCCGATGGCGGCAACCGCGAGGCGATCGCGACCCGGCGGTACCGGACGCCGCCGACGGTCGTCGTCAGCTACAGCCATCTCGACGCCGCGACCGAGGCGTATCTGGCGACGCTCGGCCCGGTGCAGCTCGAACCGGCCGGATCGAGCCTGAAGTTCTGCCGCCTCGCCGAAGGCAGCGCCGACGCCTACCCGCGCTTCGGGCCGACGTGCGAGTGGGACACCGCGGCGGGGCACGCGGTGCTGCTCGCGGCCGGCGGCGCGATGCGCGCGGCGGGCGGGGATGACTTCGGCTACGGCAAGCCGGGCTATCTGAACGGGGGGTTTTTGGCGGTGGGGGATGCGGCGGCGTTCGGGGCAATGCCGGGGATGTGAGCTGCTTCAACTCCTTACTTCCCCCTTCCCTGAAGGGGAGGGGAGCTAGATCACCCCCACGCCGCCGCCTCCATCGCGTACAGCACCCCCGCCCCGCGCGTCACCGGCCCGAGCAGCGCCGTCGCCTGCGGCAGCACCTGCTCGGCGAAGAACCGCGCCGTCACCAGCTTGCCGCGCAGGAAAACCGCATCCCCCTCGCCCGTCGCCAGCCGCTCCGCCGCCGCCACCGCCTGCTTCACCAGCAGCCAGCCACCGACGGTGATCCCGAACATCCGCAGGTACGGCGTCGCCCCCGCCGCGGTATCGCTCAGCCGCTCGCCGCTGTTCCCGGTCAGCCACACCGTCGCATTCTCGAGCGCCGCCAGCGCGTCGTCGAGGTACGGCGCGAGCTGCCCGAGGTCGCCCCTGGGCGGCAGCTCGCGCAGGGTCTGGCGGATATCGCCGAACAGCGTCCGCCAGTGCGCGCCGCCGTCCTGCGCCAGCTTGCGCCCGACGAGGTCGAGCGCCTGGATGCCGTTGGTGCCCTCGTAGATCGGCGCGATGCGAGCGTCGCGCAGGTACTGCGCCGCGCCGGTCTCCTCGACATAGCCCATGCCGCCGAACACCTGGATGCCGAGGTTCGCCAGCTCGACGCCCATATCGGTCGCATAGGCCTTGGTCACCGGCGTCAGCAGGTCGGCGAGGCCGCTAGCGGCGGCATCGTGTCCGGCGTGCGCGCGGTCGACCGCGGCGGCGTTGTAGTAGGCCAGCGCGCGGATCGCCTCGGTGGTGGCCTTCATGGTCAACAGCATCCGCCGCACGTCGGCGTGGTCGATGATCCGCACCGCACCATGACCGCGCCCGAACGCCGCCGACTGGACCCGCTCGCGGGCATAGGCGAGCGCCGCCTGATAGGCGCGCTCGGCGATGGCGACACCCTGCAGCCCGACGTTGATCCGCGCGTGGTTCATCATCGTGAACATCGCGCGCATGCCCGCGCCCTCGGCCCCGACCAGATAGCCGACACACTCGCCGTGCTCGCCGAACTTCATCGTACAAGTCGGTGAGGCGTGGATGCCGAGCTTATGCTCGAGCCCGGCGCAGATCAGGTCGTTGCGGCTGCCATCGGGCAGTATCTTCGGACACAGGAACAGCGAGATGCCCTTGGTCCCCGGCGGCGCATCGGGCAGACGCGCCAGCACGAGGTGGACGATGTTGTCGGCGACGTCGTGCTCGCCCCAGGTGATGTAGATCTTGCTGCCCTCGACCCGGTAGCTGCCATCGGCATGGAGCGTCGCGCGGGTGGTCAGCGCGCCTACGTCGCTACCCGCCTGCGGCTCGGTCAGGTTCATCGTGCCGGTCCACTCGCCCGACACCAGCCTGGTCAGGTACGTCGCCTGCAGCGCCGGCGAGGCATGCGCCTGCAGCGCCTCGATCGCGCCCTGGCTGAGCATCATGCACAGCGAGAACGCCATGTTGGCGCTGGTCAGCTGCTCCTGCACCGCGCTCGCCAGGACGAACGGCAGCCCCTGCCCACCGTGGTCGGGCGACGCGCCGAGCGAGGCCCAACCGCCGTCGACATAGCGCTTGTACGCGTCGGCGAAGCCCGGCGGCAGCGTGACGACGCCGTCCTTAAGCGTCGCCCCCTGCACGTCGCCGGTGCGGTTGAGCGGCGCGAACACGCCGCTGGCGAGCTTGCCCGCCTCGGTCAGGATCGCCTCGACCATGTCGGGCGTCGCCGCCTCGAAGCCGTTCAATCGCGCCAGCCCGGGCAGGTCGGCGATGGTGTCGAGCACGAAGCGCTGCTCGGCGATCGGGGCGGTGTAGGTCATGGCGCGGGCCTTTGGCGAAACGGACAGCCCGGCTATAGCGCGACGAGATGTTCGGACAAACACCGCTGACCACCGAA
>JANOOK010000085.1:0-2135 GCA_031421275.1 Sphingomonadaceae bacterium
CCGCTGCGTGCTCGATTGTATCACCTCGCTGCAGCACGGAGCCGACCTGCTGTGGATCGAGACCGAGAAGCCGCACATCGAGCAGATCGCCGGCATGGTCGACCGCATCCGCGCGGTCGCGCCCAACGCCAAGCTGGTCTACAACAATTCGCCGTCGTTCAACTGGACGCTGAACTTCCGTCAGCAGGTCTATGACGCGATGGCCGCCTCAGGTGCCGACGTGTCGGCGTACGACCGCGCCCGGCTGATGAGCGTCGATTACGACAGCACCGAGCTCGCTGCGGAGGCCGACGAGCGCATCCGCACCTTCCAGGCCGACTCGGCGAAGCGCGCCGGTATCTTCCATCACTTGATCACGCTGCCGACCTATCACACCGCGGCGCTGTCGACCGACAACCTCGCCAAGGAGTATTTCGGCACCGCGGGCATGCTCGGCTACGTCAAGAACGTTCAGCGTGCCGAAATTCGCCAGGGCATCGCCTGTGTCAAGCACCAGAATATGAGCGGCTCCGACATCGGCGACGACCATAAGGAGTATTTTGCTGGCGAGGCGGCGTTGAAAGCGGGCGGCTCGCATAACACGATGAACCAGTTCGCGGCGTAAGAGGCAACTGCCTCCTCCTCTTCTAGCCCCCTCTCCTCTTGGGGAGGGGGTTGGGGGAGGGCTCTTCCTTGCGAATATCGTGCGCGCAGCCTTCCCCCCGGCCCCCTCCCCAAGCGGACAGGGGGAGCAGGAAAAAGAGGCAGCAACGCCAGTCAGGACAATTCGCGCCTTCGACAACGCCCACGCCGCGCGCTAAACCGTTGCGATGAACGCCCAACCCCCCGCGGCGCTGACGCCCGACCTGCCGCGCGCTCCGACGACGCGACGCAACTTCCTGATCGGCACCGGCGCGGTCGCGGGGCTGGCCATCGGCTTCGCGCTGTGGCCGCGGGCCCGCGCGCTCAACTGGGCGGCGGCCAAGGACGAGACGGTCATCAACGGTTTCGTCAAGATCGGCACCGACGGCCGCGTCGTTGTCGCGGTGCCGCAGGCCGAGATGGGGCAGGGGGTTTATACCAGCCTGCCGCAAGTCCTTGCCGACGAGCTTGGGGCCGACTGGAATACCATGTCGGTCGAGCCGGCACCGTTGCACCCGCTCTATGCCAACCGCGGCGTCGCGCTCGATCCGACCGCCGAGGTGCCGACGCTGTTCCGCGGCTTCGCGCGCTGGACGGTGGGCAGTATCGCGGCACATTACGACCTGCAGATGACCGGCGGCAGCACGTCGGTGCGCGGCTTTGCGCAGCCGGTGCGGCTGGCGGGAGCTGCCGCGCGCGAGATGCTGTGCCGCGCGGCGGCGCGCGACTGGGGCGTCGACTGGAGCGAGTGCGACACCGACAACGGCTTCGTCGTCTACAAGGCGAAGCGGGTGCGCTTTGCCGATATCGCTGGCAAGGCGGCGGCCGAGGACATGCCGTCGTCGCCGGTGTTGCGCGCGCCCGGCACCGGCAAGCTGATGGGCAAGCCCGTCCAGCGGCTCGATATTCCGGCCAAGACCGACGGCAGCGCGCGCTTCGGCATCGACGTGCGGCTGCCGGGGATGGCCTATGCGGCGGTCAAGTCGGGGCCGGCGGGCGATCCGAAGCTGCTCCACGTCGATACCCGCGCGGTGCTGAAGACGCCGGGGGTGATCGACGTCGTTCATGGCCCGAGCTGGGTCGCGGTGGTCGCCTCGACCTGGTACGGCGCACATACCGCACTTGAAACGCTGTCGCCGGTGTTCGCCGCCGTGCCCAAGCCCGCGGGACCGTGGATCGAGCCGGCGTTGAAGAGCGCGCTGAATGGCGACGCCGATGCCGGGACGGTGCAGAAATCGGGCGACGCGGCGACGCTGCTCGGCGGGTCCGGCGTGATCCATGCCGATTACACCGTGCCGTTCCTTGCCCATGCCGCGCTCGAGCCGATGAACGCGACGGCCCGGGTCGACGGTGGACACTGCGAGATCTGGGCGCCGACGCAGTCGCTCTCGCTGGCGACGTGGTCGGTGGCGAAGGCGCTCGGTGTCGCGGACGATGCGGTGACGGTGCATCCGACGCTGCTCGGCGGCGGCTTCGGTCGGAAGTCCGAAAGCGACGCCTGCGTGCAGGCGGCG
>JANOOK010000086.1:0-61193 GCA_031421275.1 Sphingomonadaceae bacterium
TGTTGGAAACCGGGCTCGATCGAAGGGAAGCGCCGTTGACGCCGTCGTCTGCCCGCCAAGCGCCTGCCAGCGACCTGGTCGATGATGCGTGGAACGTTTCGGGGTCGCCAGTCAGCGCGCCGCGCGCGGGTAACGAGCCCGTGCCTCCGGCCGGGGCCGCCGCGCTAACGTCCGCTCTGCTCGCCAACTCGCCGCGCTACTCGCCGTCGCCAACGCCGTTCGCGAGTCTGCTGATCCATGGCGGGATACTGGCGTTGTGGCTCGTGCTGTTTGCCGGAGCGTTCGCCTTCACGGGGGTGCTCGCGTGGAGCACCGGCCTGGTCTACATCACCTATGACACGCTGCTGCTGCTCTTTACGTTCGTGCAGACGCGCGGCCTGCGGAGCCCGGCCGCAACATCGCCGGTCGGTCCGCCGGTCGGCGGTGTCGCCAGCGTCGGGGTAATCGTCGCGGCGCACAACGAGGCAAAGGTGCTGCCGGTGACGCTGGCGGCGCTGTATGCGCAGCGCGATGTGCCCGACGTTATCGTCATCGCGGACGACGGCTCGAGCGATGGTACCGCGGCGCTATTGACGGAAAGCTTCGGTCTGGCCGAGCCGCGGCTCGGCCAGCTCAGCGCGACGAGCGCGAGCCATGCCGGGCTATGCTGGCTGCGGCTGCCGCACGGCGGCAAGGCGCGGGCGCTCAACGTCGCGATCGAGGCGCTGGCGACCGACATGGTGCTCACCGTCGATGCCGATACCTTGCTCGAGCCCACCGCGATCGCGGCAATGCGCGACGCTTTTGCGCGGGCACCGGGGCTGGTCGCGGCGACGGGCGTGCTGACGCCGGTGTGCGACCGGTCGCTGTCGGGACGGCTGTTCGAGTGGTTCCAGCGTTACGAGTACGTCCGCAACTTCCTGTCGCGCTACGCGTGGATGCGGGTCGATGCACTGCTGCTGATCTCGGGCGCATTCGCGGGCTTCAGGCGCGCGGCGGTGATCACGGTGGGCGGCTTCGACACCGACTGCCTCGTCGAGGATTACGAGCTGATCCACCGCCTGAGCCGCTACGGCGCGTTACACGACCTCGACTGGCATACCGCGGTGATCGGCGGCGCGCGGGCGCGGACCGCGGCCCCGGCGACGCTGCCCGCGTTCCTGCGCCAGCGCCGCCGCTGGTTCGGCGGCTTCCTGCAGACGCAATATTGGTACCGCGACATGGTCGGCAGCGCCCGCTACGGCGTGCTCGGGCGCTGGATGTTGCCGGTCAAGGCCATCGATACGCTACAGCCGATCTTCGGGCTGACGGCCTTTGCACTGCTGCTGCTCTATCTGATTACCGGCCGCGTCCACGTGCTGCTGCCGGTGGCTCTGGTGATCGGCACGAAGATCGTCATCGACCTCGCGTTCCATCTCTGGTCGCTCGGGCTGTACCGGCGCTGGGCCGGGGGCAGCGCGATGGCGGCCGGTCCGGCGATCGTCGCGTCGCTGCTCGAGCCGTTCAGCTTCCAGCTGCTCCGCCACGCGGGGGCCGCCTGGGGGTGGGTGTACTTCCTCACCGGCCGGCAGACGTGGGGGCAATCGAGCCGGGGCGGGCTGGCCTGAGCGAGCCCACCGAGGCAAGCTTACACCAAAGTCGCCAGCGCGCTTCGGTCGAAGTCGCGCAGTTCGTCGAAACGCGCATCGCGGACCTTCTCGACCCAGTCGGGGTCCACAATGAGCGCGCGGCCGACCGCGACGAGGTCGAACTCGTCGCGCGCCAGCCGTTCGAGCAGCTTGTCGAGCGATGCCGGTTGCGAGCCTTCGCCGCCAAAGCCCGCGATGAAGTCGCCGCTAAGGCCGACCGAGCCGACGGTGATCGTCGGTTTGCCGGTCAGCTTCTTTGCCCAGCCGGCGAAATTCAGGTCTGACTCCTCGAACTCGGGCTGCCAAAATCGCCTTTGCGAGCAATGGAAGACGTCCGCGCCGGCATCGGCCAGCGGCGTCAGCCACGCTTCGAGCGCGGCGGGCGTGGCTGCGAGCTGGACGGTGAAGTCCTGCTGCTTCCACTGCGATAGGCGGATGATCACCGGAAACTCCGGTCCGACCGCAGCGCGGACGGCGCGCAGGATTTCGGCGGCGAAGCGCGCGCGCTCGGGCAGCGTGCCGCCGTTCCATGCGTCGTCGCGCGCGTTGGTGCCGTCCCAGAAGAACTGGTCGATCAGATAGCCGTGCGCGCCGTGCAGCTCGACCGCGTCGAAGCCGAGCCGTTTGGCGTCGCCCGCGGCGCGCGCGAACGCGGCGATGGTGTCGGCGATGTCGCTCTCGCTCATCGCCTCGCCGTACGTTTTGCCGGGGCGGAGCAGTCCCGACGGGCCCTCGGCGGCGTGCGGGTGATCGGGCAGCATCGGGTTCTTCATACCGCCGACGTGCCAGAGCTGCGGCGCGATGCGGCCCCGCGCGGCGTGGACGGTGTCGGCAACCTTGCCCCAGCCGGCGAGCGCGGCGTCACCGTAGAAATGCGGCACGCGCGGGTCGTTCGACGCGCCGTGCCGGTCGACGACGGTACCCTCGGTGACGATCAGTCCGACCTGCCCCTCGGCACGGCGGCGGTAGTAAGCCGCGACATCATCTCCGGGTACGCCGCCGGGCGAGAACGACCGCGTCATCGGGGCCATGACGATGCGATTGGGCAGATGCAGCCCGCCAAGATCGAAGGGGCGGAAGAGGGGGTTGTGCATGGGATGCCTTTAACGTGAACTGCGCTGGTCGTTAGCGCAGGACGGGCAGAGCGTGCACGAGCTTTGTGCTTGGGCGCGGTAAAGGTACGCGCAAGGTTTGGTTGCGCTCAACCCTCCCCGGGCGGGCCTGCACACCCCAACGGTTGACACCCCGGCCTCCGCGCCCGTAAAGCCGCAGTGTCCTGACTGGTCTAGGCCGGGCAGGGCCTGTGGCGTCGCTGGGCACCGCTGCCGCTCCGATCCGAAAGTGTGCGCTTGTCCGAACGCCCGTCCGACGAACTCGACGCGATCGAGGCTCGCCTGGCAGCGGCGCGTAGTTCACAGGTGCCGATGAAGGTCGCCGGGTCGGCGCTGGCGTCGGGGTCGCGCTATGCGGTCGAGATCGTCGCGGGCGTCGTCGTCGGCGGCTTCATCGGCTGGCAGCTCGACCGCTGGCTCGGCACCAAGCCGTGGCTGGCGCTGCTGTTCCTGCTGCTCGGGCTCGCGGCGGGGTTCATGAACCTGATGCGCGGTGTCAATGCCGAGCAGCGGCAAGTCAACGCGCAGCCGGTACCGCCGTCGGTGCGCGAAGAGGAAGATTGATCGTGGTTGCCGGTCCGCTCGAACAATTCGAAGTCCACCCGATGGTGCCGTTTACCGCGGGCGGCTACAATGTTTCGTTCACCAATGCCTCGCTGTTCATGGTCATCACGCTCGGGCTGGTGTGGCTGTTCCTGACGCTCGGGATGCGCCGCGCGACGCTGGTCCCGGGGCGGTGGCAGGGCGCGGTGGAGACGCTGCACGAGTTCGTCACCGGCATGGTGCAGGAAAATATCGGTCCCAATGGGCTGGCGTATGTGCCGTTCGTCTTCGCGCTGTTCATCTTTATCCTGTTCGCCAACCTGCTCGGGCTGTTGCCGTTCGCATTTGCGATTACCAGTCACCTCGCAGTGACCGCAGCGTTCGCGCTGTTCATCTTCGCGCTCTGCCTGCTGATCGGCTTTGCCAAGCACGGGCTGAAGTTCTTTACGCTGTTCGTACCGCCGCAGACGCCGGTCGTGCTGCTGCCGCTAATCGTGCTGATCGAGCTGATCTCATACATATCGCGGCCGCTGACGCTCGCCGTCCGCCTGTTCGCCAACATGACCGCGGGGCACATCCTGCTGCAGGTGTTCGCCGGCTTCATCATCAGCCTTGGCGTAGCGGGCGGACTTTTTACCTTGCTCGGCATCCTGCCCTTGTTCATGAACGTCGCGCTGTTCGCGCTCGAACTGCTGGTCTCGGTGGTGCAGGCGTATGTCTTCGCGCTGCTGACCTGCGTATATCTGAACGATTCGATCAATCTTCCGCATTAGGTAAAGGGACCATCATGAACTCACATGCAGCCGCGCTGATCGGAGCCGGCATCGCCACCTTCGGCATGGGCCTTGCCGCACTCGGCGTCGGCATCATCTTCGGCATGTTCCTGCAGGGTGCCTTGCGCAACCCTGCAGCGGCGAACTCGCAGCGCCCGAACCTGCTGTTCGGCTTCGCGGTGACCGAAGCGCTCGGCATCTTCTCGTTCCTCGTCGCGCTGATCCTGCTGTTCGTCGTCCAGTAAGCACCGGCTGCTGAACGGAGCGTCCGATGCCGCAATTCGACCCGCATGTGTTCGTCCCGCAAGTCGCGTGGCTGATCGTCATCTTCGCGATGCTGTTCCTCGTCGTGCGCGCGGCGCTGCCGAAGGTCGCCGCGGTCGAGACCAATCGCGCCGGGGTCATCGGCGGTGATCTTACGCGCGCCGAAGCCGCCAAGGAGCAGGCCGCGACGGTGATCGCGGGCTATGAGGCGACGCTGGCGACGGCGCGGGCGAACGCGGTCAAACTCGAAGGCGATGCCAAGACCGCCGCGTCGGTCGAGACCGCGGCGCGGCTCGAGGTCATGGACGGCGAGTTGGCCGCGAGCGCGGCAAAGTCCGAGGCCGAGATCGACTCGGCGCGTACGACGGCGCTCGCCAATCTGCGCCCGGTGGCGGAGGAAGCAACCGGCGATATCGTCGAGCGGCTGACCGGCCGCCGCCCGGCTGCGGCGCAGATTGCCGCGACCGTCGCTGCGGTCGCGGCGTGAGATTTCTATGACGGAGACCAACAACATCGTCACCACCACGTCCTCGGGCAAGCATGACCCGGCAAGCTGGCTCGGTGCTGACGCCGAGAGCTTCGTCGCGCTGTCGTTCCTGATCTTCATCGTGGTGCTGCTGTACCTCAAGGTACCGCGGATGATCGCCGCGGCGCTCGATGCCCGGACGGTCAAGATCCGCGCCGAGCTCGACGAGGCCAAGCGCCTGCGCGCCGATGCCGAGGCGCTGCTGGCGGGCTATCAGGCGAAGGCGGCAACCGCGGCGTACGATGCCGAGAGTATTCTGGCAGGCGCGCGCATGGAAGCGGCGAACATCGTCGCCGACGCGCACGCGCAGGCCGAAGCCAGCATCGTCCGCCGCACCCGCATGGCCGAGACCAAGATCGCCGCGGCGACGCGTACGGCCGAAGCCGCGGTACGCGCGCATGCCGTCGACATCGCCACGGCAGCCGCGCGCCGCCTGATTATCGACGGCTCCGATCCCGCCGAGCAGGCACGGTTGACCAGCGCCGCGATCACCGAGCTGGAGCGGCGGCTGCACTAAAGGGCGCGGTCGCCGACGGGGCATCCCCGAGCGCGCCCTCCCACTTCGAGATGACCGCCGCCGCCACGGCATTGCCCACCACATTGGTCGCGCTGCGCCCCATGTCGAGAAAGTGGTCGACCGCGAGGATCAGCAGCAGACCGCCTTCGGGGATGTCGAAGAACGGCAGCGTCGCCGCGATCACCACCAGCGACGCGCGCGGCACCCCGGCGATGCCCTTCGAGGTGACCAGCAGCATCAGCAGCATGGTGATCTGCTGACCGGCGCTGAGGTGGATGCCGTACGCCTGCGCGATGAACAGCGACGCGAAGGTGCAATACATCATCGAGCCGTCGAGGTTGAACGAGTAGCCGAGCGGCAGCACGAAACTGGCGATCCGCGGCGCAATGCCGAAACGCTCGAGCGCTTCGAGCATTTTGGGATATGCCGCCTCCGAACTGGCGGTGGCGAAGGTCAGAAGGAACGGCTCGCGGATCTCGACGACCAGCCGCCGGATGCGAGGGCCCCCGATCACCGCCGCGCCCGCGCCGAGCAGCAGCATCCACAGGATCAGTAGCGCAAGGTAAAATCCACCCATGAACTTGCCGTAGGTGACCAGGATCGCCAACCCCTGCACGGCGATCGCGCCCGCGACCGCGGCGAATACCGCGGGCGGGGCGGCGTACATGACGTAGCCGGTGATCCGCAGCATCAGCGTGGCGAGCGCGTCGAGCCCGCGGACGATCGGCGCGCCCGCTTCGCCGATGGCGATCAGCCCGACGCCGGCGAACACCGAAAAGACGACGATCTGCAGCACCTCGTTCTGCGCCATCGCGTCGAAGATCGACTTCGGCACCAGATGCGCGACGAAGTCCTTGAGGTTGAACGCCGTCTTCGCCACGCCCGAGGCGGCATCGGCGGCGGGCAGCGCCAGCCCGACGCCCTCGCCGGGCGCCAGCAGATTGACCAGCACCAGGCCGAGTGCGAGCGAGATCAGCGACGCCGCGAGGAACCAACCGAGCGTGCGGCCGAACATCCGGCCGATCGATGCGCCCGCACCCATATGCGCGATGCCGGTAACGAGTGTGGCGAGCACCAGCGGCGCGATGATCATCTTGATCAGCCGCAGGAATACCTCGGTGACGATGCCGAGGTATCCGGCGATGTCCTTCGCCTGCGCCGGGCTGGCGGCGAACTGGTGGATTGCCCAGCCGATGATCAGGCCGAGGGCGGACGCGATCAGGATGTATCGGGTCAGGCGTGTGCCCATGCGTGTTCCTTGGGTGACGTGCGATCAGTCTTACTGCTCCCCTCCGCACTTGGGGAGGGGTTGGGGGGAGGGAACCTTACCGGCACTACTTCGGTAATTGCGCCAGTGCCCTCCTCTGCTCCCCTCCCCAGGGTGGGGAGGGGAGCAGAGGGAAAGGGCACTACGCCGCCGCCAGCAACTCGCCGATTGTCGCGTGGAACCGCGCGATCCCCTGCTCCAACCCGCCGAGCAGGATGTGGTCGATCGCACCCGAGCTCAACCCCTGCTGCCCGAGCTCGGCGGCGCGGAAGTCTTCGCCCGCGAACACCGCCTGATCGAGCAGCGCCCAGCTTTTCGCCCAATGCGCCTCGGCCTTCGGCGTCGCCGGGGCTGCCGGGATCAGCATGAAGTCCTCGACGACCGTGCAGTCGACGCCTTGCGGCATCAGCGTCATCACATTGAAATAGTCGGGCGACGCGATGACGATCGTGCCGGGAACGAGCTGGTACGCGAAGGTAACAGTGCGGCGGATAGCGGCCCAGTCATCCTCATCGACGGCATCGAGTCCGGTCGTCCGGCCGACCGCCGAGAGCGCATGCGGCCCGATCAGGTCGCCGGTGGTGATGCCGTCCTGGAAGAACGACCCGATAGTGGCGGCGTGCAGCCGGACGACGTGATAGCTTTCGAGGAACGCGTCCATGATCAGCTTCCAGTTCGCCGCGACGACGTGCGTGGCGCGCGCGTACAGGTGCTGCTCACCCAGCCCGAGCGCGTCGAAGTCGGCGGCGAGCGGCCCGGCGGCAAAGCTGAAATCATAGCTGCGGTGGGCGTTCAGCCCGACCCAGATCAGCCCGCCCGCTTCGCACGACGATAGTTCGACCAAGCCGTGCGCCGCCTTGTCGAGCCCCGGAAACACCTCGGGGCGGGGCACGCCGATGAGCCGCCCGTTGAGTGCATAGCTCCACGCGTGGTATGGGCACACCAGCCGCGGGGCCGCGGCCGGTTCGCTCGCCTCGACCAGCCGGGTGCCGCGGTGGCGGCAGACGTTCAGAAAGGCGCGCACCACGCCGCCGCCGTCGCGCGTCAGCAGCACCGGCACGCCGAAGCCGTCGTGGGTGACGCTGGTGTTGTTCGACGGCAGCAGCGCCGACGGCACAAGCGGCACCGGCATTCGATCGAACAGCGCACGCTCGGCGGTGTAGCGCTGCGGATCGGTATAGTGGCTGGCGGGCAGCGTCGAGGTGACCGCGGCGGCGGTGTCGCGCGGCGTCGCAAGGTCCTGCGCCAGCGCGAGCTGGCCCGCGGTCGGGCGGCGGAAGGGCGCGTGCAGGTCCATGAGCGCGAGCATAGGTCATGGGCGGGCAGGCGACAATGTGCGCGTCCAGCTACTCGCAGATTGCCCGCAGGGCCTGCCAGTCGGCCGTATCCAGCGCCGGGGTGACCGCACCCTGCCGTGCCACTGCGGCGGCGACCAGCCCGGCGCGCTCGGTATCGCCGGGGTGCGTCGCGGCGAAGCTCGTCACCTCGTCGACGACCTGCCGGGTGGCGTCCTTGGGCTTGGCGCGGTCCTCGTCGCGGATGCGGACGAAGAACGCCGCGAGTCCGGCGGGCGAGATGTGCGAGGCGCGCAGCTGCGTGATCGCCCCGGCATCGGCAGCCGCCTCGGCTCGGCGCGAGCCGTGCAGCACCGCGGCGAGGTCGGCGAAGCCACCGACGTCGCCGCCGATCGCCTGCACCAGCAGCGACAGCCCCATTTGCCGCAGCAGCGCCTGCGCCGGGTGGCGCAGCGCGACGTGGGTGAACTCATGCGCGAGCACCCCCGCGACCTCGTCCGGGCTGTGCGCCTTGTCAATCAGCCCGCGGAACAGCACAACGCGCCCGCCGGGAGCGGCAAGCGCGTTGACCGCAGCGGTATTCAGCACGGTAACCTTGACCGGTTCGATAAAGCCCCTGGCCGGGGTCAGTCGCGCGGTCAGCTTGGTCAGCGCGGCAGTCCCGGCCGGAGCCGTGCAGCTGTCGCCGCCCAACTCGCGCACCATGCCGTCGCCCAATCGGACCAGCATGCGGTGCGGCAGCAACGGCGCGGCGGCGGTGAGCAATGCGTCGCCGAAGCCCCACAGTCCGCCAAGTATGACGATACTGGCAGTCGCGGCACCGAGGTACCGGCGCCGGACGCGCGGCGACAGGCTGCCGACATCAGGCAGCGCGCGTAGCCACGCCTCGGGCAGCGGCGAGTCGGCAGTCAACCGCCAGTCGGGCTGATCGGTGCGGTGCAGCGCCGGCCGCCCGGCACCACGGTCACCGCGCCGGAGCAGCGCGACGGAAACGAAGTCGCCGCCGCCCGTGCTGTCGGTGAGCTGTACGCCGTCGTCGTTCAGCCCTATCGAGACAGGCTGGGCGCGCGCACTCAGCCCGTCGTAGAGCGTGCCGCTTCGAAGCTCGGCGCGCGCGATCTCGTTCAGAACGCCGCCGCGTCGAACGCGTCGGCGAGGCCGTCACCCTGGCCCGGGCCGGTCAGCGTCGTCTGCGCGAGGTCATCGGTATCGAGCCAGCCGAGCGTCGCCAGATGGCGCGTGTAGAACTGAAAGATGCGGAACGGCATCATGAGATAACCGAGCCTCAGCGTAAAGACGATCAGCGCGATGTTACCGAGCAGGAACCTGACCATGTCGGCCGTCGTCGCGTCGAAGCGGAAGCCGAGCGTGCTCAGCCGCAAGCTGCCGAACAGCTCGCGGAGCAGCGCGACGTGGTAGCTGAGCATCAGCAGTCCCGCGGCCAGCCCGGCGACGATGATAATGCCGTACAGTTGCAAGATAAGTCCGATGACCGACTTCGGATCGGCGACCGGGCCCGCACCCGGCTTGAGGTGCGCGAGCTGACTGCCGAATTCCACCACGACCCCGGCGACCGCCAGCCCGTAGATCAGCAGCGCCCCAAGCATGGCGAAGATGAAGCGCCCGTACAGCGGCCGCTACTGGGCGCTCGCGCTGAACGACGCCGAGCCAAACATCGCGTCGTCCATGCGCAGGTTCCACAACCGCGTCGACACGAACGGCGAGGTGAAGCCGAGCGTCACCGCCAGCAGCAGCGTCAGCTTGAGATAGCTCAGCCCATAGCGCCAGCCGCCGTGGAGCATGCCGCCGCGAATACCGCGCCACGCCGTCCGGCTGAGCATGTAGCGCTGCGAGCGGTACAGGCCGACGCCGAACAGGTATAGTAGCGCCAGGTCAACGACGAGCAGGAGCAGCGGTACCCACTCCTTGTAACCCGCCGCGCTCAGCAACGCGCTGACGATGCTGAAGCCGAACAGCGGCACCGCGAGCACGGCGAAGACGATCAGCGCGCCGATCAGCTTCTCGATGCCGCGACCGCGGTATTCGAGCGGCTCGCCCTGGAACGTCGTGTGCTCCCACAAGAAGCGGCGCACGCGCGTCTTCGCCCAAAAACGATAAGTGCCGAGTGTGACGATCGTCAGCGCGAGATTACCCGCCGCCAGCCCGATGTAGCTGCCGAGCCGACCGCTAAAGCCGATCGGCTGCGTGACGCCGCCAACGCCCGCGGTAGTTGTGTCCATGTCGATGCCCCCTCTTGCCCCGGCGGCAAGGTGGACATTTCGTCAACGTAACGCAAGCGATTGCTAAGACTTCCCAAACAAGATCGACAAGTGACACCACCGCCGCCGCCGCTACAGTGCGCCGCATGACCAGTACCGGCGGTATCCGCCCCTATTTCCGCCCGCGCCCGCTTGCCGCCTTCGCGCTCGGCATTTCGAGCGGCTTTCCGCTGACGCTGCTGCTGGCGACGATGACGTTCTGGCTCAGCCGGGTCGGCATCGACAAGAAGACCATCGGCTTCGCGGTCGGGCTGACGACGCCGTACACGCTGAAGTTCCTGTGGGCTCCGCTGATCGACCGCATCCGCCTGCCCGGTTTGGCGGCACTCGTCGGGCAGCGGCGGGCATGGCTGTTCGTGGTGCAGGCGCTGCTCGCGGTCGCGGTGGTGGCGCTCGGCTTCAGCGATCCGGTCGCGCACCTCGGGCGGTTCGCGGTGGCGGCGATTATCGTCGCGTTCCTGTCGGCGACGCAGGATATCGTCATCGATGCGTACCGGATCGAGTTGCTGTCGGCGGCCGAGCTCGCACACGGGACCGCGATGAATCAGTTCGGCTATCGCACCGGCAATCTCATCGCGGGTGCGGGCACGGTGTGGCTCGCATCGGGGCAGGGTGCCGGGCTGGGCTGGTCGGTCGCTTATGCACTGACCGCGCTATGCATTTTGCCCGGCGCTGTTGCAGCGCTGCTTTCGGGACCGGGGCTGCACGAGGCGGCGAGCCGCGCCGCCGCGGCGCAGCGGCGCGGGGCCGACTGGTTCCGCACCACCGTCATTGCGCCGTTCGCCGAATTCCTGGCGCGGCGCGGCGCGGTGCTGATCCTCGTCTGGATCGTCGTCTATAAGCTCGGCGACGCGATGGGGCAGATCATGCTCAACCCGATGATCGTCGAGCTTGGCTACTCCGACACGGACTATATCGCGGCAAACAAACTCGTCGGCTTCTGGGCGCTGATCGTCGGAACGGCGTGTGGCGCGCCGCTGCTGGCGCGGTTCGGCATGGCGCGCGCGCTGGTCGCGACCAGCCTGCTGATGTGCGCGACCAACCTCGGTTTCGCCGCGCTGGCGACGCAGCCGCATAGCCGGGCGCTGCTCGGGTTGGCGGTCGGTGCGGAGAACTTCTCGAGCGGTGTCGGGCTGACGATTTTCGCGACCTATCTGTCGGGGCTGTCGAACCTCGCGTACACCGCGACGCAATATGCGTTGCTGTCGAGCCTGGCCTCGGTTGGGCGGACGTTTCTGACAACACCGTCGGGCTATGTCGCCGACGCGGTCGGCTGGCCGGGGTTCTACTCGTTCACCGCGGCGATGGTGCTGCCCGGTGTCGTCCTGCTGCTGGTGCTGCTCCGCCGGGGCATCATCGGCAGGGGCGCGCGCTCGCGCGATGCGCTACCCGATGCACCGCTTGCTTCGGCACCTTTCAGCCCGGCGCAAACCGCGGCCGGGCCGGTCGCGACAGGGCCGTGACGGCTTGCTCAGCAACACGTTACACTGTCATAATTGCAGTCTAATACGCTCGTGAGCTTGCTGCGGGGGAGCGCTACGGCCGATGGCTTATCGTTTGACCAATCCAACCGCGGTGGCAGCGCATGTGCTGGCGAATGCGCCGTATATCCACCGCTCGGGGCAGCTCGACGTGCGGCTGGCAACGTCGGAGGGGGAGATCGCCGCGGCGCAGGCGCTGCGCTATCAAATTTTCTATGATGAGATGGGCGCGCAGCCGACGGCGCTGATGCAGGCAGAGCGTCGCGATATCGACGACTACGACGCGGTCTGCGACCATTTGCTGGTCATCGACCACGGGCTGCCCGGCGGCAAGCCGCATGTGGTCGGCACCTACCGGCTGCTCCGGCAGGTGGTGGCGCAGATGAACCGCGGCTTCTACTCGGCGGGCGAATATGATCTGTCGCCGCTGATCGAACAGAGCACCACCGGCGGGCAGCTGCTCGAGCTCGGCCGCAGCTGCGTCGCGCCCGAATACCGCAACAACACGACGATCACTTTGCTGTGGCGCGGTATCGCCGCCTATCTGCAGACGCACGCCATCGGTCACATGTTCGGCTGCGCCTCGCTACCCGGTAATCAGCCCGCGGTACATGCGGCCGAGCTCAGCTACCTCTTCCATCACCACCTCGCGCCGCCAGAGCTGCGCGCCCGCTCGCTGCCCGAGCATTACGTGCCGATGGACCGCATGAATGCCGCTGCGTACGATCAGCGCGCCGCGTCGAAGGCGTTGCCGGCGCTGATCAAGGGTTATCTCCGGGTGGGCGCGATGATCGGCGACGGGGCATTCGTCGACCACCAGTTCAACACCGTCGATGTGTTCGTGGTGATGCCGGTCGAGCGGATCACCAAGCGCTATTCGAGCCGGTTCGTGACGGGAGCGAACGACGCGGAGTAGGGCGTTTTGTCCTTTCCCGTAAGCACGGGAGAAGGTTAAAAAGTCACCGGTTCAAAAACGCCTCGACCTCGGCATCGAAGCGCACTGGCTGGTCATACATGATGAAATGCTTGGTATCGGGGACGGCGATCAACGTCGCCCCCGGCAGCGTCGCATAACCCGTCGTCATCGCCGAAGTGAGCTGTGTTTCGTACAGCACGGTGACCGGCGTGCGCATCGCGGCAAGCCCCGGGCGGAGGTCGGTCAGCATGTCGTCGACCATCGCATTGGCCGTTACTGCGGGCGTGCTCGCCGCGCTCCATCCGGTGACCCGGTCGACATCGGCAGGCGCGGTCACCATCGCCGCCATCGTCGCGCGGGTCTGTGAGTCGGGCATCGCCACCGGGTGCGCGCGCAGCGGCTCGACCATCGGGCGCAGCGCCTCGGGGGTGGCTGCCGGGCCGCCTATCAGCACGCCGTAGAACGGCAGTGCGTCGACGATCAGCAGCTTCGACAGATGCGCAGGCGTCCGCTGCGCCAGCGCCAGCCCCATCGTGCCGCCGAGGCTGTGGCCGATGACGATCGGGCGCTTCAGCGTCGCCAGATAGGTGT
This sequence comes from Sphingomonadaceae bacterium, assembly GCA_031421275.1. Lineage (GTDB taxonomy): Bacteria > Pseudomonadota > Alphaproteobacteria > Sphingomonadales > Sphingomonadaceae > Polymorphobacter_B. The sequence goes on from JANOOK010000086.1 coordinate 13,172, forward strand.
CGAGATCGGCGACGACCGGATCGAACACCGGTCCCGTCGCATTGGCGCGCGGCGGCTCGCCTGCGAACCCGGCGATCTGGATGATGTGCAGCCGGTAGCGCCCGCGCAGCTGCTGTGCAGTCCGCAGCCAAACCGCGCGCGACGACGCGAGGCCGGGCAACAGCACGACATCGGGGCCACTGCCGACCACTTCGACGCTGAACCGGTCGCGGGTCAGCATGCGGCTGTCGCGGAACAGCTTGAGCGACGCAGCTACCGGCGGCGCGGCAGATGGCGCGACGGTGTCGGAAGCAGCGCTCGAAGGCGTTGCGACTGCCGCAAGCATCAACCCGGCGAGCGCCGCTGCGCCGATGTTGCGGAAGACTGTCATCGAAACCCCGTTCGCAATTGCGTATTAGATAAATACAACACAGTTCAGGTAGTTGTTCAAGCGCGTTGATTGCAGTGAGCAATGTTCAGCCCACTGACGAAGATTGCCGGGCGCACGCGACCGGTTTGCGACGTGTGCGGCCAAGCCACCCGCTCGCGTCTTGGTCCGGCTGTCCTACGGTACTGCTACACGCATAAAGCTACGGGAGGTCGGACCGTGTTGTCGACGCGGTCGCGGCGTTCGTGAAGGCGGTTCCGTAGCGGCCGGTGCTCAGCGCTAACTCGGGACTTGCCCATTCTCGGCGAGCGCGGTGCCGGCCAGATGGAGCGAGCCGGTTATCAGCACGACCGGCGGGCGGGCGCGGTCACTGCCCTTGGCGATGCTGCCGAGCGCCTCGGCGATGCTGCTCGCGGATTGTCCGGCGAGCCCCGCCGCGGTCGCATCGCGGGCGAGCCGCTCGGGCGGGTGGGTATCGTGACCGGCGATCGGCACGGTGTAGACTGCGGTCACCCGGCCGGCGAACGGCTTGAGGAAGCCGGGCGCATCCTTGGTGCTCAGCATGCCGAGCACGAGGTAAAACGGCCGCTCGGTCAGCGCGTGGCCGCGGAAGGCGTCGGCGATGACGCGCGCGGCAGCGGGGTTATGGCCGCCGTCGAGCCACAATTCGCTGCTCGCCGGCAAGCGGGCGAGCAGCGGCCCGCGGCCCAGCCGTTGCAGCCGCGCCGGCCACTCGGCCCAGCCCATCCCGGCGCGCAGTGCGGCTTCGGGCACCGCGACCGCGTGCTGCGCGCGGAGCATCGCCACCGCGAGCGCGGCGTTGTCGAGCTGATGTGCGCCCTGCAGTCGCGGCAATGGCAGGCTGACCTTCCCGGTGGCATCGCGGTAGTGCAGCCCGCCTTCATAAGGGGCGGCGTCCCAGTCGTCCCCGCGGCTGAGCAGCCGCGCGCCCGCGACCCCCGCGACCTCCGCGATGCGCGCGGTGACGGCCTTGGGATAGCGCGCGCAGACCATCGGCACGCCGCGCCTGGCGATGCCGGCCTTCTCGCGCGCGATGTCGAGGATCGAGTTTCCGAGCCACGCTTGATGATCGAGCCCAAGCTGCGCGATGCCGGTGACCACCGGGGCGGCGATGACGTTGGTCGCATCCAGCCGCCCGCCCATGCCGACTTCGACGACGCAGGCATCGGCGGCGACGCGCGAGAAGGCGAGGAACGCGGCGGCCGTGGTCAGCTCGAAGAAGGTGATGCTCGCGGTACCGTTGGCATCGAGCACGTCGCGCAGGGTAGTGATCAGCGCGGCGTCGTCGATCAGGCTGCCCGCCAGCCGGATGCGCTCGTTGAAGCGCACGAGGTGTGGCGAGGTATAGACGTGAACGCGCTGCCCCGAAGCTTCGATGCAGGCGCGCAGGAAGGCGCAGGTCGAGCCCTTGCCGTTGGTCCCGGCGACATGAAACACCGACGGCAGCTTGCGCTCGGGATGGCCGAGCCGTTTGAGCAGCCGTTCGAGGCGCTCGAGGCCGAGGTCGATCTCGGCCGGATGCAGCTTGAACGCGGCCGCCAGCAGCGCATCGAGCACCGGGTTGTCGGAACGCGCCGCCTCCATCTATGCGGCAGCTAATACCGGGCGCATCAGCATGCCGACCAGCTTCGCCAGCGTCGCGCGCAGCTCGTGACGCGGCACGACCATGTCGAGCATGCCGTGTTCGAGCAGATATTCGGCGCGCTGGAAGCCGTCGGGCAGCTTCTCGCGGATCGTCTGCTCGATGACGCGCTGTCCAGCGAAGCCGATCAGCGCGCCCGGCTCAGCCAGCGCGATATCGCCCAGCATCGCATAGCTCGCGGTAACGCCGCCGGTGGTCGGGTCGGTCATCACGACGAGGTACGGCAGCCCGGCCTCGCGCAGTTCGGCGAGCGCCACGGTGGTGCGCGGCATCTGCATCAGCGACAGGATGCCCTCCTGCATGCGTGCGCCGCCCGCCGCGGTGAACACGATCAACGGCGCACGGAGCTTGATGGCGGCCGCGGCGGCGGTCAGGAACGCTTCACCGACGCCCAGGCCCATCGAGCCGCCCATGAAGGCGAAGTTCTGCACCGCGACGACGACCCCGACGCCGCCGAGCGTGCCGGTCGCGACCGCCATCGCCTCGTCGTCGCCAGTCGCAGCGCGTGCCGCCTTCAAGCGGTCGACGTAGCGCTTCTGGTCACGGAACTTTAGCGGATCCTCGGGCACCCGCAGCACGTCGAGGCGCTCGTGGGCGCCGTCGTCGAAGATTTGGGCGAACCGCACTGCCGGACCAATGCGCTCGTGATGATGGCAATGCGGGCAGACGTGCAGCGCCGCCTCGAAGTCTTTCGTGTACAGCATGGTGCCGCATTTCGGGCATTTGTGCCACAGATTCTCGGGGGTCGTGCGGCGGCTGAGCATCGAGGTCAGCTTGGGCCGCAGGCGGGTGAGCCAGCTCATACGGTGGATGCCATAAGGCGCGCGCCGGCCACAGCCTCGGCGAGGCTGCGGACAAAGTCCTCCACCTGCTCGGGCAGATCGTTGGCGCGCGCCGCCGCCGCCGCCCCGATCATCGATACGATCGCCGAGCCGACGACGACGCCGTCGGCATGGCGCGCGACCGCGGCAGCTTGGGCGGGCGTCCTGATGCCGAAACCGACCGCGACCGGTAGCGGCGTCGCCGCCTTCAGCCGCGCAACAGCATGCGCAATATCGTGGTCGGTCGCCGACGCCGCGCCGGTAATGCCTGCGACCGCGACGTAATAGACGAACCCCGACGCCCCGCCGAGCACCGCTGGCAGCCGCGCCGCGTCGGTCGTCGGTGTCGCCAGCCGGACGTTATGCAGGCCGTAGCGGCCAAGCAATGGCGCGAGTTCGCCGTCCTCCTCGGGCGGCAGGTCGACGACGATCGTGCCGTCGAGGCCCGCCGACGCAGCATCGGCGGCGAAGCGCGGGGGACCATAAGCGAGGATCGGGTTGAAATAGCCCATCAAGATCAATGGCGTATGCGCGTCGCTGCGGCGGAAGTCGGCGACCATCGCGAGTACCGCGCTTAACGTCGTGCCGGTGCCGAGGCTGCGCAGGTTACCCGCCTGGATCGCGTCGCCGTCCGCCATCGGATCGGTGAACGGCATGCCGATCTCGATGATGTCCGCGCCGCCGGCGACCAGCGCGCGCAGCACCCGTGCCGACGTATCGAGGTCGGGGTCGCCCGCGGTGACGAAAGTCACCAGCGCGGCACGGTGCTGCGCGGCGCAGGCGGTGAAACGGCGGGAGAGGCGATCCACTACAGCTCCGCTCCCAGCGCTTCGGCGACCGTGAAAATATCCTTGTCGCCCCGCCCGCACAGGTTGACCACGACCAGTGTGTCAGCACTCAGAACCGGCGCGAACCGGCGCACCGCCGCCAGCGCATGTGCCGGTTCGAGCGCCGGGATGATACCCTCGGTGGCGCACAGCAGCTGGAACGCCGCGAGCGCTTCGTCGTCGGTGGCGGACTGGTACTCGACGCGGCCGATCGAATGCAGCCACGCATGTTCCGGCCCGATGCCGGGGTAGTCGAGCCCGGCCGAGATCGAGTGCGCCTCGGTGATCTGGCCGTCGACATCCTGCAGCAACATCGTCTTGTTGCCGTGCAGCACGCCTGCCGCACCGCCGGCGAGGCTTGCGGCATGCTCGCCGCTGTCGAGGCCACGGCCGGCCGCTTCGACGCCGATCATGCGAACGCTCGCGTCGTCGAGGAACGGGTGGAACAGCCCGATGGCGTTCGAGCCGCCGCCGATCGAGGCGCACAGCACGTCGGGCAGGCGGCCCTCGGCGGACATCATCTGCTCGCGCGCCTCGCGGCCGATCACCGACTGGAAGTCGCGGACGAGTTCGGGGTAAGGGTGCGGCCCGGCGGCGGTGCCGATGATATAGAAGGTGTCGTCGACATTGGTCACCCAGTCGCGGAGCGCGTCGTTCATGGCGTCTTTCAATGACTTCGAGCCGCTCTCGACGCTGCGCACCTCGGCCCCGAGCAGCTTCATGCGAAAGACGTTCGGGGCCTGCCGGACGATGTCGCGCGCGCCCATGTAGATGACGCACGGCAGCCCGAAGCGCGCTGCAACCGTGGCGGTCGCGACGCCGTGCTGGCCCGCGCCGGTCTCGGCGATAATGCGCGTCTTGCCCATGCGGCGGGCGAGCAGGATCTGGCCGATGCAGTTGTTGATCTTGTGCGCGCCGGTGTGGTTGAGTTCGTCGCGCTTCAGGTAGATTTTGGCGCCACCCAAGCGTTCGGTCAGGCGTTCGGCGAAGTACAGTGGGCTCGGGCGGCCGACATAATGCGTCAGCATATAGTCGAGCTCGGCCTTGAACGCCGGATCGGCCTGCGCGGCGCGGTAGTGCGTCTCGAGGCTCAGGATCAGCGGCATCAGCGTTTCGGCGACATAGCGCCCGCCGAACGCCCCGAAATGCCCGCGCGCATCGGGTCCGCTACGCAGGCTGGGGGTTAGTGCTGCTGCCGTCGCCATCACGCCGTCCTGACCGCCTCGATGAAGGCCCTGATTTTCGCCACTGACTTGACCCCGGGCGCGTCCTCGACCCCCGACGACACGTCGACCAGCGCCGGGCGGACGCCGCGCACCGCCTTGCCGACGTTGCCAGCGTCGAGCCCGCCCGACAGTCCCCATGCCCGTCCCGGATCGACGCCCGCCAGCACTCGCCAGTCGAAGCGCACGCCGTTGCCGCCCGGCAAGGCCGCGTCGCTAGGCGCTTTGGCGTCGAACAGCAACAGTTCAGCGCCGGTGGCATCATCGATCGCGACAGCGACATCGGCGCGGCTCGCGACGCCCGCAGCCGCCCAGACCGGCAGGCGGTAGCGCGCGGCGATGGCGGCGCGGCGCGCCACAGCCGTACCGTGGAGCTGCAGGATGTCGAGACCGGTTGCGGCCGCGCGATCGAGCAGGTTGTCCGCGGGATCGACGAAGACGCCGACGCGGGCGACTTGTCGGGGCAACTCGCTGCCGAGGGCCCGGGCCTGATCGGGGTCGAGATTGCGCGGCGACGGCGCGAAGAACACGAAGCCGATGTGCGTTGCCCCGGCACCCACCGCCGCATCGACGGTCTCCGCCGTGCTCAGCCCGCAGATCTTGATACCGGTCACCGGGGTCACAGGCTGGCGACGATCGCCCGCGCCGCTTCGGCAGGGTCGCTTGCCGCGGTAATCGGCCGACCGATGACGAGAATCGTCGCGCCCGCCGCAAGCGCTTCGGTGGGAGTCATGACGCGTTTCTGGTCGCCCGCGGCGCTGCCTGTCGGGCGCACGCCGGGGACGATGCGTAGTCCCGCCGGCCACAGCGCCTGCACCGCCTGCACCTCGTGCGGGGAGCAGACGACGCCGTCGCAGCCCGCCGCGCGGGTCATCGAGGCGAGCCGCACGACCTGCGCCGCCGCGCCGTCGGCGATCCCGGCGGCGGCGAGGTCGTCGTCGTCGAGGCTGGTCAGCACCGTCACGGCGATGATGCGGGTCGTCGCCGGAGCCGCCGCCTTTGCCGCCGCGAGCATCGCCGCGCCGCCGCTGGCGTGCACCGTCAGCATTGCGGGGGACAGCGGCGCGAGCGCCGCGACCGTTTGGCCAACGGTGTTCGGGATGTCGTGGAGCTTGAGGTCGAGGAACACCGACAAACCGAGGTCGGCCAATGCCTTGACCCCCGCCGGGCCGTTCGCGGTGAAGAACTCGAGCCCGAGCTTCAGCCCGCCGACATGCGGCCGCACGGCTGTCGCAAGCGCCCTAGCGCGGGCGAGATCGGGCGTGTCGAGGGCGACATAGATCGGGTTGGTCATGCGCTGGGGGGCACGATCGTCGGTTGCGCCTGCACCGGATAAGGCGATACCGCGGACGTGACTGGCGCGCTACGCGGCCCGGTCGATAGCGCGTCCTCGAGCATGCGGTCGACCTTGGCGGTGCGCCGCCGCCACGTCGCGCGCGCCGTCCAGTGCATCAGCAGCGTCGGCAGCCACCCGAGCACGAAACCCGCGAGCAGCAGCAGCGGCAATCGCACGTCGAGGATCGTGGTGCCGACGTTGACCTGTACCAGCGTCCAGTTCGGGATCGCAAACAACACGAAGGCAGCGAGTAACGCGCCGAACAGGACCCATCGAATTGCGCTCATGCCTGCCCTTTCACATCTCGTTCCTCACAACTCGCCGTCGACCGCATCGAGACCATCGCCGGCAAGCGCCGCGATCAGGTCGCTCGCGCTATGGTCGAGAAGCGCGCTGTCGGTGGCGCGAATGACGAAGTTAGCGCCGGTCTTGCCCTCGCGCCAGAACGGGTAGCTGCCGATCTGCGTCCCCGGATGCGCTTTTTCCACCGCCGCCAGCGTCGCCGCGACGCGGCTCTCGACGGTCCACGCGCCAACGGTGCGCGACAGCACCGGTTGGCCGCCCGGCAGCTTGCCGTCGAGCGCGGCGAGCATGCCCTGCGTGATCACCGGTACCCCCGCCATGATGAAGATGTTCTGCCATCGAATACCCGGGGCTCCGGTGCGCGGATTGTCGATCAGCTCGGCCCCCTCGGGCACGCGCGCCATCCGCAACCGCGCGTCGTTGAGCTTGTCGCCGTAGTAGGCGCGCAGGATCGCCTCGGCCTGCGGGTGGATGATAACGGCCACCCCGACCGCGGCGGCGATCGCGTCGACGGTGATGTCGTCGTGCGTCGGGCCGATGCCGCCGGTGGTGAAGACATAGTCGTGCGTGTCCCGCACCGCATTGATCGCCTCGCCGATCGCCGCCATGTCGTCGGTGACGACGCGCACTTGCTTGAGCCGGATGCCCTGCACGTTCAACCACTTGGCGAGATAGGCGAGGTTGGCATCCTGCGTCCGCCCCGACAGGATCTCGTCGCCGATGATGACGAGGCAGGCGGTGTAGATGCGGTCGTCATCGGGGCGCGTGGCGTGCATGGCGGGTGGTCTAGACCAAGGGGCTAAGCGGTGAAAGGGGCTGCGGCGGCAGGTGACTTGTCCGCCAGAACCGAAACGCGCATTTTGAACTGTGATGACCAGCTTGAGACATGTCGGAGCGGCGGTGTCGTTGGTAGTGGCGTCGACGGCCCCGGCACCAGGCTCACCGGAACCAGGCAGCCCGCCAGCAGCCAGCCGGCCCGCGCCGAACCAACCGGCATATGCAATCCCGCCGGCGACGATCGACGATACGCTCGAAGTTACCGGCGACAGCCTCGACGCCGAGCAGCATCGCTCGAGGATGTTTGTGATGGTCCATGTCAACGGGCAAGGGCCGTTTCGCTTCCTCGTCGATAGCGGGGCCGACCGCTCGGTGGTCGGCGCAGTGCTCGCCAAGCGACTGGGGCTGCCGCCCGGCAACCCCGTCAGCCTGCAAGGTGTTGCCGGAGCCGCGCGTGTCGAAACGGTGATGATCGACAAGCTCCAGCTCGGCTCGAACACTGCGACAGCGGTAATCGCTCCGGCGCTGCCCGAGCATTTCCTCGGGGCCCAGGGCCTGATCGGCATCGATGCGCTCGCCGATGCCCGCTTGATGGTCGATTTCGACGCCAAGACCGTGACCGTTGCCGATCCGCGGAAGCCCGAGCCTTATTTGCCCGGTGAGATCGTCGTTACCGCGCACCGCCGCCGCGGCCAGCTGATCCTGACGCAGGCGAGCGTCGCATCGACGAGGATCAGTGCCGTGATCGATACCGGGGCCGAGATCACGATGGGCAATTCCGCGCTGCAGGCGCGGGTGTTTCGAGGCCGCCATGCGCCGCCGCTACAGCCGGTAACGCTGATCAGCGTTACCGGGCAGAGCATCGTTGCCAATCTGATCATTTTGCCCGAGCTGCAGATCGGCAACATCACGCTGCGGGGCGTGCCGGTGGCGTTCGTCGATGCGCCACCGTTCCGGCTGTTCGGGCTGGCGCAGCAACCAGCGCTGCTGCTGGGCACCGACGTGCTGCAAAGCTTCCGCCGGATCTCACTGGATTTTCGAGCGCGCAAGGTACGCTTCAGCTTGCGCCCGGGGCAGCGGTAGCGCGAGCGGGATGCTGCTAGGCTGATGCTATCATCGTCATCCCCGGGGAAGGCCGGGACCCCTCAACTCAACCGCTTAGGTTTGTGATCATGGATCCCGACGTTCGCCGGGATGACAACATGCAGGTTTAGGATCGGCGACCGACCTACCGCCGCCGCGCCAGCAGCCCGATCAGCCCGATCGTCATCGCCGTTCCCACCGCGAGCGCTGCGCCCGGGTTGAGCTGCGCCGCGGTGTACAGGCTGGTGCGCTTGCCCGGCTGGGTGCCCGAGCGCTCGCGGCCCTCGTTGGCCGACGAAAACAGAATGTCACCTTCGGTCTTGGGCTGCTTGCGACTGAACATCATCGGCATCGCCAGCCCGCCGAACTTCTCGAGCAGTTGTGGAAAGTGCGTGCCCAGCAGCACCTGCGCGCGGCCGACGCCGCCGACCGTGATATCGCGGCGCGGGTGGACGGCGGCGTTGAGGATCGCGTCGGAGACCAGCTCGGGGTCATAGACTACCGGCGGGATCATCGCCTCGCCGTCGCCGTGGTTCGCCGCGTGCTGTCCCACCGGCGTGTCGATGCCCGACGGCTTGATCAGTGTCAGCGACACCGGTACCCGATCGGCGTTGAGCTCGATCCGCAAGCCCTCGATATAACCCTTCACGGCGTGTTTCGACGCCGCATATGCCCCCATGATCGGCGTCGGGATGTCGGAGGCGATCGAGGCGACGGTGATCAGTGCGCCGCCGTGCTCGCGCAGGTACGGCATCGCCGCCTGAACACCGTTGACGACGCCGAAATAATTGGTGCGGAACAGCTGCTCGTGCTCGTCGAGTGGCGTGTCGAGCAGCTTGGCATAGATTGCGACACCCGCATCGTTCACCCACGTGTCGATCCGCCCGAACCGCGCCACCGCCTTCGCGGCCGCCGCCTCGACCTCGGCCGCGATCCCGACATCGGCGACGGCGTAATCGGCCTCGCCGCCCGCGGCGGCGATGTCGCCGACCGCCGCGGCCAGCGCGGCCTCGTTCCGCGCCACCAGCACGACCTTGGCTCCGGCCTTGCCGGCGGCCTTGGCGGTGACCAGCCCGATGCCCGAGCTGGCACCCGTAATGACGATCACCTGCTGATCGAGTGGCTTGAGCCTGAGTGTCATGACGTGTCCCTTAAAGAGCGATGCGCTCTTAACGCACTGCCGTCGGGGAAAGCCCGCGACCAAACATCGCGCTTTGGCTGGCACGATTCGGGCGGCTGAGCCATCGCGATTGCTTGCGCGCCGCGAACGACTTACATCAAGACTATGACGACCTCGACCCTTCTCGACCCCGCCACCGACGACTCCTCCGGCGCGATCAAGCGCCACGGACCCGAGGCGTTCGCCGGGATGCGCGCCGCCGGGCGGCTCGCGGCCGAGGTTCTGGACATGCTGGTGCCGTTCGTCACGCCCGAGGCGCTGACCGGCGATCTCGACGACCGCATCCAGCGCTTCGTGCATGGGCGCGGCGCGGTACCGGCGACGATCTTCTACCGCGGCTATAGCCATGCCAGCTGCATTTCGATCAATCACGTCGTCTGCCACGGCATTCCGGGCGCACGGCGGCTGAAGGACGGCGACATCGTCAACATCGATGTGACTGTCGTGGTCGACGGCTGGCACGGCGATAGCAGCCGGATGTATTTGGTCGGCGACGTCTCGATCAAGGCGCGGCGGCTGGTCGATATCACTTGGGAGTGCCTGCAGCGCGGCGTGGCCGCGGCCACGCCGGGCAACACGTTGGGCGATGTCGGCTGGGCGATCCAGAGCTACGCTGAAAGCCTGCGCTGCTCGGTGGTGCGCGATTTCTGCGGCCACGGGTTGGGCCGGGTCTTTCACGACGCGCCGAATGTCGTCCATGTCGGGCGGCCCGGCAAAGGCGCGGTACTCGAACCCGGCATGCTGTTCACGATCGAGCCGATGATCAATCTCGGACGGCCCGAGGTCAAGCTGCTCGACGACGGCTGGACGGCGGTGACCCGCGATCGCTCGCTGTCGGCGCAGTTCGAACACTCGATCGGCATCACCGCGACCGGGTGCGAGGTGTTCACGCTGTCGCCCGCCGGGCTCGACCGTCCGCCTTACGCCTGAGATGGCCGACGCCGATCCCGCCAGCGACCCGGCGGGGCATCGCAGCCGCCTGCGGGCGCGACTGCTCGAGGGCGGCGGCGAGGCGTTTCTCGACTATGAGCTGCTCGAATATATCCTCGGTCTGGCGATCCCCAGGCGGGATACCAAGCCGCTCGCCAAGCGGCTGCTCGCCGAGTTCGGCTCGTTTCCGGCGCTGCTCGCGGCCAGTCCGGCGGAGCTGGCGCGGGTCGAGGGGCTGTCCGATGGCGGCGCGGCAGCACTGAAATTTGTCGAGGCAGCATCGTTACGGTCGCTGCGGGCGGCAGCGATCGACCGTCCGGTGCTGAGCGGCTGGCAGGCGCTGCTCGATTACCTGCATGCCGCGATGGCGCACCGTGTCACCGAGGAATTCCGGGTAATTTTCCTCGATCACCGCAACATCATGATCCGCGACGAGGCGATGGGCGCGGGCACGGTCAACGCCGCGCCGGTCTATCCGCGCGAGATCGTCAAGCGCGCGCTCGAACTCGGCGCGTCGGGGCTGGTGCTGGTCCACAACCACCCGAGCGGCGATCCCTCGCCGAGCCGCGACGACATCACGATGACCAAGGCGATCGTGGAGGCCGGCCGCCACTTGGGCCTGAGCGTTCACGATCACGTCGTGATCGGCCGAACCGGCCACGCCAGCTTCCGCCAGCTCGGATTGTTATAGACAGCGTCCGGCACCGCCGCGGCGGTGCCGGACGTGCAGCTTACTTCGGCGTCGACGGGGTCATTGCGTCGCCGCTGGTCGAGCCGGTGCCCGACGACATCGAGCCAGTCGAGCTACCGGTCGTGGCTGTCTTCTTCATCATGTGGTGCGCGTGATGCTTCATGTGGTGATGGTGGTGATGATGCATATGCGTCGTCGTGGTCGTCGTCGTGCTGCTGGTCGACGCCGGCGCAGCGGCGTCGGTCGTCTGTGCCGTCGCGCCAACGGCGAACGCCGCGGCAGCCGCAGCCGCAAGAATGATGCTGAGTTTCACGCTTCAACTCCCCTAGGGTTAGAACGGCAGTGGTCGCCGCGCTGCGGTCATATCAGCTTCGATCCGGCTTGCAAATTTCCCTGCCGACAAAATAAAACGGGGTCGCCGATTTGGCGACCCCGTTGCTAAACCTTACCCGCCGTTTACGGCTGGTAGTTCGATCGAGCTTAATTCGTCGGACCAGTCGTTGGCGTCGACTTCTTGCCCATGCTATTACGGCTGTGACGCATGTGCTTGCCGTGATGCATCGAGCTGTTCGACGACATTGAACCATTGCTCATGCTGCTGTCCGACCCGCTCATCGTCGAGCCGGTGCCGGTGGAGCCGGTACCCATCGTGCTACCGCTCGGCGGCATCGTCGAGTCAGTTGCGCCCGACGAGCTGCCCATTGTGCCGGTTCCCATCGAACCCGAACTCGAACCGGTCCCCATCGAACCTGTACCGGTCGTGCCCGAGCCGGCAGAGCCCGAACCCGTCGTCTGCGCAGCAGCCGCAGTGGCAATCAGCGCCGTGGCGGCGATTAAAAATAGCTTCATGATCAAACTCCTGATGTAATGTCGGCACGACGCTACCCGATTAGTGCATCCCGCTATGTGATCGAACGGCGTCACGCCCGATCGGTTGCTCGTCCCGCCGTGTTGGCGCATCGCTTCGGCCTATGTTACGGGCGCGGCTACCTTTTTGGAGTTGCCGATGATCCCGCGCTATTCGCGTCCCGAGATGGTGGCGATCTGGGAACCCGCAACTCGTTTCCAGATCTGGTTCGAGATCGAGGCGCACGCGATGGACGCGCTGGCCGAGCTTGGCGTGATCCCGCGTGAAGCCGCCGCGACGATGTGGGCCAAGGGCAAGTTCGAGGTCGAGCGCATCGACGCGATCGAGCGCGAGACCCGCCACGATGTCATCGCCTTTCTGACCAACCTCGCCGAGCATGTCGGCGAGCCGGCGCGCTTCGTCCACCAGGGTATGACCAGCTCGGACGTGCTCGACACCTGCCTCGGCGTGCAGCTGGCGCGTGCTGCGGATATCATGATCGCCGACGTCGACGCGCTGCTAATCGTGCTCGAGCGCCGGGCGCGCGAGTTCCAGTACACGCCGACGATCGGCCGCAGTCACGGCATCCATGCCGAGCCGACGACGTTCGGTCTTAAGCTGGTGCAGGCCTATGCCGAATTCGCGCGCTGCCGGGCGCGGCTGGTGGCGGCACGCGCCGAGGTGGCGACCTGCGCGATCTCGGGCGCGGTCGGCACCTTCGCCAACGTCGAGCCCTACGTCGAGAGGCATGTCGCAAACGCGATGGGGCTGACCGTCGAGCCGGTCTCGACGCAGGTGATCCCGCGCGACCGTCACGCGATGTATTTCGCGACGCTCGGCGTCATTGCCGGCTGCGTCGAACGGCTGGCGACCGAGGTCCGCCACCTGCAGCGCACCGAAGTGCTCGAGGCGGAGGAATATTTCGCGCCCGGCCAGAAGGGGTCGAGCGCGATGCCGCACAAGCGCAACCCGGTGCTGACCGAGAACCTGACCGGGCTGTCGCGGCTGGTCCGCGGTTATGTCACGCCGGCGCTGGAGAACATCGCATTATGGCACGAGCGCGACATCAGCCATTCTTCGGTCGAGCGTACCATCGGCCCCGATGCGACCGTCACGCTCGACTTCGCGCTCGCCCGGCTGACGCAGGTGATGGACAAGCTCGTCGTCTATCCGGCGCGGATGCTGGCAAATCTGAACAAGATGGGCGGGCTGATCCACTCGCAGCGGGTACTGCTGGCGCTGACGCAGGCCGGCGCGAGCCGCGAGGACGCCTATACGCTCGTCCAGCGCAACGCCATGCAGGTGTGGGAGGCGGAAGGCGATTTGCAGCTGCTCGACCTGCTGCTTGCCGATACCGACGTAACGAGCCGGCTCAGTCCGGCGCAGCTGGCGACCCTGTTCGATCTCGATTACCACTTCAAGCACGTCGACACGATTTTCGCGCGGGTTTTTACTGCCGAATCTCGATAGCGATCGACGTCTGACGAAACAGCTTACGAAACCGCGTCTGCGCTGTCGTGCATACCGCCGGTCGCCTTGCCGTTGGTCGAATCGCGCGGCATCGGGCCGATCAGGCGGCGATATTCGTGCTCCGCTGCGCCGTAGCTGTCGCCGGCCAGCGCCTCGAGACCGGGGCGGTCGAGCACGACGACCAAGCCGCGGTTCGAACGAACAAGGCCCTTGCCTTCAAGAATATGCAGCGCTTCGGTAACCCCTGCCCGGCGGCTGCCGAGCATCATCCCCACGAACTCGTGCGTGATCGCGATATCGTCGCCGTCGAGCCGGTCGTGGCACATCAGCAGCCAGCGCGCGAGCCGACGGACGATGGTATAGGCCGCCATCGTCGACAGGGCGCTTACGACCTGGATACTCTGCACATGCGCGTAGCGGAGCAAGATCGCCCGCAACGTCGGACTGGCAGCGACTGCGGTGAGCAACGCCGCTGTCGGCAGGCTCAGCGCAGTTGCGTCGCCGACCTGAACATAGGTCTCGAGCGGGGTCTGTCCGGTGCCGAGCAGCACTGCCGATCCCGACATGCCCTCACGGCCGAAGACGGCGACTTCGGTCTGGCGATTGCCGGGACCGATCGCGACCATGGACACCACTGCACCTTCGGGGAAATAGATCCGATCGATCATATCGTTCGATGTTACCAGGCGATCGAGCCGCAGCAGCGGCTCCCGGCTAAGATGCGGCCCGATCAGGTGAAAGTCATCTGCAGTAATAGCCGCTAACAAACAGTTGCGCGTGAACGATCGGGACGGTGACACACGCTACCCCATGTTGCTGCTTGTCATCCGGCGGATCCACACAGCCGATCCGCAGCACGCAGGCCGACGCTACAATTATGTGTGCGATCTTTACGCTGGCGCAACAAAATAATCAGTACGCTACCGAACAGTTAACGGAATAAAGTTGGATAACACGTTACGGATGTGAATAATAGCTGACGAAACGTTCCGAGTCGCCTGGAGGGGTGTGATGGCACAGTTCGACGCAGCTTATTGCCGGAAGCGGGCAATCACCGAGCTGAAAATGGCGGCGTCGGCTAGTTCGCCGATGGCTGCCGAAGCGCACCGCCAGCTTGCCGCACAATATCAGAAGCGCGCCGATGCCGGTATGCTGCTGTTGCGGGCTTTCGAGCCAAGGTAGCATCGGCCGGCCTAGCGGCGGTTACCAGCGGAAACTGGTTCAATACGGCCGTAATCAGCGCTGCCCACGGCCGAAATCGTCGGCGGCGGTGTCTTGGCCGGCGTCGACAATCGTCCGGCGGATCGCTCGCGTTCGGGTGAACAGCGCGTGCAGATGGTCGCCGTCGCCCCAGCGGATCGCGCGCTGGAGTGCGGTCAGATCTTCGCTGAAACGCTGCAGCACGTCGAGTACCGCGTCCTTGTTCGACAGAAAGACATCGCGCCACATGGTCGGGTCCGACGCGGCGATGCGCGTAAAATCGCGGAAGCCGCCAGCGGAATATTTGATGACTTCCGAGCGTGTCACGTCTTCGAGGTCGGAGGCGGTACCGACGATGCTGTAGGCGATCAGGTGCGGCAAATGGCTGGTCACCGCGAGCACGAGATCGTGGTGTGCCGCGTCCATCAACTCGACATTGGCTCCCAACCGCGTCCAGAACTCGCCGACGCGGCTGACTGCGAACGGGTCGGCCGTTGCGCTTGGCGTCAGGATGCACCAGCGCCCGTCGAACAAGGTCGCAAAGCCCGCATCGGGACCCGACTTCTCGGTTCCGGCGACCGGATGGGCGGGGACGATCGCGATCCCCAATGGCAATGCCGCAGTCAGGTCGGCGAGTACCTGCGCCTTGACCGAACCCGTATCGGAGACGACGCAATCGGCACTAAGCTCGGCGGCAATCGAGGCGGCGACTTCGCGCATCGCCAGCACCGGCACGCATAAGACGACGAGATCGGCATTGATCGCCGCCGCCGCCGCGGTGTCGGTGACGTCATCGGCGAGCTTGAGCGCGCGGACGCGCTCGCGCACTACCGGGTCGGCGTCGTGAACCGTCAGGCGGACAGTGGGCATGCGGTCGCGGACGGTCCGTGCCAGCGACGCGCCGATCAGCCCGGTGCCGATGATTGCGACGCGCGTAAACGGCAGCATCAGCGCGGGGTGACGGCGTGATGCGCCCCGACGAACCGCCGCAGGCTCGCTGCCACCGCGCGGGTCTCGGCCTCGGTCCCGATGGTAATGCGGAGCGCGTTGGGCAGGCCCTGACCAGGCAGCCAGCGCACGATGATGCCGTCGGCCATCAGCGCGTTGTTCGCCGCCTCCGCGGTCAGCGGCCCGGTATCGGGAAACGTCACCAGCAGGAAGTTCGCCGCCGACGGAACGGCGCGCAGCCCGGCGTTGCCGAGGCTGGCGATCTCGGTGGCCAGCCACGCGCGCCACGTCGCGTTGTGCTCGCGGCAGTGGTCGATCCACGCCTGGTCGCCCAGCGCCGCGATCGCTGCCATGCCGCCCGCGGTCGGCACGTTGAACGGCGCGCGGATCTTGTTCAGCGCGGCAATCGTCGCGGGCGAGCCACACGCCCAGCCGATACGCTCGGCTGCAAGCCCGTATATTTTCGAGAAGGTCCGGGTCACGACGACGTTGGCGTGTTCGGCGACCAGCGCAAAGCCGTCCTCGTAAGCGGCATCGTCGATGAACTCGGCATAGGCCCCGTCGAGCACAAGCATGACATCCGACGGCAACCCGGCGTGCAACCGCCGTACTTCGGAGCCGGCAATCAGCGTGCCGGTCGGGTTGTTCGGATTGGCGAGATAGACCAGCCGGGTGCGCGGCGTCACCGCAGCCAGTAGCTTGTCGACATCGGCCGTGTAGTCGGTATCCGGAGCCTCGACCGGAGTCGCGCCGACACGCTGCGCCGCGATCGGGTACACCGCGAAGCCGTAACGGACGTAGAGGACCTCGTCGCCGACGCTGGCATAGGCTCCCGCGAGCAGGTGCAGCAGTTCATCCGAGCCGGTACCGCAGATGATCTGGTCGGCAGCCACGCCGTGGTGCGCTGCCAGCGCCTGGCGCAGTCCCACCGATGCCGCATCGGGATAACGGTGCGCGCCTGCCGCGACTGCCACCATCGCTGCGACGGCAGCCGGCGACGGCCCGAGTGGGTTCTCGTTCGACGACAGCTTTACCGGATCAGCAGTCCCGGCCAGCTTGGCCCTGCCGGGCACATAGGCGTGGATGGCGTCGACCCACGGCTTGACGCGAGGGACGGCCGGGACGGGCACGAGAGCAGGGGCGGGACTCATGCCGGTGCTGTGACGGGTCGGGCGGGTTCTGACAAGGCGGCGCGGTCGCGAAGACGGCGGCGCTGCGTCGCAGCAGGTCGATATGTGCCGCACTGTCGGGGCGTGCAGCGTCGCCCCGGTCGCCCCGCCTGCCAACGATCCGACGATGCGGCCGACGCAAATAGCTCGGGCCGGGGAAATATTTTCAGATTTTTTGCCGTGTGACCGGGGTCACATCGGTCGCCGCCGCCGTGCCCTAGAACCGGGACATCGCCGCTGGTGGCGACACAGATACACCAAAGGAACCCAAGATGATCCGCAACACCTTTCTCTCGCTGCTCGCCATCGCAATGACCTTCGGCACGCTCGGCGGGACCGCAACCATCCTCGATGCCCAGGTCGCTCAGATCGCCCCCGTCGCTCAGGTCGCCTGATCCAGCCCACAAAGGAGAGAGTTCCATGATCCGCACCGCCATCTTCGCGCTCGTCGCCCTCGTCGCCTCCACAGCGACCTTGGCCGGCACCACCGCGATCCTCGACGTCCAAGCCGCCGCCCCCGCGATCCAGGTCGCCTGATCGCTCTTCCACCCCACCAAGGAGACTCATCATGAACAATCGTGCACACATCTCGCAGACCGGCTTTCGTTCCATTATCGGCACCGTCGGCATGCTCGTCTGCGCCACCGTCTGCCTATACGGCAGCGCCGCTGCCGCCGAAGAGGGACCGCCGACAAAGGCGGTCGTCTACACCGGTCTCGATCTCGCCAGTGCAGCAGGTCGGCATGAGCTCGATCGTCGGTTGCAGCAGGCGGCGCGCGAAGTCTGCAGTGCCGACAGCAATATGCTTCAGCTCAGGGCCGAAGTGAGCCGCTGCCGCGCCAAAGCCGTCGCCGATGCCCGCACGCAGATTACGCAGAAGAACGTCATCGCGTTCCGGCAGTGACGGCCTCGAACAATCGTGTGTCTTAAGTTCGAAGGCGGATTGGCAAATGTGCGCCGGCAGATATCTGCCGGCGCACACTATATTCGGTACCGACGCCAATCACCTTTTATTAACGAATTTTGAGTCGGGCTCTGGTCACCTGCCAGCTAGCCGCTATAACCCGCTTCAGGAAGGGCGTTTGGGCTGCGCCCGATACCAGGGGGTAACCGTGCTATATTATAGCCACTGCGGCCGCCGGTCAGGGGTAAAGTGCAGCCCCCTGCTGATCGTCGAACGCTGCTTCACGGTTAGTCGGAACTGACCGTGAATCCCGGCGATCGTATTTGCATCGTCGGTGCCGGTCCGGCTGGGATCGCTACGGCACATGATCTAGCGCGGCGCGGCTATCATCGTGTCACGATATTGGAGAAAGCCGACCGCGTCGGCGGCTTGTGCCTTAGCGAAGGTTTCGAAGGGCATGCCTTCGACCTCGGTGCGAACTATGTAACGTCGGCTTATTCGCATGTCCGCCGCCTCGCAAAACTGGTCGGCGCCAAGATGTACACCGAAGTGCGCGGGGCCTTTTTCGATCCTCCCAGCCGGGCGTGGCGCTCGATCTTCGCGGAAGCCAAGGGCCGGGCCTCGTTTATCGGCTTCGGGTGGGCGTGCGTGCGCTATCTTTGGATCCGCTGGCGGCTACAGGGATTACCGCCGAGCGGCTATGTCGGCGTCAGCCAGCATCCCGAACTCTGCGTCAGCTTTGACACCTGGCTAGTAGCGCATCGGCTCACCGACCTGCGCACCCTGTTTGCTATTCCGGTAACGCTGATGGGTTACGGACGGCTGCCCGACGTCCCGGCTCCCTATGCTTTGACCTATCTCAATGTCGGCACCGTCTTCGACTTGCTGCTATATGGTGCCGGGTTGCCGCGGGCCTGGCCGAAGCGCTTCGTCGACGGTTTTCAACGCCTGTTCCAACGTCTTGCCTGGCGGCTGGACGTGCGCCTTAACGCCGACATTGCGAAGGTCGAGCGGTCGGCGTCGGGGGTGACCGTTCACGTCGACTTTGCCGGCGACGAGCAATGGCTCAGCAAGCCGCGCAAGGCCGTGCTGGAATTCGACTGGTTGGTGATCGCCTGCCCCTTACAGGCGGTCGGCGGCTTCCTCGACGTCAGCGCGGAAGAAAGCACGTTGATCGACCGCATTCAGTTGAACCCCTTCGCCACGACTACCTTCGTCGCCGACACCCCCCAATTACGATATCGGGTGATCAACGTCACCGGGGCCGAAAACATGATGCCGCCGACAGCGGGGCCGCTGTCCCCGAGCATCGTCACCCAGCAGTTCGCCGATAGCCCCTTGGTCACTTTCTACACGCCACTGCCGGCCAGCGCGGCAAGCGGTGGGATCGGCCCGCCAGGGCAGGGTGAAGCGGTGATTGCGGGCGTCCGAAAGCTGGCGAGCGCGCTTCGCCTCGATATCAGCGCCACCGGCGCGGTCTTCAGCAACAATGTCTGGCCGTATTTTCCCCACGTGACCGCCGACGATATCGCTGGCGGCTGGTACGACCGGCTCGAGGCGCTGCAAGGCCATCGCCGTACCTGGTACTGCGGCGGTATCATGTGCTTCGAACTGATCGAACCGATCGTTCGGTATTCGCAGTCCCTTGCCGGTCGGATGACGGGACAAGCCGATGAGCGGTGACTTCCGCGCCGGCTTTGCCGATCTGACCAGCGAGGTCGACGACGTGGTCTTGCCGATGACCGGCGCGATCCCGGACTGGCTGACGGGGGCGCTGCTGCGCAACGGTCCGGCGTTGTTCACCGTCGGCGGGCGTCGTTACCATCATTGGTTCGACGGTCTTGCCATGCTGCACCGTTTCGGCCTGGGCGGTGGCGAGGTCCGCTACCGCAACCGTTTTCTCGACAGCCGGAACCTGGCCCGGGTCCGCGCCACAAAAAAGCGCCAGTACGATCAATTCGCCACCAATCCGTCGCGCAACCTGTGGCAAAAGATTATCGATACGCTCTACTTCCCGTTGCAGAGCGGCGACAATCAACTCGTCAACATCGGCCAACTGGACGGCTGCTGGCTCGCACTCGGCGAAACCCCCACGCAACTGATGATCGACCCGGATACGCTCGCGACCGATGGCGCGTTCGCATTTACCGGTTGGCTGTTGAGCATGGTGACCTCGGCGCATCCGGTGCGCGACGACGCCCGCCGCGCTGTCTTCAACGTCGACAGCTTCGTCTTTCCGTGGCTGTCGCGTAGCAAGATCTGGCGGCTCGACGACGGCAGCCGCCGGCGCCGGGTCATCGCGTCGCTGCCGACAGCGCGGCCGAGCTACACGCATAGTTTCGGTGCTTCCGAGAATTACCTGATCATCACCGACATGCCGTTCCGAGTGAACCCGTGGGCGATGCTACTCGGCGCGGTGACCGGCATTCCGTTCATCGAGAATTTCCGCTGGTCGAACGAGGATGTGAAGTTTCTGGTCATCGCCAAAGATAGCGGTGAAGTTACCGGTGAATTTCATGCCCCCGCATTCTTTGCGTTCCACCATGTCAATGCGGTGGAGGACGGTGAGGGGGCCATCGCCGTCGACATCGCAGCCTATGCCGATCCAGCGGTTATCGCGCGTACCTATTTCAAGGCCCTGTTCGCCCCGGACGGCGGTACGCTGCCGGCATCGCGGCTGGTCCGCTACACGGTGCCGATCCGGGGCAGGGGCGCATTGCTGCCACCGCAGGTACTCGCCGAACCGGCTTTCGAGATGCCGGTCATCCATCCGGCACGGCAGGGGCAGCCCTACACCATGGCATATGGTTGCGGCTTCGAAGTCGCGGGCGATTTCAACGATATGCTATTCAAGATCGATGTCGAGGGCGCACTCGGTGCCAACCTTCGGCGCTGGCACGCCCCCGGCTGCTACCCGAGCGAGCCGACCTTCGTGCCGCGCCCCGGAGCCACCCGCGAAGACGACGGCGTCGTCCTGTCGGTGGTCTTCGACAGCGGCGCGGATCGGTCATTCCTGCTCGTCATCGACGCCGAACCCTTCGTCGAAATCGCTCGCGCCGAAGCACCGCACGCGATTCCTCACGGCCTGCACGGCATCTTCGCGCCGCAGGTCAGCGGATGAATCGGGTCTGCATCATCGGTGCCGGCCCGGCCGGAATTACCATGGCCCGGCTGCTCCGTGGGCGCGGCTACGAGGTGACGGTCATCGAGAGCTCCGATCGGCTCGGCGGCATGTGCAAGTCCTTTCAGTTTACCGAGCCGGGCCGTGACCTGACCCGCGATTTCGATATCGGTGCTAACTACATCACCAGCGACTATCGCGAAGTCCGGCAGCTCGCTGAAGGCCTCGGCTTCGCGCTCGTGACCGATACGGCCTTTCAGCATCAGCAGATGCTGTCGGTAAAAACCGGCACCGTCGTATCTGCCACCGAGGTGGTCAACTCCGGGCATTCGATGTTCGCCTTCGCCGGCGCGGCGCTGAAATATCTGTGGCTGCAATTCCGCTATCGGCGCGTCGTCGCCCAGCCGGGGTTCGTCGGCGTCGCCGCGTTCCCGGACCTGATGACCGACTTCGCGAGCTGGCTCGGACGCCATGACCTGCAACCGCTGTGGAAGCTGTTCATGATCCCCGTCACGGCTTTCTGCTATGGTGAACTCGACCAGATCGCCGCGCCCTATGCGCTGAAATATCTCGATGCCAGCCGCTTTTTCTCGATGCTGTTGACCGGGCTCCGTATCCCCCAGCGCTGGCCCAAACGGGTGGCGCGCGGTTTCGGCAATCTGTGGATTGCGGCGGCCGCAGACCTGAGCGTCGAAACGCTGACCACCGTCACCCGGGTCGTGCGCAGTCCGGGGCGCGTCGACGTCACCAGCGAGCAGGACGGCGTCGTTCAGACGCGCGATTTCGATACGCTCGTGCTCGCGATGCCGTTCGATGCGGCGCTGAGTTTTCTGGACGCGAGCCCCGCCGAGCAACGATTGTTCGGCACCGGTGCCATTGCGTACAATGACTTCCGGCTCATCGCCGCCCGGGTTCCCGACTTCCCCTATCAAGTCGTTGTCGAGCTGGCGGCAACTGCCGATGACAAGGGTGCCTATCCCGCGGAGCCCGGCCATCCATGGATCTTCGGCAAGCAATGGCCGGACAGCGACCTGCTGCTATTCTATGCTCCCGTCCCGCGCGGCACCCCGGAGCCAAATGTGCTGGCGCTGGCCGAAGCCGATTGCAACCTGGCCTGCACCGCCGGTGGCAAGGGCCAATGGCATGCCGCGGTCGAGCAGCAGCAATGGCCCGCGTATTTTCCGCACGTCAGCCCGGCCGCGATGGCAGATTTCGACGGAACCGGCGAAGGCTGGTATGACCTTGTCGAGGCGATGCAGGGCACCCGACAAACCTATTACGTCAACGGCTTGATGGCGTTCGGCTTGGTCGAATCGGTGATGCGCTATTGCCGCGCGCTGGTCGAAGCGCGGTTTCCGCCGGTTCGGCAGTGACCGACTTCGGGGTCGCCTGTTCCGCCTGCGGGCGTCCCGTCGGGCTCGGCGACAGTTTCTGCGGCGGTTGTGGGGTTAAGCTCGCCGCCACGGATACAGCGGAGGCCGGCAGCGACCGACGCCAGCTGACGGTGATGTTCTGCGATCTGGTCGGCTCGACCGAAATGGCTGCCGACCTCGACCCAGAAGACGTGCAGGCCATTATGCGAACCTATCAGCAGACCGCCGCCGACATCGTCCACAACATGGACGGCTATGTCGCACAATATCTAGGCGACGGGATGCTGATATATTTCGGTTATCCGGTCGCGCATGAAGACGATCCGGTACGCGCCGTCAGCGCGGCGCTCGAGATTGCCCGCGAGGTGCCGGCGTTGAGTGCCGGTTTACGCGCTGCAATCGTCGACCTTGGGCCGGCCGACCTTGCCGTGCGGATCGGCATTCACACCGGCCCGGTGGTGATCGGCACGATCGGTTCGACGCTGCGCCGCGAACGGCTTGCATCGGGGCCGACGATCAATCTAGCGGCGCGGCTCGCGGCGGCGGCGGTGCCTGGTGCCACCGTCGTCAGCAATGTCACGGCCCAGCGGGTAACAGGGGTTTTCGAGCTGGCTGATCTGGGTTGTCTCACCCTGAAAGGTATTATCGAGCCGGTCGCCACCTGGCAGCCGCTACGCATGCGCGGGATGCAGAGCCGCATCGCGACCTGGACGGCCGGTTCGGGACGCCCGATCGTCGGGCGTGATGCCTTGATCGCCGAGTTGATGGCAGCGTGGGAAACCGTGTGTACGGGGCAGACGCGGGCGATCGTGCTGCGCGGCGAGGCCGGCATCGGCAAGACGCGCCTGGTGCAGGCACTGCGCCAGCGGCTCGGCAGCCAGCGCCACGGCTGGATCGCGTGTTATGGATCGCTGTTGCAGCGGTCGGACGCCTTTCGGCCGGTTATCGAGGCCGTTCGCGCCAGTCTTGGCCTCGACGACGACGCGCCGCCCGCGTTGCAACGTGCCCTGCTCGGCAGCGCCTTGGCGCTGATTGGTTTCGATCAGCAGGACGTCGTCGATCGGCTCGGCCGATTGCTGGGGATCGCGTCGACGAACGCGGCCGACCCTACCGTCGATGAGCGCGCCCGGACGATCGAAGCGATGGCGGAATGGTGGCTGCGCCTCGCCCGTCGCCAGCCGATGGTGATGGCGGTCGAGGATGTGCACTGGCTCGACCCGTCGACGATCGAACTCCTAACGACGATGCTCGACCGGGCAGATGGCGAACCCGTGCTGATGCTCGGCACCGTGCGGCCCGACAGCTCGCTACCGTGGGGCGACCGCGTCCGGATCATCGATGTCGGTGCGCTCGATGCCGTCGACACCGAGGCGATCGTCCGAAGCGTACTGGGTGAGGTCGACGCGAGCGACGATCGGATTCGGGCGTTGACGGAGCGCTGTGACGGCGTGCCGCTTTACGCCGAGGAACTGGCGCGCGCGCTTATCGACCAAGCTTCCGACCCAATCCGCGCCGACGCTATCCCGGGGTCGCTGCAGGACTCGCTGACCGCGCGCCTCGATCGGCTGGGTGGCAACAAACGGCTGGCGCAAATCGGCGCGCTGCTCGGTCGCAGCTTTCCCTATGAACTGCTCGCGGCGGTCAGCGGCCTGGACGGCAAGACGCTGCGGAGCGAGCTCGACGAACTGGTGAGACGCCAGATCCTGCTCCGTGACGGCGTGCTGCCGCGGGCGACTTTTACATTCCACCATGCGCTGCTTCAGGATGCCGCCGCCGGATCCATGCTGCGCCAGCGCCGCCGCGAAGAACATCGGCGCATCGCCGACATTCTCCTGACGATATTCCCCGATCAGGCGGCTGACCATCCGTCGCTCGTCGCTCACCACTTCGCCGAGGCGGGTGAGATCGACACCGCCATCACCTGGTTCGCGCGGTCTGGTGCCCGTGCCACCGCCCGCGCCGAATTCCGCGAGGCGATCGCGGATTTCGCCGTCGCCCTGTCGCATCTACAGCAGCTTCCCGACGGCCCCGAGCGCGACGCCCGCGAGATCGAACTCCGGCTCGATTCGGGAGTGCCGCACAGCATGGCGTCGTCGTTCGGCGACAGCGTCGTCGGTGCGGCCTATCGCCGTGCCCATGAACTGTCGCGTGCTGCCAGCCAGCCAGCCGCGCGCCATTTCGAGGCGCTGTACGGCGTGGCGCGGTACGCGATGGTGGCCGGCGAGCTCGACAATGCAGTGGCGGCGTGTGGCGAACTACTCGCGTATAGCGAACTCACGGGCAGTCCGGCGCACGCGCTGGCAGCGCAGGTGACGCTCGGACAGGTGGTCTACTGGCAGGGTCATTTCGGCCGATCAGACTTGCACTGCCAGCGGGCGCTGCTGCTTTGCGAACACCCCGAAGCCGAGGCCTTGCACGTCGCGGCTGCGGTCCATCCGCGTGTCAGCGCCGGCATCTTCGGCAGCTGGGCACAATGGGCGCTCGGCAAGCCCGACGCCGCTCGCCAGCTGGCCGATGATGCCCTGGCGTTTGCCCGAAGTATCGACGACTATTACTCGCATGGTATCGCCGCCGGCTTTGGTAGCGTCAACGCGATCATGCTGCTCGAGCC
Organism: Sphingomonadaceae bacterium; assembly: GCA_031421275.1. Classification (GTDB taxonomy): domain Bacteria; phylum Pseudomonadota; class Alphaproteobacteria; order Sphingomonadales; family Sphingomonadaceae; genus Polymorphobacter_B. The sequence continues at coordinate 38,016 of JANOOK010000086.1, forward strand.
TGAACGAGCGCGCCGTCTTTCGGCCGAGGCGCTTGCGGTCTCCGACCGGCACGCCATCCCGCTCGTCCGCGGCATGGCGATGGTTTGCGAAGGCTGGGCGCGGGCGGTCATCGACAGCGATGCCGGCGGACTTGCCGAAGTCGAGCGGGGCATGGCGTTGCTCGCGTCGGTCGGCTCGGCATCGGGCGCGCCGGGTACCATGTCGATCATGGCGGACGTCCATGCCAGGCTGGGTAACCCGCACGCCGCGCGAGCAATTGCGCAGGCGGCGCTGGACATGGCACAGAAGACCGGTCAGTATTTTTACGATGCCGAGCTGCACCGGCTCGTTGGCTGCGCCCAGATGGCGATCTCCGGCCCCGATGATCTTGACGCCGAGCTGGCATTTCAGCGCGCTATCGCCAGTTCGCGGCAGCAGGGTGCCATAAGTCTGGAATTGCGCAGCGCAGTGTCGCTAGCGCGGATGTTCGCGGCGCGTGGCTGTCGCGACAAGGCCCGGGATACCGTGCTACCGGTGCTTGCGCGCTTCCCCGACGCTCCGAAAGGGGCGGAATGCACGGCGGCACAGGCATTGTTGTCGGACATCGCCGCTCAGTAATTATCGAAGTTCAAGGCCAGATGGAACACCGCGATGCCGACAAGTGCCAGTGCCGTCACCGCCGCTGAGCTGCGCCGGTTCACCCTGTTCGCCGGACTGGACGACGGCATTGCCGAGCGGCTCTGCACTCAGGTTCGCGCGCTGCATCTGAACCGCGGCGAAGTGGTCGTCGAGTATCGCTCGACGACCACCAACGTCTTCCTATTGCTTGAAGGCCAACTGCTCGCTAACCGCTTCTCCGCTTCGGGACAAGAGGTTGGGTATCGTCGTCTGCATCTGCACAGCTATTTCGGGGAACTGGCAGCGTTCGATAGCGCACCGCGATCGGTAAATATCGTCACGCTGACGGAGGCGCGGGTCGGCAGCATCACGGCACCGGCATTCAATGCGATGATCGCCGATGTGCCCGGTGTTGCGCGGGCGCTGCTGACCGACATGGCGCAGACGATCCGGGAGCTCAGCAACCGGCTGTTCGAGGCCAGCGCGGTCAGTGTTCCCGGCCGGGTGGAAGCCGAGCTTACCCGCATGGCGTTGGCCCAAGGACTGAGCGAGGACGGCGACTTCATCGATAACATGCCGACCCATGCCGAGCTGGCGACCTTGATCGGTGGCCAGCGCGAGACGGTGACACGCGCGCTCGGCCGGCTGGTGGATTTGGGAATCGTCGCCAAACAGGGCCGCGGCCTCGTTATCCGCGATTTCGAGGCGTTGCTCGACCGCACCGAGGAGTCCGGTGACTGAAAAAAAACGCCAGCGGCGCGGTAGCCGCGATCTGGCCTTAGACGAGCGTGCGATGGTCACGCCGTCCGCCGGCACTGGCGATCAACGCTTCAAGCCGAACAACCATCGTCGCAGCGGCGCATGGCTTCATGCTGAATGGCAGATCGGGAAAGCGCGCCGCCAGATTTGGCGGTAAGCCGATCCCACTTTGGATAATGATCGGAATGCCTGCTGCAATCAACCGCTCCGCTACCGGCGTGATGTCGCCGTCGGCGAGGTTCACGTCGAGGATCGCGGCAACGATGGGTAATGTGTCGATCAGCGCAAGCGCCTCCCTGACGCTGGCAGCGGGACCGGCGACCTCGCCGCCGGCGTCCTCGACCGCCAGCGCGACATCGAGCGCAATGAACGGCTCGTCTTCCGCGATGAGGATCAGAGCATGTTTCAACAAAAGCTGGTCTCTGTCGCGGCGGGATGGCTACGGTCGTTATAAGCGCTCAGGACAGCAGCCGTTCCGCCGCTGCCGACAAATGCACCGTCAAGCCCTCGGGTTGCCAATCGAAGTCCAGCTGGCCATCGAGTTGACCGCTCATGCTACGCCGGGCAAGCATGCTACCGAAGCCCTCCCGCGCCGGCGGTCCATCGACTGCAGGTCCCCCCCGTTCCTGCCATAGCAATGTCAGCTTCTTTTTCGTCACGGTCCAGGAAACGTGAACGCACCCGCTAGGCGTCGAAAATGCACCGTACTTCGCGGCGTTGGTCGCAAGCTCGTGAAGCACAAGCGCTAGGCTCGTTACCGCATCGCCGCCAATCGGAACTTTTGGCCCCTTGATCGTCACGCGGGCGTCGTCATCCGTTGCAGCCGAATCGACGTAAGGTGCGAGCACAGCTTGTATCAGGGCCTCCAGGGTCGATTTGTCTTCGGGCTCCGAAGCGGATTTGCTTGCCCGAATCAGCACATGCGCGGTGGCAAGCGCGCCGAGGCGTCCCCGGATCGTACTCGCCATCTCCTGCGGAGACGTCGCCGAGCGGGCGCTGAGGGTCACGACGCCACCGACAATGGCGAAAAGGTTCTTGACCCTATGGTCCATCTCGTTGAGCTGCAGTTCCCGCAGTTCTGCGCTGCGCCGCTGCTCCTCGATGTCGGTATTGGTGCCGAACCAGCGGGCGATCTTGCCGCTTTCATCGTGGATCGGTTCCGCGCGCGATAGAAACCAGCGATACTTTCCGTCCGCGCCGCGTAGCGGAAAAGTATCTTCCCAGACGACGCCGGTATCCACACACTGTTGAAGATAGTTGGCCACCCGGTCGACCTCGTCGGGGTGATGGACGCTTTTCCAGCCCCAGCCTTTCATGTCGTCAAGGTTCGTTTTCGTATAGTCGAACCAGCGCTTGTTATACCAAAAAACATAGCCTTGCGCGTCCATGATCCACGCCAGCTGCGGGATGGATTCAGCTAACGCGTGGAATTGTCTCTCGCTTTCGCGAAGGACGGCATCCGCAATAGCGAGCGCGGTTACGTCGACAAATGTGCACACGACGCCGTCGATAGCATTATCGATGGTTCGATAGGGTCGGATGCGCATCTCGAACGACATCGTGGCGTCCTTCCGCCTGACGCGCCGCTCCGTGACCATCAGCTTACGCAATACCGTTTTAACGTCGCGCTGAAGGTCCGAGTAATCCAGTAGACTGACGATTTCGGTGACAGGGCGGCCGACATCAGCGGCACGGATACTGAAGATATCAGAAATCCCACCGGTAAAACTCTTAATTCGCAGCTTCTCGTCGAGAAACAACGTGGCGATGTCGGTACTTTCGAGAAGATTTTTGATGTCGCTGTTCAGGCGCGTCAGTTGCGCGTTCTTGCTCGTCATTTCGACATTTATCGTCTGTAATTCTTCATTGACCGATTGCATTTCTTCCTTGGAGGTTTCCAACTCCTCGTTCGAAGACTGCAACTCCTCGTTAACCGATTGATACTCTTCGTTCGACGACTTCATTTCCTCGCTGGCGACCTCCAGCTCGTCGATTGTCGACTGGAGCTGCGTGCGGGTCGTCCGCAACTCCTGCTCGAGCGACCGCACGTTGTCGGTTGCCTCTCTGCCCGCTTGTCCGGTAGCGTCGTCGGGCACTTTTGAACCGTTGTCCTGAAATGCCAGAACAATCAGATCGCTGTCATCGTCCATCGGCTCGGCGATCAGCGTCAGCAGGTGCGGCCTCCCGTCGATACGAAGTGTGAAGTTGGCTTGACTGACCGGCGCGCTGGCGGCGTGGACTTCAAGGAGCAGTGCGCGCACCGCTGGGCGAAGCGGTTTGCGCAGGATATCGAAGAGGGCGAAGCTCGGCGCGCCCGGCGAAGGTTCGAGATAGCGACCCATCGACCCGCCCGAGAAACGGACGATCTGGTTGCGGAGATCGATCACCACGTGGGGTGGATAATATTTCTCCATCTGGCGCCGCGCGCCCTTCTCGATCGAGTCGCCGGAACCCGGCTGCCGCCTCCTGGGCTGCTCGGGTATCTGGCCAACCGGCCCGGGGCCGGGCAGCTCGGGAAGCGTTAGCTTCTCGGTTTCGCACCGTTCGAAAATCCGATACTTCTTGTCGAGCGCGGCGAAAAGCTTTGTGGTACGCGTCACCGACTCCGACGATCCGAGGAACAGCCGTCCGTCCGGTTTCAAGGCATAGTGGAAGGTCCGCATGACCCGATCCTGCATGGCGGGATCGATATAGATCAGCAGATTGCGGCACGAGATGAGATCGAGCTTCGAGAACGGCGGATCCTTGATGACGCTCTGCGTCGAGAACACGCACATCTCGCGGATTTCCGGGATTGCGCAATAATCGTCGCCGTCTTGCATGAACCAGCGCTCGAGACGGTCGGGGGAAACGCCCGCTACGGGTTTCCGGAAACGGCCGGCCCGCGCGATGGCGATCGCACGATCGTCGATGTCAGTGCCGAAAATCTGAACCTTGGGCTTCGGACGCCGCGGATCCATTGCTTCGCGCAGCAGGATCGCGAGCGTGAAGACTTCCTGCCCCGTCGCGCAGCCGGGCACCCAGACCCGCACGGTGTCTCGCGCATGTTCGCCGGTGACCAGCCCTTGCAAAACAGTCGCGTCCAAAGCTTCGAACGCCTCGGGATCACGAAAAAACTGTGTGACGCTGATAAGCAATTCACGGAATAACGCATCAAGTTCTTCAGGCTGGTCGCGGAACAGCTTGATATAATCGGTAGGGGTATCGACCTGCAGCAGCTGCATCCGGCGCTGCAGTCGGCGAACCAGCGTTTTCTCCTTGTACTCGCTGAAATCGTGGCCGCTGCGTGCCCGCAGCGCCCCCATGATCGTCGCCATTTGCGACGCCGCGTCGGTACGGACGCCCTCGCCGTCCTTGCTGCCGGCGACGCCCTTGAGATGCGCCTGGTACGCCGCCAGCTTGGCCGGCATCGCTTCGACCGCCAGCACATCGTCGACCTGGCCGGTTGCCGCCGCACTCTGGGGCATTCCCGGCAGCGCGTGGCTGTCATATTCCGACTGCGCCAGGGTCAGCCCGCCATGCTCCTTGATCGCAGCCGCACCCAGTGTTCCGTCGCTCCCGGTACCCGAAAGAATGATGCAAATGGCGTTTTCGCCCTGATCTTCGGCCAGTGACTGGAGGAAGGTATCGATCGGCCGACGCCGGTCGCGGGGCGGGGCGGGCTTGACGATCTTCAGGCGTCCACCCGCTATCGTCATCGTTGCATCGGGCGGAATTACGAAAACACAGTCAGCCTTGACCGCGATGCCATCGGTCGCCTCGATGACGGGCATCGCGGTGGTCTTGCCGAGCAGCTCGGCCAACATGCTTTTATAGTCCGGCGAAAGATGCTGGACGAGCACGAAGGCCATGCCGGTATCTGCGGCAGTGTTCCCGAAAAAGCTTTTGAAGGCTTCGAGGCCGCCCGCCGATGCGCCGATGCCAACGATAAGCGGCACGCGCGATGCCGCCCCGACGGGACCCGGCGCAACCTGCCCGCCGTCAGGAGGCTTTCGCGGTTGTGCAGGATTGGTGCGCTCCTTTGTCACTACGCGCGATCCTCAGTTCCGAGAGGCTTTGCGGAAATCAGCCCAGTGCGACCACATCTCTATGTGTATCGCTAGAAGGACATCGGCCGAGTGTCGAGACCAGCGGCAATTTCGGGCAACGAGCTAGACGAGGCTGGTGCCCGGCGTGGCGATGCTTGGCCCGCCGTTGGCCTGAGCGGCGCGCCTGACTTCGCCGCCTGGGCACGAAACAGCAGCAAACGATGCGCGGCACGTGCCGGGGTCTTTGTTGAATAGCTGCGATGGGATAGCATGGCATCATCAGGAGCGGCGCACATGCTTATTCAGCTAATTTACCTTTCGCAGCCATTCGGCTTCGATACGCCGACGCTCAATGGAATTCTGGTCGATGCTCGACGAAATAACCGCCAGGACGAGATAAGCGGCGCCCTCATCTGCCGGAGCGATATCTATCTCCAGCTCCTCGAAGGACCGTGCTCCGCAATCGAAGCTGCCTACCGCCGCATTGCTGCTGACGATCGTCACCTCGAAATCCATCGCTTGCTGACCACCGAAGTTACGCAACGGCTCTTCCCAAACTGGGACATGTTCGATGATCCCGCCAGATCGTGGCTGTGGTCGCCGCGAGAGGTCGCCGCCGGTGACGTGCTGCAAGCCTCGCGCGCTGAGTTGGTTGGCGTCTTCGAACGGGTTTCAAGAGAGGCAGCCCGGGCTGCAAATCACCCAGCAGACCGTCAATACGTTGGCTGAGAAGATCAGCCGCAACCGGGTCACTCGGTCAGTTCGACTAGCCGTGCCGGAATGACAAAATCTGCTGCATATCTTCCCGGAGGCCGACCGCTCCCGGACCGACGATCACGTGGATGATCTGCGGGGCTGCGAACATGAACCCGCGGGGCGCAGCCGTCTGCAGCGCCTTCTGGTCGATCATGCCGGCATCATGCATCGTTATCAGCAGGCGGTTCGACATTGCGACGAGCTCGGCGATGTTATCGGCACCGCCGAGCGCTGCGACGATAGTTGCCGCATCGCATTCATCGGTGGCGGGCGAGGTTGGCCAGTTACCGATCGCCTCGACGTGGTCGCGCATCTCGCGGGCAATCAGGTCGGCAGCCGGGCCGATGACGACCTGCAGCGCCAGCGCTGACGGCCGGACGATGCCGCGCGCGCCAAGCTGCTTGAGCCGCGCCTCGTCGACCGCCGTCGGGTCGGCAACGGTCAGTCGAAGTCGCGTGGTGCAGGCATCGATCGCGGTCAGATTGGCGGGGCCGCCGAGAGCGGCAACATAATCGCGCGCGCGGTCACCGGTGATCGGAGCGGCGCTGCCCGCCGTCGCCGCCTCGCGGCCCGGCGTCGGCAGATCGAAGCGCACGATGAACCACCGGAACAGCCCATAATATAGCGCGGCATATAACAGCCCCACCGGCAGCAGCAGCCAGGGTCGTGTCGCCCGGCCGAAGTTCAGCACATAGTCGAACAGCCCGGCCGAAAAGCCGAAACCGAGCCGCACCTGCAAGACATCCATCAGCACCATCGCCAGCCCGGTCAGGATAGCGTGAACACCGAACAGCACTGGGGCCAGGAACATGAAGGTGAACTCGATCGGCTCGGTGACGCCGGTCAACATCGCGGTCAGCGCCAGCGACAGCAACAGTCCGCCGACTTCGGCGCGGCGTTCGCGCCGGGCGCTGTAGTACATGGCAAGACAGCCTGCCGGCAGACCGAAGATCATCACCGGAAAGAACCCCGCCATGAACGCGCCCGCAGCGGGGTCCCCCGCAAAGAAACGGTTGAGATCGCCGGTCGCGCCGTGGAAGCTGCCAAGGATGAACCAGACGACGTTGTTCAGGATGTGATGCAACCCGGTCACCAGCAGCAGCCGGTTGAGCAAGCCGTAGACGAACAGCCCGGCGGGGCCGGCGGCGGTAATTGCGTGGCTGACGGCGTCGATGGCGTGGTCCAGCGCCGCAAAGCCGCTGCCGAAGACCAGCGCCAGCAACACTCCGGCGAGGCCGCTGACGATCGGCACGAACCGTCGCCCGCCGAAAAATGCCAGATAATCAGGTAGCCGAATGGTGCCGAAGCGATTGTACGCCAGCCCCGCGATCACCCCCGACAGGATGCCGAGCGGTACGCTGAGCTTGGCGAGCGCGGCGGCACGGAACGCGGCTACCGCGAGGTCGTGCGCTTTCCCAGTCAGCGCGGCGATTGCATCGGTCGGGACCGCGATCAGCGCTTCGGCTCCGCTGGTTGCGACCAAGAAGCAGACGACGCCTGCCAATCCCGCCGCGCCGTTGCCGTCGCGCGCAAAGCCGACGGCGACACCGATCGCGAATAACAGACCCAGATTATGGAAGATCGCATCGCCGGCGGCGGCGATGAACGGAATATCGAGCAGATCCGGCTGACCGAGCCGCAGCAAAATGCCGGCGACCGGCAGCACCGCGATCGGCAGCATCAGCGCCCGGCCAAGCGCCTGCAGGCCGACGGCGGAGAAATCGGGGCGTTTCATCGCGGCAGCAGCGCGCGCACGGCGGCGGCCGACGAGGCGGCCACGGCGCGTTCGGCAAGTTCCACGCAATCGGCCATTATCATCCTCCGGACTTGCGCCTTGAGCTCGGGGATCACCGCCGGGACGGCCGACAGCTCGGTGACGCCAAGCCCGATCAGGATCGCTGCGGCGACGAGATCGGAGGCGAGGCCACCGCAGACGCCGACAGGGCGGCGGTGCCGGGCCGCGCCCTGAACCGCCTGCGCGATCAGACGCAGTACGGCGGGATGCAGCGCGTCGGTCTGCGCGGCGAGCAGCGGATTACCGCGGTCCATCGCCAGCGTATATTGCGCGAGGTCGTTGGTGCCGATCGCAAAGAAGTCGGCATGCGCCGCCAGCGTGTCGGCGGTGACCGCGGCGGCGGGCGTCTCGATCATCACGCCGACAGGGACGCGGCTGGCGGGAGCGAGCCGGTCGATCATCCGGCGCACTGCGAGCAATTCGTCGAGGCTGGCGACCATCGGTACCAGGATGCGGCAATCGCCCCGCACTTGCAGCATCGCCGCCAGCTGCGCTTCGAGCAGCTCGGGACGCCACAGGCCGACGCGGATACCGCGCAATCCGAGCGCCGGGTTCTCCTCGTGCGGGATGTCGAGATAGTCGACGGGCTTGTCACCGCCGACATCGAGTGTGCGGATGATCAGCGGGCGGCCCGCCAGCGCGTCGGCAATCGCTTGATATTGGGTCGTCTGCTCGCGGCGGTCGGGCGGCTGCGCCCGGTCGAGGAACAGCAGTTCGGTGCGTAACAGCCCACACCCCTCCGCCCCGGCCGCTATCGCCATATCGGCATCGGCGCGCGACCCGAGATTAGCGAATATTTCGATTCGCGTGCCGTCGGCCATGCGGCAGTCCTCGGCGGCAGCAGCGCGTGCTGCGGTCCGGTGGCCCACCAGCGCATCGAGCCGCTGGCGCGCGGTGGCGAGCGCTGCCGCCGATGGTGCCGGATCGAGCGTCGCCGCGCCACCGTCGAGGATTACCGCCTGGCCAGCGGCAATCTCGAGCACGTCGTCGCCCGCCGCTACCACAGCCGGAATACCCATACGGGCCTTGGCGACTTCGGCGATCAGTCCCGCCCGGCGATCGCCGGTATCGGCGGCCAGCTGCCGCGGTTCGAGCGCCCGCGCCGGCCGTGCTTTGCCGGCCGCGAGCCGGGCGGGCGCGGTCGCAATCAACGCGGCGATGCCGGCGTCGAGCCGGTCGAGCAGGGTCAGCCGCTGTTCGGCAAAATGCAGGTCGACCCACGCGAGTGCGGTCGCGATGCGGACGGTGCGTTCCTCGATTTCCTTGGCGGCCTCGGCCGCGCCGATGTCGGTAGCGGCGCGGCCCGCCTGCGCCCGCCGTTTGGCGAGGCTGGGAAAGGCTTGGGCGACGCCGATGGTCTGCATCGTGAAGTTGTCGCGGGTGAACGACCCGGCGTTCGGCCCGTCGATCGGAAAATCCTTCAGGCCGAGTTCGAGCTTCGGATCAGGAAGCTGGCGGGCGGTGACTGCCGAGGAACGGGCAGCATCGACCGCTTGGCCGCGAGCGGCGACGCTCGGCCCCGAAGCCGCGGCATCCAGCGCGGTGTCGAACGTCATCGGCGCGGCGAAAGCCGGCGCGCCGACGATCGCGCCGCACATCATGGCGAGTGTAGTTCGCATGGCTGTCCCCATTCGGGATTGAGCGGGAGATGAAGTCGATCGCCTTGGCGCGGCGCGTGGCATGATCGCCGCCGACGAGCGGCGATCGTGCCTACGGCTGTCGGCCGGTTCGAACGCTGGACCACGATGAACATCGAGGATGCACGGGAGCGTCAGCCGCTCCTCCACCGACGACGATGCGGAAGACGACGCGGCGCACCGGCTCGTCGAGCATCAGGCGATCGGCGGAAAGACCTCGGGTTCGACGGTCAGGCCGATGACGACCATCCGGCCGTGCGGATAGTGGACGGACCGCCATGCCACCGGCTTGGCCGGACGGTTAGGCTGACTCGGCAACGCCGAAGCCTGCATACAGCCGAGCTGCGCGAGGCATTCGAGCGTCAGGCCATGGCACGGAGTTGCCTTCGTGGCTGCCGGCATCTCGACCATGCCTGCACAGGCGGAGCCCACATCGCTGGTGTGGGCGGGGGTGATCGCCAAGGCGGCGTAGGCGGCGGGCTGCCCGACGATCGCGAGCATCGCGAGCAAAATGAGAAACGGGCGAAGTATGCGGGTCACGGTGTCGTGACCTTGCGCGCAGTGTTCTACCAAGTTAGCCGACGTGCCCAAGCATGTCCGACAACTTGAAACCACGATCTCGTCGACCGGCGTCACTTCGCCCCATCACGGCCCTCTCCAGCCGATCATGCCGGAGATCAGTAGCGGTAGTCGTACGACCGACGGTAGTTCCGGCGGTGCTGATGCTGGTGCTGATGGGCAATCTGATGATCGGCCTGGGCATGCTGATCGCGCAGGTCCTGATGCAACTGGGCATGCTCGTCAGGGCTCAAGCCCTGCTCGTGCGCGTCCCGGTGGGCTTGGTCGAGCTGATCGTGGACGTCGGCGTGCTGCTGGTCGAGCTGCTGATGTTGAGCGCGATGTCCATTCGTGGGGTGGGCGAGCACCGGAAACGACACGGCGAGTGCCATCGAACAGATCGCCATCAATGCCAGATTGCGCATGTCGAATCTCCTGATCGTCGTTAAGTTATATGGGGAACGCGGGTCAGTAGCCGTAGTATCCGTTGTACCCGAAATTCGAGTAGTTCCGCTGCCACGACCTGTACTGGTGCTGGCGCTGATGTTCGCGCGCGATCTGATAATCGCCCTGCGCGTGCTGATAGTCGAGCTGGTCATGCAGCCGCGCATGCTCCCACGGGTTCAGGCCTTCCTCATGGGCTTGGGCATGCTGATAATCCAGCTCGTCGTGCACATCGCCATGCTGGTTGTCGAGGTGCTCGTGCTCGTGGTCGTGCCGGCTATAGCGCGGCGCATCGTAATACCCGTAGCCCGGCGCAGACTGAACGCCGAAGTAGAAGGCCGTCTGCGCGGAGGCCGCCGCTGGAAGAGCCATAGCAACGGTGCCGACGCTAATTGCGGCAATGATCGTCTTGAAGTTCACCGAAACCTCCTCTTGCCAAGTAGTCCAGCGTTCTAATCGGCATCGGGTGCACGGCGTCTGAACGGCACGATTATCCGCCGTTAATCTCCGCTCTGCCGGTCAGCGCGCCTGATAGCTTGGCACCGTACGACCGCGCTGATTACCGACGTCGGCAGCCGGACATCGTGGGCACCTTGTTCCTCACGGGTGGGTGATGGCGCGGACACACTCGATCTAGGGTCTTCTTGGGTTTAGCCCGTCGCGAGTTTGGTCGACGAGTTCGCGCAGACGTTCCCGCGATTGTCTGCCGGCGACGAGGTACGGACCGATCACGAGTGTCGGCGTTCCGACGAAGCCGAACGCCCGTGCGTAGCGCCCAGAGTCGGCTATGAGGCTGTCGATCTCGCCGCGGTGGGAGGCGTAGTCGGACAGCAACCGGTACCAATCGACGCCGGCGCGGACCGCCGCCGACTGTAGCGTTGCTTCGTCGAGTGATCCCCCGTGCCGCATCACGGCCTCGTCGAAGGCGGCATGGCGACCCTGGACGGCGCTGGCGATCGCGAGGCGGGCGGCACGGACGGATCGCGGGCTTAGCACAGGCCAATCGCGGTAGACGATCCGGACCCGGTGATCGGACGCCACGAGCTTCAGCAGGTCGGGGTACATCGCCCGGCACGACGGGCAGGCGTAGTCCGAGAACAGGTAGATCGTCACGTCGGCGTGGGCCGCGCCAAGCGTCGGTGCCCGTCGGTCCGCCAGCACCGACGGATCGCTCAGTAGCTGCGGCGGCGCTGGCGGTTGAAGCCATTGCAGGCCGAGGTTAAGGAGCTGCGCGGCGATGACAACCGCGATCAGTCCGCCGAGCACACGAAAGGCTCGCCGGCGGCTCGCTTGCTCCGAACGGTCGAGGCCATGGTCCCCGTCACTTTCCCACGGAATCATCCCATCGAGCCCGGCGGGGCGAGCAGGCCCAGCCACGCGACCAGTGCAAGGATCGACACGGCGGCGGACGTCTCGACGACGAGACTGGTGCGGAGCGCCTTCATCTGACGCGACGGCTCGCTGGCAGCGCGCTCCAGTGCAGGGGTCAGCCGGAAGCGGTTCGCCGCAGCCAGTCCGAGCATCGCGGTGAACAGCGCCAGCTTGGCAATGAACAGCCACCCGTACACCGTCGTCAACAGCGCTCCGACGTTGTCCACGCCGATCACGGTCCATGAGTTCACCAGTCCGCTGACCACGATCAGGCCGACAATCACCGATCCCACCACGGAGAAACCGGCAAGCGCGGCATGGGTCTGCGCGACGTGCTCCCGATCAACGCTGCCCGCGGGTCGCGGAACGAGGGCAACGAGTGCAACCAGCGCGCCGAGCCAGGCACCGGCGGCGAGCAGGTGGATAACATCGGCGGTGAGATGGACGGGTGCCCAGAGTCCCTCCGAGATGTTGCCGTGCCCGGTCCAGGCGAGGCTGGCGAGCGCGGTTCCCCCGAACGCCACGCCGAGGACCGCCAGCGATCGCGCTCGCCGGATAGCGAAGGCTGTCACGGCGAGCAGCAGCAGGGCGCCGATCCGGATCATCACCGCCGTGCCGATCGCCGGAAGCGACAGGATCGCCTCGACCGCCGCCCTGTCGACCGACGCCGCGGGAATGCCCGCCATCGACGCCGCAAGAAGGATCAAACCGGCGACCGAGAGCGCGACGCCGATAACGGCGGCCGAGAGGAGCATGCGCCGCAGCTCTGCTGCACCCGCGACCTGCGCGTAGAGCGCGAACAGCGGTACTCCAAACGCGGTGCCGAGCGCGAGGTAGAGTCCGAGCCGGACGAGCAGCGCCAGCGGATCGGCGCCGGCCATCAGCGGACGGTGAAGGTGAACGCGCCCGTCATCCGGTGCGTATCGGCGGCGACCGCGTGCCAGTCGACCCGGTATCCGCCGGTGGTCAGCGGCTTCGGCAGCTGCGCTGTAACGGTCTTGCCGTCACCGCCGACAACCGTCTTGAACCCGGCCATCTTCATCGGCTTGTTCGGCGCGCCCGGCATCGACGTCTTGGTCAGGTCGAGACCGGTGAACTGCTGCATCAGCTTCTCGTTGAACTTCAACATGATCGTCTTTGGTGCTGCGACGCTGGACTTTGCCGCCGGCATGGAAGCGACGAGCTTGGGGTGCGCCGTCGCCACGGCGCCGAACGCCAACGTCGCGGCCGCGAATGTGGCGAGTGATGGTAGTGTCTTCATGCGTCTTTCCTTCAGCACGTTGCGCCTGCAGGACAATACGCGGCTTGGTCACGCGTCCCTCATCGCCATATGGGATTTTCAGGCTGAGGGCTCAAGGACGACGGCGCGTATCATCGAGTGAGTGACTGTGGGGCGGGATCGACACCATGAGCAAAGCGCTGGATGAACTGCTGACGACGATTTCGACCCGTTCGGTCGATATCTCTCTCGATCGTCTCGAACCAGCCGTGATGGCGGCGATCGCCCGCCGGGACAGGCCGGCGGTGGCCGTTGGTTGGCAGGCGGCTGCCATCGTCCTCTCGCTTGGCATCGGCACGGTCGTCGGCGGCACCAGCGCGACGGCGGCGCGACCGCTCGACGCCATGTCGGTGTTCACGCCCGAGGCGACGCTGGCTCCCTCGAACCTGCTCGGCGGCGGCCGTTGACACGCTCGGCCCGCCAGCTGATCGCCACGGGTCTGATCGCGTTAGCGGCGGGGTTCGTTGGAGCGTTCGCCGGCGGGAGGATGTTCGACCGGGCACCGCCGCCGGCGCTGCACCAGCTGGTGCATCACGATCTGGTCCTCGACGCCGCACAGCGGGCGCGGATCGACGCGCTGGAGGCGACCTTCGCCGTGCGCAAGCGCCTGCTGGAGCTGGATATGCGGTCGGCCAACGCCGAACTGGCGGCCGCGATCCAGTCGGAGCGCGGCTACGGTCCGAAGGTGACCGCCGCGGTCGATCATTTCCACGCCGCGATGGGTCAGTTGCAGAAGGAGACGATCGAGCACGTCTTCGCCATGCGAGCGGTCCTTACCCCGACGCAGGCGGCGACGCTCGACCGGACGGTGGTGAAGGCCCTGACCGCCGATCCGGCGTGAACGCCGCCGACGACGACGGCGATCTCGTCGCCCGCGCCCTGCTCGGCGACCATCGCGCGTTCCGCGATTTGATGGGCCGTCACAAGGAGCCCTTGTATCGCCTCCTCCGGCGCCTGACCGGCGATGCGGAAGAGGCCTACGACCTGCTGCAGGAGACGTTCGTCGCTCTGTGGTCGTCGCTCGGCCGCTACGACCCGCAACGCCCGTTCGAGAGCTGGGCCCGCCGGATCGCCATCAACAAGTCGCGCGACTGGGCGCGGCGGCGCACCGTCAGGAGATTGGTCTCCGCGCTGCTGCCGGCGGGAGACGACGTGACGCATGTCGCTGACGGCACGCCGTCGCCCGAGGCAGCCGCCGGCGACGCGATCGAGCTGCGGCGGGCCGAACGCGCCATCGCAGAGCTTCCCCTCTCGCTCAAGGAACCTCTCGTCCTCACCGCGATCGAGGGCATGAGCCAGCGGGAGGCGGCGGATGTTCTCGGCATCAGTGAGAAGGCGGTCGAGACGCGCGTCGGTCGTGCCCGCGCCAAGCTTGGCGCGTCCCTGGGCTATCGAGGCCGCTGACGACCTCGACGGCCTGCGACCGCAGCGCGCAGTGTCCGCGGATGAGGGCCGTTCCCGCACCCCGCGTATAGCCCGGTTATGAAACCAGTGAGCGACGGTGAGTGTCCGGGCGCTCCGTTCACGCGAGGATGCACGATGCGGCGGTTTGCGGTTCTTCTTCTGACGGCGACGATCCTCGGCACAGGTGCCGCGAGCGCGCGGTCCTATGATCTCGTGATCGACCGGCAGAAGGTCGAGGTCGAGCCCGGTCGCAAGGACATGGCGATCACGCTCAACGGCGGGATCACCGGGCCGGTGCTGCACTTCACCGAGGGCGAGACGGCGACGATCCGCGTCACCAACCACCTGAAGGAGACGACCTCGATCCACTGGCACGGGCTGCTCGTGCCCGGCGGCAAGGACGGGTCGCCCGGGTTCAACGGCTTCGCCGGGATCAAGCCCGGCGAGACCTACACCTACACCTTCAATCTCCGGCAGACCGGCACCTACTGGTACCACGCGCACTCGGCGACGCAGGAGCAGGCGGGCCAGTACGGCGCGCTGATCATCGACCCCAAGTCCGGCAGCGACATCGCCGTCAAGACCGACCGCGACCAGGTCGTGCTGCTGTCCGAGCACACCCGGACCGACCCCGAGCGTATACTGCGCAATCTCAAGGGGGATTCGGGATATTACCACTTCACCAAGCGGACGACGCCGGAGTTTTTCCGCGACGTCGGCAAGTTCGGGCTGAAGAAGACGCTCGCCGACCGCCGCGCGTGGAACACGATGCGGATGGACCCGACCGACA
This sequence comes from Sphingomonadaceae bacterium, assembly GCA_031421275.1. Classification (GTDB taxonomy): domain Bacteria; phylum Pseudomonadota; class Alphaproteobacteria; order Sphingomonadales; family Sphingomonadaceae; genus Polymorphobacter_B. Next base: position 53,435 of record JANOOK010000086.1, read on the forward strand.
TCGCCGATGTCGGCAACTACACGCTGCTGGTCAACGGGCTGCCGAGCGACCGCAATCCGTCGTTCCATTTCACGCCGGGCGAGAAGGTGCGGCTGCGGATCATCAACGGCTCGGCGATGAGCTTCATGGACGTGCGCATGCCCGGCCTGACGATGACCGTCGTGGCGGCCGACGGCCGTGCGGTCGAGCCGGTCAAGGTCGACGAATTCCGCATCGGCGTCGCCGAGACCTATGACGTGGTCGTCGAGCCGAAGGACGACCGCGCCTATCCATTGTGGGTCGAGACGCTCGACCGCAAGGCGTCGGCCCTCGCCGCTTTGGCACCCCGCGACGGCATGACGGTGACGACGCCCGCTCCCCGGCCGCGCCAAGTATTGCTGATGAGCGAGATGGGCAGCATGGGCGGCATGGCGATGGGCGGCAAGCCGGGCAAGGCGGTCGCTGGAATGGCCGGAATGGACACGTCCGCCGGATCGATGCCCGGCGTGGACATGAGCCCGGCGAAGGCGACGACCGCCAAGTCCGGTGGCGAGATGGCGGGAATGGACATGACCCAGGCCAAGGGTACCGCCGCCAAACCCGACGCTGCCATGGCCGGCACGGACACGACGGGAGGCTCGATGGCCGGCATGGACATGGGCGGCAAGACCACTGCCAAGGCGGCGACAGCCGCACTGGAGCTGGTCGGCAGTGCCGTCGTCGCGCCCGGCAGTGGCAGTCGGACGCCGTACCCCAGGATCGATTATGGCATGGGTGCCGACACCACCGCTCCGATGAACGGCATGGCGATGAGCGACGGCGGCCTGCCGGGCATGACCGGCAGCAGCGACAGCATGGCGGGAATGGCGGGCATGTCGATGCCCGCCCTCGCGCGTGAAGGCCAGACCGACGGCTCGGGCCGCGTCTTCGGCTGGGCGACCGGTGCGCCCTATGGTGCCCGCGTCCTATCCGTCCGCGACCTGCGGTCGCTGACGCCGCAGCACGACACAAGGGCACCGACGCGCGACATCGTCATCAAGGTGTCGGGCAACATGGAGCGGTACATCTGGACGCTCAACGGCGCAAAGTTCGGCGAGGCGCCGCCGATCAAGGTCGACTTCGGTGAGCGCGTCCGCATCACCTTCGTCAACGAGACGATGATGGCGCACCCGATGCACCTGCACGGCATGTTCTTCCAGGTCGAGAATGGCCAGCCGATGGACCGGCTGCCGGACAAGAACGTCGTCACCGTCGCCCCCGGCAAGACGCAGTCGATCCTGCTCACGGCCGATGAAGCGGGCGAATGGCCGCTGCATTGCCACCTGCTCTACCATATGGAGAGCGGCATGATGCAGAAGCTCGTCGTTGCCTCGGTCGCGAAGCCCGACGGCAGTCCCGGCCCCGTCATGCCGGCGATGCCGGGGATGAGCCCCTCGGGGTCGCGCTGATGCGGCTCCTCGCCGCCGCCGCGGTGCTGGTCGCCGCTCCGCTCGCGGCGCAGTCGGTCGAGGTCCCCGCCGGCACACCGGCACCGGCGGACAAGGCGGAGATGGCGCAGCAGATCGACATGGGCGGCATGGGCCACCATGAGCGGACGTACACCTACAACCGGATCGAGGCCGACTATTCGCGGCAGGGCGGTCGCGACGTCGGCAACTACGACGCCGAAGGCTGGGTCGGCGGCGACTTCAACAAATTCTGGTATAAGAGCGAGGGCGAGAAGAACGGTCCGCGGGTCGAGCAGGCCGAGTTCCAGGCGCTCTACAGCCGCAACGCCTTCACCTTCTTCGACGTCCAGGGCGGCATTCGTTATGACATAAAACCGGATCATCGTGGCTACGCCGTGATCGGCATTCAGGGCCTGTCGCCATATCGCCTCGAGACCCAGCTCCATGCCTTCATCGGCTTCAAGGGCGATGTCAGCGTGCGGCTAAAGCAGAGCTTCGACCTGCTGATGACCAACCGGTTGATCGTCTCGCCGACGCTCGAGACCGATCTCTATTTGACCGACGCTCCCGAACGGCGGGTGAAGTCGGGGTTCTCGATCGTCGAGACCGGCATCCAGACCCGCTATGAGATCAGCCGCAAGTTCGCGCCGTACCTCGCCGCGATCTATGAGAGCAAGCTAGGCGGCACGGCGCGGCTGGCGCGGCTCGACGGCGAGAATCCCGGCGGTTGGTCGCTACGCGCCGGCATCCGGGCCTGGTTCTAGCCACTGTTCGTTCAACCGACTTCATCCAAGGAGACTGAAATGCGTAACATCCTGATCCTGACGGCACTTATGGCCGGTTCGCCCCTCGTCGCCCAGGCGATGGACCCGAACATGAAGATGGACCCGGCCATGAAGATGGCTCCCAATATGAAGATGGGCGACGGCATGGCGGGCATGGACCACATGGCGATGATGAAGAACACGCCGGCCAACCCCTACGCCGAGGCGTCGATGATGATGCAACATCGGATGATGATGGCGACGGGAGGCGACGCGTCGGAAACCTTCACGCGCAAGATGATCGAGCATCACCGTGGCGCGATCGCCATGTCGAAGATCGCCGTCGCCAAGGCGCAGGACAGGGAGACGCGCGAGATTGCCCAGAGGTATGTCATGATGCAGGAGAAGGACATAGCCGAGCTCGAAGCGTGGCTGTCCAAGCACGGCAAGTCGGCCCAATAGGAACGACGAGCGATCGCCGCGATCGGCGGCCGCGCTTCCCCACGACGGTTCGGCTGCCGCCGTCGGTGACGGAGCGGCGCGATGACCGAGCCAGAAATGCCCGTCCTGACGACCGACGTCCTGACGACCGACGTCGAAGCCCCGGGCCATGGCTGTTGCGGCGGCGGGGAGAGCGACGCCGGAAAGACTGAGCGCGATCCGGTTTGCGGGACGATCGTCGATCGATCGACGACCATGCCGCATCCTGCTGTCGCCCGCCCGCGCCGCCGCCGCGACGGCGCTGTAATCGGTCGGCGTCGTCGGCGATGCGCTGCGGCTCCGCCGTGTCGAGCTCTGCCCGAATCGCGCCGGTCAGCGCACGTCGATCACCGCCATGAGCCCGCCGCCGCCTTGCGTCTCGACGTTGTTGTTCGCCGTGTGGTGCGGGATGTGGCAGTGGATCAGCCACTTGCCGGGTTTGCGCGCCGTCCAGACGACGTCGTAGCGCTGCCCCGGACCGACCAGCACCGTGTCCGCCATGTAGCGCTGCGCCGGCGCGAGCGTCTCGCCGTCGATCGCGACGACCTGGAACGGGCCGCCGTGGATGTGCATCGGGTGCACCATGCCGTTGTTGGTGCCGATGAAGCGGACCTTGAGCGTCTCGCCGACTTTCATCGGAATCGTCTCGGTCGCCGGATAGGCCTTGCCGTTGATCGTGAAATAGTTGGCGAAGCCGCCCTCCATCGGCATCGCCGGGAACGTCAGCCCCTCGCGGAGCAGCCACTCCTGGAGCTGGACGACGTACTCGTGATCGGCCCTGACCTCGGTCGCCGGGTCGGCCGGATCGATAATCAGCGCACCGTACAATCCGAGCGCCTGGGTCCGGTCGGGCTTGGCATGGGGATGATAAAAGTAGGTCCCGTGCTGGACGGCGGTGAAGGCGTAGCTGTAGCTGCCGCCGGGCCGGATCGGGGCCTGGGTGACGTAGGCCGGCCCGTCCATCTGGTTCGGCACGATCAGGCCGTGCCAGTGGACCGTGGTGATCTCGGGCAGCGCGTTGTGGACGTCGATCCGCACCCGGTCGCCCTCGCGGAGGTGGATGCGCGGCCCGGGGACCTGGCCGTTGTAGGCGTAGGCGACGACGCTGACGCCGGGCAGAATCGTCCAGTCGATAACCGAGGCCTTGAGGTCGAAGACCTTGACGCCGTTCTCCATGCGGAAAGCCAGCGGACGGTCGCCACGGACGCCGAGGCCGTAGCGTGCGCGGACGTCGTTCGGATTGGCGGCGGCCATGTCGCGCATCGCGTCGGCCGGGGTCGTCCGGTCCATGATCATCCCCGGCGGCATGATCGAATCGCCGACGTCGCGCGACGACAGCCGCATGTTCACCGAGTTCGCCGGGGCGATCATCCCGGCCGCCAGCGCGACGACCGAGACCATGCCGAGCGCGAAGACCTGCGGCCGCGTCGCGTCGGATTGCATCGCCTCGTGGCCGCCGCCGGCGTTCTTAGCGTCGCCGCCTTCACCGGACTTGCCCTCCATCGCCGCCATGTCGTGGGGCTTCGACTTCTCGGCCCCACCGGACTTCATCGCCGCCATGTCGTGCCCGGCGTGTGGGTCGGTCGGCTTGTCGTCCTTGGCCGGCTTCGGGGCTTCGTCGGCGAACCTGGTTCCCGGCTTGCGCACGGTCATCAGGCCGTGCTTCAGTGACTTCGCGACCATCCAGACGTTCGACGGATAGGCGAGCGCATAGCCGGCCATGATGCCGAGCGACATCACGCCCCAGAAGACGAGCTGCGTCGGGTCCATCGCCCGCATGTCGCGGCTCATCATCAGCAGCGTCATGATGGGGGCCATCGCCGCCATCATGAAGTTCATGCTGATGAATTCTGGCACGAAGCTGCGGCGGACGTTCTCGAAATAGGTGCCGCCCATCATCGACCGCATGAACAGCGCCTGGAAGACGAACAGCCCGACCGAGAATCCCGCGGCGTATTCGACGATCAGGTCGATCCACATCGGCAGGCCGAGCGTCGCGGTGATGACCGCCGCCGCGATGATCCCGGTCGCGTCGCCCGCAACGCAGTGGATCGTCGAGCCGATGCCCTGCTTCGACAGCGGCTTGATGAACTCCTCGTGCGTACCGGGATGCGGCTCCTTGTCGGCCAGCACATAGAGCAGCAGTCCGAGCGGTCCGGTGTAGAGCGTGACGAGGATGAACCCCCATTTCATCACCACCGGCTCGGGATTGTTGCGGTACTGATCGACCGCAACATAAAGCGTCGACGCAGCAGCCAGAACGAACCATACGAGCAGGAAATAATCGATCGGCTGGATGAGCATTTGCAGAGTTCCGATCGATGCGGGGCATTTCAGCGCTCAACGTTTCGGATCTCAAAATGGCTTGAGCACCTATGTTTGAATACGCGCATCGAGACTGCGGCCCTCAACACTCGAGCAGATCGTTGTGAACTACGAGTGACCGTGATCGGAGCCTTATCCGGCTCGACGCGACAAAATAGAGAGTAACCTGACATGTCGAACACAGACGATATGGCGCTGACGTCGTCCGAGCGACGGCGAATGGCACTGTCGACGTGGGACAACGAGGGGGGCGCCGGACCCTGCGGCGCGTGGGAAGACAGATTTTCGGGAAAGCCACCCATTCCCGAGTTGACCAACACCGAACTCGTCCAGCTACGTATCCGCGTGATAGCACTGGAGAATCTGCTAATCGCATTGCTCGCAGTGGTGCCCGATGACACAATTGCGGAGGCCAAGAACATGGTCGCCTTCATCTCACCGCGACCGGGGTCGACGCACCATCCCCTGACCCTGCATGCAGCGACACAAATGACGGATTTGATTGGTCGCGCGGCTCACTTCCGATCTGAGCCGAGCTAAAGCGGCATCGATTGAAGAAAACAGCCGCTAAGGCGACGAAGGTCGGCGGCATGACCACGCTATCACAACTCCGATCATCGCGCGGCCACGCGGCTCCTCACATGAACCCTGTGCTGATGCCGGCCAGCACCAACAACACTGTGACGGGGGAAAGTCACAACTGTTATCGTCAACGGCCGCTCGCGGCGGGCTCGGCCGAGGAGGACAGCCTCGCCGAGAACGTCCATCGCGCGCCGCTGCATTCTCTCGACCAGTTCCGGGCGTTCCTGGCGATGCGCGAGCAGGGCATGGGCGCGGAGGAGATCGCGGCCGCGTTCTTCGTCACGCCCGCCGTCGTCAAGCAACGGCTGCGGCTCGCCAGCGTGTCGCCGGCGCTGCTCGACGTCTATGCCGAGGACGACATGAGGCTTGAACAGCTGATGGCATTCACCATCAGCTGCGATCACGAGCGGCAGGATGCGGTATGGGAGGCGATCCAGCATTCGTACTCGCGCGAGCCTTATGCGATCCGCCGCATGCTGACCGAGGACGCGGTCCAGGCCAGCGACAAGCGCGCAGCATTCGTCGGGCTGGCAGCCTAGCGGCTTTCTCGGCGGTGCCGTTGCGATCAACGTCCGCGCCGAAATGCCGCTCGTCACCAACACGCTGTTCGGCATCTACTTCGGCGCAGTGATGTGGGGAGGGTTGTTGCTACGTGACCGGCGGGTGCTGGCGCTGCTACCGATAACGGCCTGAGCGCGAGGCGGCGAGCCAGGAGACCGCAGATGCGCAAATATCTCCTGCGGTGAGCGGGCCTTCTTCACGACAGCCGCCATCCTGATGTCCAACTTTTCGACCGTCGAACGATGCTGCCCCAAACGACCTTAGGGAGATAAAACGATGATCAAACCGACCATCGACCCTCTACGATTGGGTGCCCGATTTCGCGAAGGGGCAGGTCCGCGACTTGCGTATGCGTTGGGCGCTCGAGGAAGTCGGCCAGCCCTAGGACGTCGACTATCTTGCGCAGGGCGAGCAGAAGCAGCCGCCGCACCGTGCACGCCGACGGCCAGGTCGCCACCTCTCGGGACGGCGACGTCTCGCTGTTCGAATCCGGCGCAATCGTGCTGCACATCGCCGAGCGTTTCGGCGGTCTGCTGCCCGACGATCCCGCGGCCCGCGCCCGCGCCATCGAGTGTATGTTCGCCGCGCTCAACACTGTTGAGCCGCCGATCATGGACCTGGCTTTCGTCACGATTTTCGAGGCCGACCAGCCATGGTCGAAGCCGCGCCAGGCCGCTGTCGAGCAGCGCATCCACGAGCGCCTGAAATCGTTGTCGGATCGGCTCGGCAACGAAACCTGGAGCGACGGCGATCCCTTCACCGCCGGCGATCTGCTCATGGTCGCGGTGCTGCGTATCGTCGAGGACGCGGGACTGGTCGAGAAATACGACAACCTCGCCGCGTACATGGCGCGCGGTATCGCGCGGCCTGCCTTTCAGCGCGCGCTAGCCGCCCAGATGGCCGGGTTCACTGGCTCGCCGCCGCCGAGATCCAGGCGTGGCTCGACAAGCAGAAAAAATGATGAAGTGGCATGACAGACGTTCAAGAGTTCATGGTCCCGGAGAAGCTGGGAGTGAAGGACGGCTATCGCGACGTGCCGAAACGGCAGTGCAGGTCTCCAGCTTCGCGGCGATCCTCGACACTGACTACCTGTAATCGCCCCTCAACAAGGAAATAGAACATAGCGAATCTCAACGGTACCCCGATCTGGTTTGAGCTGACCACCGACGACCAGGACAAAGCGCAGGACTTCTACGTCGACGTAGTCGGCTGAAAGATCGCCGCATCACCCCAGCCGAGCATGGCGGCTACCGCATCGCCACTGCGCCCGACGGCCAAGGCGTTGCAGGGCTGATGACGCCGCCGCCGGGTATGGACGGAATGCCCGGCTGGGTGATTTACTTCGCCGCGAACGACGTGGATGCAATGGCCGATAAGGTGAAGCAGCTCGGCGGTAAGGTGCATTTCGGACCGATGGACATTCCGCAGATCGGTCGGTTCGCCACCGTAAGCGACCCACAGGGCGTCGTCTTCCAGCTGATAGAGGTGGCTCGGCTAATCTGCACAGTCGGCTAAGTGGAGTTTCTGCCTGATGGCGGCCAGGATGGCTGCCGAACAGGAGATCAGATGACGAAGCGAACACGCCGGAACCACAGTCCGGCTTTCAAGGCGAAGGTGGCT